>NZ_DAMBFQ010000002.1:0-375010 GCF_032061225.1 Moraxella sp. CTOTU48841
AACGATTAATCGTTAATAAGCATACAAAAGAGTCACTTCGGTGGCTCTTTTTTTACCCCTAAGCTTTTATTAACCAGTTAATTTGCCAATAAAATTTACTATTGGTTTGGTTGGTTTTAGACAATAAAAAAGCCAAGCGCTAAGCTTGGCTAAATGATATACCGCTAAATACTAGTGTAGACCGCTGATATAGTCAGACAATACTTTGATATCATTGTCTGATAATTTCGATGCCACGATTTGCATCATGCCTTTATCGCCTTTTTTAGCGGCATCATTCACACGCACTTGTGATGGGTCGGTCACCTCGTCTTCACGACCTGCCGCACGGAATAGTTTTAATTGGGTCGCGATATAGGCTGAATGCTGACCCCCAATACGTGGAAAAGCGGCTAAATCGTTACCATTGGCTTTACCACCATGACAGCCTGCACAAGGAATCACACCGCGTGTGCTATTACCACCATAATACAATTTTTGCGCCGTTGCTGCGTAAGCGGGATTGGCATAACCTACCCCCCAACGTGGTTGGCTTGCATAATAACCTGCAACATTCGCCAGATCTTGGTCATTTAATTTTGCCACCTGCGCTGACATGATAGGATTGACACGCGCGCCTGATTTGAATTCGGTTAGCTGTTTATAGAGATACTTGACGTTTTGTCCGCCAAGGTTAGGCTGTGCAGGAACAGTACTAACGCCATTGACGCCATGACAAGCACCACAAACTGATTCAGCAATAACCTTACCTTTGGCAATGTCATATTTTGGTACGGTAACAGCTGCAGAACCGCTTACGCTGGCAATTAAAAGGCTTGCGGCAGTGAGTATTTTTTTCATCGGTAACAATTCCTACTAAAGCGTGTTGGTTATGACTCACAATGAGCTAGCGACAAAGGCATTGCTTACAATATCAAAGCAACACCCAGTTATCATCATACATATTTATTGCTTTGACACTGGTGAATGTATCTACTAAGTTACAATATTATAGCAAGACAACCATGCGCTTGTCTGCAAAATTTGTAGGCTACCCTACTAATGAACGCTAATCATATGGCTAATACGACATTTAAGTTAGCTTAATGACTTTGAAACACCTAGGGTTTTGTCAATTACAGTGATAGTGATGATTAAAACCATAATCGAATAATTGATATGGCTGATTATTATGCCATATCTCGATAATCATGTAAAAGTCATTTGCAGGTTGCCAAGCGGGTTTCACTACAAAAAATATCTCACAAAACAGCGGTAGCAAGTGCTCAAAATTTTGGGTTATGGGTATTTGCTGATACAATAGCGCTTTAACATTAAGATTATGTGCTGATGATGGATTTTACTAACACCCTTGCGCCAACTGCGATTACTGACGATAGTGATGCGGCAAAACGCTGGTTGCATCAAACCCAATTTATGCTGTCTGCCCCTACCTTCAAACTGTGTCCTGCCGATACGGGTCGCGAAGTTGCTTTTGCTGGCCGCTCAAATGCTGGTAAGTCTTCTTGCATTAATGCATTGACCCAGCAGCGCCAGTTAGCCCGCTCCTCCAAAACCCCAGGTCGCACCCAAATGATTAACTTTTTTAATATGGGCAATTTGGATCAGCGTTTGGTGGATTTGCCAGGGTATGGCTATGCCGCCGTGCCCGAGGCGATGAAAAAAGAATGGCAGTCAGAGCTGGAAAAATACCTAATTTCGCGTAAAAGTCTCGCTGGTTTAGTGCTGCTCACAGACATTCGCCATCCACTAAAATTCTTTGATGAACAAATGCTACACTGGGCAAAAGACGGTGAGCTCGAAGTTCATGTGCTATTAACCAAAGCCGATAAGCTCAAATATGGCGCTGCCAAAAACACGCTACAGCAAACCCGCAATCAGCTTAATAAATTAAAATTGCCGTTTAGTATTCAATTATTTTCTGCCCAAGATAGAATTGGGCTCGAAGAACTGTCACTAAAACTTGCCAGTTGGTTGGCGCTACCCGAGCAGGATGCGCCAACGGATAATGAACCTACGTTAGCCGTCTAATGGTTAAGATGGTTTAAACTGATTGGCGTCTTGCACTTGGTTGATTTGCTGGTTCAGCAGTGCCAGCAAAGATTGGTTACTAGGTAGCTGCTTTGCTAACGATTTGGCTTGGGTCAGTGATGTCACCGCGTCTTTTAGCTCATTGCGCCATAACTCGCCATACGCGCGATAGCGTAACGTATTGATGCGATAAATCAGTTGCTCATCACCGCTACGATGTTTTGCGATTAGTTGACTGGCTTGCTGCAATCGATCCCACAACATGACGTCACGGGGATTTTGCTTGGATAAGGGTTGAAGCAGCGCTAATACTTTTTGACCACTTTCTGCAGTAGGTCGATATTTTAAATAAATGTCACTCAGATAGCGTGGCACATCTGCGCGCTCAGGATAAACAGAAGCGAGTTGCTGCAATTTAGCGATTGCCACATCGACATTGCCTTGCTGCGCAGCTAATTGACTAAATGTCACGACTGCTAGGGGATTGGCGAGCGTGTTGATGTCCTCGTCAAAATCCTGCATTAAACTTTGTGCCGCTTTGGGTTGTCCGTTATCGAGATAATAATTAATCAGCGCAAGCTTGGCACCTTGACTCGTTTTTGCCCCTTGCTCCAAATCGGCTTTGTTGACTAGATAGCCATAGTAGCGAGCACGCCACTGGATTTGTTCAAACAGTTGCGCACGCTGCTGTTGAATAAGTTGATAACGGTTTGACGCCATATTAGCCTGGCTATCACGCTTGTAAGTTACGACTCGTGCCCTTGCTTCACTGATTCTATCTGCGGTGAGCGGATGGCTTAAAATAAAACTGGGAATCAAGGTGTTACTTTTGACAGGGTTTTGTTGGTCTAGGGTGGCAAAGAAACTGGGCATGGCATTGACATCATAACCTGCTTGGTTCATGATTTGCATGCCTATACGGTCAGCTTCTCGCTCTTGACCACGGCTATAGGAAGCAGCAGCGTTGGCAGACATCGCTTGAGAGCCTAGCATAACAGCAGCGGCGGCATCACCATCTCCGACTTTGGATGCTGCCACGCCCGCCAAAAGACCGCCTGCCTGCATCAGTAGCTGTTTGGTTTTTTCATCGTTGCGATGTTGATAATGACGTTGGCTAACATGAGCAATCTCATGCGCAACGACGCTCACTATTTCATCCAGACTTTTGGCTTTATCCAACAAACCGACATTGATGCCGATAAGCCCAGACGGTACCGCAAAGGCATTGATTTGCTTGTCATTGATAATCACTAGCCCCATGGGTGCGTTGAGACCTGCTACTGCATTGATTTGCCACACAATTTGTTCAAGCGATTGCTGCAACCAAGGGTCTTTTATCAGCGCTGCATTGCCGTTGATTTGTCGAAGTGCCCACTCACCGACTTGGCGATTTTGCTCGGTATCGATGAGCGCTTGCCCATTGTCCATAGAGGCTAATTGGCCATTGACTTGGGTAGGCTCAGCACTTGCAATCATGACTGAATTAAAAGTGGGCACACTTTGATAGGAGAAGCTATCGACAGCAAGCACGCCCGTTGATAGGGTACTTAATACAGCTACTACGGGCGTTTTTCTAAATAAATAACTAGCAGATAAATAACTAGTAAGTGGATTGATGGGCATGCGCGACCTTTGACAGCGAATTAGCTTAGAATGATGTTTAAAAAAATGGTGTTTAAAAAAGGTAAATGCTAAATAATACTGCTCAATATACAAATTTCAGCAGCTTTAAAAAGCCAAATTTTGTAATGATATCTTGCTACAATCTACCGACCACTAAGGGCATGATAAAGCTTAAATTTTCAAAAATATAATGCTAACTTTGATTTATCTCAATCGTCTGCACTTGTAATTTAGCCTATAATGACCATCTAACACACTTTGAATTTTCAAGTAGCGATTTTATTACCATGACGGATTCTTCTCAGATTACGCTAAATCCTGCCTTACTATCGGATGACGCCTTTTGCCAAGATTGGGGATTGTTTCGCTCAGGCGAACATAACAATCTCAACATCAATGCTCAAATTGAGCATTATGTGGATGGTAAAGGACTCGCCTGCCCGATGCCGCTGCTTAAACTTAAAATGGCACTAAAAAAGACCGCGTTGGGTCATGCGGTGTATGTGACCGCAACCGATCCTAACAGCAAGCGTGACATCGCAGCTTTTTGTCAGCATGCCGGATATACACTGGTGCAACAGACATCAATCACACCGTCTGAAAATACAACAGACACAATCTTTCACTCGATCATAACCAAAAGTTGCTAAACGCCTCTTACAAAAAAGCTGGCTTTAAGGCATACTAAATAACAGAAATTAAAGGACAATTGACAGGCTATTTCATGGCTACAAAGACCAAAACAACGACAATAAAAAAGACTGCCAACGCAAAAAAATCGACCAAGCTTGACGATAAGCTGGGTGGCGATCCACACGCTGTCTTTGATGACATCGACGATGACGAACGCGATGAATTTGACGAGCCAGACTTTGATAGCTTAGGTGACGACGATATCGACCTTACACAGCTCCCTGATAGTTATGATGACTATGATGAATTAGTGGATGAGGCTGATGACGACTATGACGATGAGTTTGCTGAAAAACCACGAAAGACTGCATCGCGACCCCGTCAAAAGAAAGCCATGACCAATGCCCTTGTTCCTACCATGCCGACTGCGTTATCTGCCCCTGGAGTGAATTTAGGCGCGTATATCAACGCGGTTCATCAAATTCCTATTTTAACGGCAGAACAAGAACAGGAGCTAGCGCATCGCTATACCGATGAAGGGGATGTAGAAGCGGCTCGGCTGCTGGTTATGTCGCATCTGCGATTTGTGATTCACATTGCGCGCAGTTACTCTGGCTATGGCTTGCCACAAGGTGACTTGATTCAAGAAGGCAATGTCGGCTTGATGAAAGCGGTGAAACGTTTTGACCCAAACAAAGGCGTACGTTTGGTATCTTTTGCCGTACATTGGATCAAAGCTGAAATCCATGAGTTTGTGATTCGCAACTGGCGTATCGTCAAAGTCGCGACCACCAAAGCGCACCGCAAGCTATTTTTTAACTTACGCTCACTGAAAAAAACCAATAACCAGTTAACGCTGGAAGAAGCCGAAGCGATTGCCAAAGACTTAAATGTTACCGTCAAACAAGTATTAGAGATGGAAAGCCGGCTGACTTCGTATGATGCATCGTTTGAAGCACAAAGTGATGATGAAGACGAAGGTCGCTATGCACCGCAGTATTTTTTAGAAGATGCGGCTGACCCAGCCGATATGGTAGAAGATGCTGATTGGGAAGAAAATAACAATTCAGCCTTGATGGAAGCGATGGAAGACTTAGACGATCGTTCGCGGGATATCGTACAGCAGCGCTGGCTCAATGAGCAAAAAGCGACCTTGCACGAGTTGGCGGCAGAGTACAATATTTCAGCGGAACGGGTACGCCAAATTGAAAAAAATGCCATGGATAAAATCAAAGAAGCCATGCTAGCCAATACCCATTTGCAGTTGGATTAACTGTCATGAACTGGCTAAGTATTGGGGCGATAAATATGGCAGTGGCGGTCGCCTGTGGGGCGTTTGCCGCACATGGACTTAAACCGCGTTTGTCAGCCGAGCAGATGGCTTGGTGGCAAACGGGTACACAATACTTTTTTTATCACGCGCTTGGGTTGTTGATTGTTGGTATGTTATTGCGTATAAACCTCACATCGCCTACTATCGCGTGGGTGATGCAACTGGGTATTGTGCTTTTTACAGGCTCGCTGTACTTGATGGCTTTGGGGATGCCACGTTGGTTGGGCGCCGTTACTCCGATTGGCGGCACGCTGTTTATTATTGCATGGATTTGGCTTGCTATCAGTGTTGCTAAGCACACCTCATCAGTTTAACCCTATTTAACCATGACAGAGAGCGTAACAAAACAGGAAGCGAAATAATGCCACAAGTGACTTTAAATGGTGACGTCAAACAAACGTTACATCAAAACCTCTTACAACTATTGGATGAAATGGGGCAAACCCAAGGTCGTTTTGCTGTTGAAATCAACGGTGAATTGGTTCCAAAAAGCCAATTGGCAAATGTCACCTTGCAAGATGGTATGAACATTGAAGTGGTGCAAGCGGTGGGTGGTGGCTAATCATATCAGCGTAAAAAAAGCGGGTAAGTTACCCGCTTTTTTATTTTTGCGTTGCACTAATTTTTGGTCATGGCTAATAAACGATTGGCGGTTAGCCCGTGTAAAAACACTGACATTGCAATCATTACCACACAAATCACCCAAATTTTTAGCGCTTCATCACTGGTAAATACGCCTTTATTCATCGCATAGGCGATATAATACAATGTACCAATCCCGCGAATGCCCAGTCCTGCCGTTACCCAGCGTTCGTTGCGACTCATTCCCATTTTACCTAGGCTAAAATAACCCACGATGGGACGTATCAAAAATATAAACGCCAAACATACCACATACACTTGCCAGCTAAGGGTAACATCACTCGCTAATGCTTGACCCACTAGCAGTCCCAAAAATACCATCACGAGCGACATCAGCAAACCTTCAATTTGCTCAGCAAAATCATGCAAGCCTTGATGATATTCATGTTCACATTCCGAGCGCCGAAGGGTTAACGCGGCGACAAATACCGCAATAAAACCATAACCATGCACGAACTCAGTGATGCTATAAGCCAGTAACATCAAGGCTAACACCATATAACTCTGCTCGACTTTATCGGGATATGCCTTGGTAAATAGCCAGTTTGCCAAAAACTTACCGACACAGTAACCCGCCGCCACCCCTGCAATGATTCGCCATAACACATCATAGCCCAACCAATGCAGCCAATCTTCTGCACCAAAACCTTGATTGAGAGACGCAGCGGTAGCAATGGCTATCGCTAAATAGACAAACGGAAATGCCAGTCCATCATTGAGACCTGCCTCAGAGGTGAGAGTAAATCGGGTCACATCTTCTTGTCGTTCGGAATTGGGTGGACCGACTTGGATGCTTGCCGCTAATACAGGGTCGGTTGGCGCTAGCACCGCACCGAGCAAAATAGCCGCCGCCATACTGAGTCCAAAAATGTAATGTCCCATCAATGCCATCGCGGCGATACCAACTGGCATCACAATCACCAACAGCCTTAAGGTCGGTTGCCACGTTTTCCAATTGAGCGGACTATCGAGTTTGATACCACAACCAACCAACGAAATCAGCACCACCACTTCTGTAACTTTCTCGATAGGAACGCCATAATTAAGCGGATTAATTCTAGGCAGCCCCATAAAAAAATACCCTAGCAGTGCGCCAAAGGTAATTTGTATCATAGGTAGGGATATCGAAAGCTTGCGCGGTAGCATAGGAAAGAATGCCCCGATTAAAAACGCCAACCCTAAAAAAAGTAAAATCAAATTATAGTGTTCAAGCATACCTGTGTACCAAGATAAGTTGCTAAAAGAGCCATGTTACTGCGTAAAAGGTTTATCCCTTATGAATCCATTATGCAAAAAGGTAGGCATGCCATCAACCATTGCTGTTTAGCAAAATACCAAGAGATTTGTTAACAGTTCAAGAGTTGAGTTAAATTTGAAAATTCAGTTAAATTTAAAAGCTGAGTTATATTTGAAAATTTAGTTATATTTGACGGCTTAGTTAAATTTGAGAATTCAGCTAGAAAAGATTTTGACTGACCCTCTAATCACAACATTGCGGTCAAAACCGCACTTTACGCTGCGTGGAAGAACCGATGTTCATACCTTCTCGGTATTTGGTCACGGTACGGCGGGCAATATCAATACCTTTATCTTGCAGGTTCTTCATAATACTACTATCAGATAGCGGTTTTTTGGGATCTTCTGCTTCAATCATTTGCTTGATCATCGCACTGATAGCGGTCGAAGAAACGCCTTCCCCCTCATCACTACTGACTTGACTGGAAAAGAAATATTTTAGGCTAAATAGCCCTTTGGGGGTAACGATGGTTTTGCTAGTAGTGATACGAGAAACGGTTGACTCATGCAAACCCACTTCATCTGCCACATCTTTGAGTACCATCGGCTGCATTGCCATGACGCCTTGCTCAAAAAAAGCCTGCTGACGTTTGACGATACAAGTTGCAACTTTTAGGAGATTTTGATTACGCTCTTCGATACTACGGATAAACAGCCGCGCATCATACAGCTGCTCTTTTAGATAAACGCCTTGCTCGCTGTTGTCATTGCGATTGACAAGCTTGGCATACACTTGGTTAATACGCAGTTTTGGCAAGGTTTCTGGGTTTAGGCTGACTTCCCAATGCTGCCCTCGCTGCACCACAATGACATCAGGAATGTCGTAGCTTTCAATGCCTTTATCTAGCTGGCGCTGTGATTTTTCATAAGACAGTGCAGGATTGGGGTTTAATGTGCGCAATAAGGCAAGCGCAGGCTGAATCTCAGAGACATCAAGATTGGATGATTTAAGCAGTGCATTGATGTTATTGTTGGCAAAAAACTCTGAATGCATCAAGATTTGCTTGGCTGCTTGCCAAGAGGGGGTATCACTCGGCAATTTATTGAGCTGAATCAGCAAGCATTCTGCCAAATTTCTCGCGCCAACGCCCAGTGGCTCGCAGTTTTGTATTTGCTTAACCACAAGCTCAATGTCTTCAAGCGCCAAGTCCACGTTTTCAACTTGATAAAATGACAACATGGTATCAAAACTTTGAAATAGTTCATCATTTGATAAGGTGATAAAACCGCGCTCGTCCATGCTATCAATCAGATACTCCGCCATCAGCATATCAATGGTGGAGAGTCGTCTTAAATTCAGTTGCCAACGGACATAATCTTGAATATTTCCTTGCGTAGCAAGTTTATAATCATCCTGACTGTCTTCGCTATCAATGCCCGTGGCTGCCGAAGATTCATAGCTATAAATATCATCCCACTGTGCATCCACAGGCATATCGATTTGCTGGCTGCTAAGATGCTCGCTACTATCAATGCCGTCTAAGCCAAATTCCTCATCATAGCGGTAATCGCTGTCTGCATAACTGTCCCTATTGTTATTGTTGTCCCCATAACTATCACTTGGACTATGACTTGCATACTCATGCACTGCCGAGGGTTCACTGTGCTCGGGATAATCTTGGCTAGCAGAAGCAGGATAAAAATCATCCGACGCTAGATAATCTTCCAACCCCTCAGTTTCATGGCGGTTATAGTCATCCAAATCAACTTCAGACAACTCAACACCTTCTACTTGATAGTCATCATCGTCATAGTCATAGTCATAGTCATAGTCGTTATCCATGTCTTGTTCGGGATAGTTTTCGCCATCGGGTAGGTTATCAGCGTCTTCATAAGACGTCTCCCACTCTTCTTCACGCTCAAGCAGTGGGTTGCTATCGAGTTTAAGCTGCACTTCTTGTTCAAGTTCAAGACTCGATAATTGCAGCAAGCGAATTGCCTGCTGCATTTGTGGGGTGAGTGTCATCCCCGTCGTTAGCTTTGCCCCAATACCAATTTTCATAACGCGTTTTTTTAAGCCTTATTCTAATGAGGTTGTTTTAGATGGTGTGTCTATGGTGTGTTCATGCTCTGCTAGGTTGCTAGTTTAGTATTGTTTCAACAAGATATGCTAGTATTTTTTGACATTCAGCCGTATATTAATTATCTGCACTTAGCTTAACTGTGCTTAGCTTAACTTTACTTAGCTGCAGCACCCACAAACTCCCTAAATTTTTTGCTTACGAAATCACACCATGACAAAACTGACAAAATTTGCGATTGTTGAACTCAATAGCCAGACCGATATTTTAGCAAATCTTCAATCTATTGAATTAGGTATTAAAATTGCCAGTGAACGCGGCACCCGCATGGTGATTTTGCCAGAAAACGCTTTTTGTTTTGGCAAACAGGGTTTTGCCAGTCAATATTTTGACGCCTTAAAAGCTTGGTCGGCACAGGCTGCCAGTCACTATGGTGTGTATCTACTGGCAGGAACCTTGCCCTGCCCGTATCGACCTGACGGTACGCCTGTGGCTGACGGCAAACTTCGGCAAAGCTCACTATTATTTGATCCTGCAGGCGATTGCTTAGCGCGCTATGACAAAATTCATTTGTTCAAAGCTACCGTCAATGATAGCACAGGCAACTATGATGAAGGTAGAACCTTCGAAGCCGGTAATGAGCTGATTTTGGCGGATACCGAGTTTGGCAAAGTCGGCATGATGGTATGTTTTGATATTCGCTTCCCCACCCTTGCAGTCAAACTACGCGAACTAGGTGCAGATATATTGACCGCGCCTTCGGCGTTTACTTACCAAACAGGTAAAGCACATTGGCACGCCCTACTCACCGCAAGGGCGCTCGATAGTCAGTGCATGGTTATTGGCGCAGGTCAAACAGGTGACCATGTGGTCAATCCCTCAGCGCCTAGCAACGTTCGTAGCACTTGGGGGCATAGCGAATTTATCCGCAGTGATGGTGAGAGCGTTTTCACCCAAAAAATCGACGCAGCAAACGACATAGCAAATGATGCAGCAACCCGAGATTTCGATATCACTAACAATTTAGCGCATTTACCTTTATCTGCCAAAGCGGCAAGCTGGCTGGCTGCGTCAGATAGTCGCCAACAGCTTGACAAAAATGCTGACCAAAATACTAATAAAACAACCCTATTACAGCAAGCCCCGAGCGTGATTTTTGCCGACTTTGATGCGGATGCGCAGCAAATAACTCGGCAGAATATTGCGTTGCTCGAATGTCAAAAATTGACTATCATAGCAAATAATACCTAACGATCCGTAAGCGAAAAATGGATAATCCACTTTTTGAATATTTAAAGAATAGTCCAATCTTTAGCCGTCTTGATCCTTATATGTTTCAAGTGGTCGAGAACTCATTGCATTTTAAACAGTTGAGTCCGCAAGAAGTATTATTTACGGAAGGCGAGCATGGCGATTTTATGGCGTTTTTGCTGATTGGGGAGCTATCAGTCATTAAATACAGCCCTTCAGGGGCAGAAATTAAAGTTGGCGAGATTAGGGCGGGCGAAAGTACCGGTGAAATGGCACTGTTAGATTTACTATCTCGCTCGGCCACCATTAAAGCCGCCAGCCTGTGTGCGCTTGTCACCTTGTCCCGCGCTGACTTTGAGCGACTGTTATCAGATTATCCTCGTATCGGTGTTGAGATGCTGCGTGGCTTAGCGATTATCTTGAGCCTTAATCTTCGCCGTACTTCTGAGCATTTGACCCGCGCGGTAAATGCTTAAGATGGCTAAGACTGATGTGGCTAGGCTTAAGCTTAATATTTTTTTCATGTTTAATATTACTGCTTAACCTGCCTGTTATCGTCGTGAGCTATCGCCGTGAGCGGGGATGTGCTTTGTCATATACTTGCGATAAATGCCCAAAATCCAAATGGGTATAAATCTGTGTGGTACTGATATCACTGTGTCCTAGCAATTCTTGAACACCACGCAAATCACCACTATCACTTAAAATATGTGACGCAAAACAGTGTCTCAGCAAATGCGGGTATAAATCTTGTGCGATACCGGCACGTTTGGCCTGTAGCTTGATACGCAGCTGCACGGTGCGTGTTGAGATACGCGTCCCATAACGCTCACTGACAAATACCGCAGGGTCTTGCTCTTCCACCCATAGCGAGCGATGCGGCAAATAGTTGATGAGTGCCTGCCAGGCTTTTTCGCCAATCGGTACGATGCGCGTTTTTCCACCTTTACCCAGTACTCGCAACAGCCGCTGTGATTTGTCGATATCAGACATATTAAGTCCTACTAGCTCGCCGACCCGTAAACCACTGCCATACAGCAATTCTAGCATGGCTTTATCGCGAATCCATAGCCGCGCTTCATGGCTATCTTCTGGCGCAGCTTGGTCTAATAACTGGGATAATACATCGATATCAAGTAACGTGGGCAAGGGTCTCGGGGCGCGTTTGAGACGTATGGTTGTGGTGGGATTTAGTGTCATCAGCTGCTGAGCAATCAACCATTTATAAAGTTGACGCAACACGGTTAGTTCATATTGACTACTGGATTTGGATATTTTATCAACATCCAATCGTTGAATTAGGAAGTCTGACAACTGCTGACGGGTGATGTGACAAAGCTCGGTATGTTGTTCATAGCAATACGCCAAAAAAGGCTGTAGCGCTTGGCGGTAGCTTTTGATGGTCGCTGCGCTATAACGCTTACTGCTTAGCTCAGCAAGCCAGCGATCTACTAAAGCTTGGTCATCGGTGTTGAGCACAGCTTCTGCCGCATGCGGCGTTAAGTGGGTGGGCAAATCATCGTTTGCTGATTTGCCTACACGGTTGCGCTGATTTTTCCCTTGACTATTTTTGCCTTGGCTTAGGCTACGGCTAGTTGGCATAGTGTCGGTTAGCGAGGTTGGAGGCTATTCATGGTAAGGATGTCCCTCGTCTGAGCGATGTTCCTCACTTGATTGTGCTGGCGCAAATTTCAGCCCCGCACCTGCCATCAAACCCTCAGGACTAAACACCCCTTCGTACACAAAGGTCGCAGGACCAGTCATATACACAGGATAGCCTTCTTGCCAACGAATCGCCAAACTGCCACCATACAACTGGGCGCGAATATCCACGCCTTCATCTAGCCAGCCTTCACGCACCCCAGTCGCAACGGCAGCGCACGCGCCCGTACCACAAGCTTGCGTTTCGCCCACGCCACGCTCATAGACGCGTAGCCTGATATGGCGATTATTCATTACCTGCATAAACCCCACATTGACACGCTCAGGAAATGCAGGGTGGCTCTCAATCGCTTTACCGAGTTTTTCCACCTCGGCGGTCAATACATCATCCACTTTGATGACGGCATGGGGATTGCCCATATTTGCCACATAGAGTGTCACAGGCGTACCATCCACATTGAGCCGATAAGAATTTTGAACTTTAGTAATGGTTTTGGGGGTAAAAGGAATCTCATCGGGCTCAAATTTTGGTTTACCCATATCCACTTTTACCCAGCCATAATCATCGGTGCTAAGGATGATAATACCGCTGGCGGTTTCCACCCGAATACGCTGTTTAAATGACAATTTACGCGCTTGTACAAAACGGGCAAAACATCTAGCGCCATTGCCGCATTGCTGCACTTCACTGCCATCTTTGTTAAAAATACGATAGCGAAAATCGACATCAGGGCGGCTTGGCGGCTCAACAATCAGCAACTGGTCAAAGCCAATGCCTAAGTGTCTATCCCCTAACAACGCTACCAACTCTTTGGTCAAGTGAAGCCGCTGTGTGACCAGGTCAATGACCATAAAGTCATTCCCCAGTCCATGCATTTTGGTAAATTCAATTAACATTGTTATTCCTTAAAATTATTTTGATTTATACACGCTATCTTATCATGATAGCTAATTTTTTATAAGGTAATTGGGGAACAAAAAAACCTTAGCAAGTCAAGCAAATTTGGGCTCGGTTGCTAAGGTTTTGGTTTCAGTGGCTAAGGTTTTGGGCTCAGCGGGACAAATAAGGCCTAGCGTTGCCAGCAAACCTTACAGGATAGATTTAATCTACCAATTTTTCGTTTTGCCAAAGGCTCTCAACCGTTTCACGCTCGCGAATGACATGGGCGTGACCCTCTTTGACCAAGATTTCATAAGCACGTGGGCGGCTATTGTAATTGCTCGACATTACAAACCCATATGCCCCTGCGCCTGTGATGGCTAAGATATCATTGTCAGCCAATGCTAACACACGGTTTTTTGCCAAAAAATCGCCTGTCTCACAAATTGCCCCGACCATATCCCAAACTTTGGCTTCAACCGGTGAGTTCAACTGTGTGGGAATGACCGCCATCTCTGACTGATAAAGTGCCGGACGAATCAAATCATTCATCGCGGCATCGACAATGGCAAAATTTTTGTGTTCGGTAGGTTTCAAAATATCCACGCGGGTCAACAATACGCCTGCATTGGCAACGATACTACGGCCTGGCTCTAGATAGAGGGTTAAGCCTAAAGTTTTCAGTTTGGGTAAGAGTAACTGCGCAAATTCTTCAATACTTGCAACGTCTTCGTCAATATACTGCACACCCAAGCCACCGCCCAAATCAATATGCTCAAGCGCAATACCTTGCTTGGCAAGTGCGTGAATCATCTCAATGACTTTGTCCAATGCATCCATAAAGGGCTGAACTTGGGTCAACTGCGAGCCAATATGGCAATCAATACCGACAACTTTTAGGTGCGGTAGGTCATGGGCAATTTGGTAGATACGGGGCGCATCTTCATGGGTAATGCCGAATTTATTTTCTTTGAGCCCTGTGGAGATATATGGATGGGTTTGCGCGTCGACATTGGGATTGACGCGTAGCGAAATTGGCGCTTGCTGCTGTAGTTTGCCTGCCACTGCATTGATACGGTACAGCTCGGCTTCTGACTCGACATTAAAGCAAGCAATCCCTACTTCAAGGGCACTGCGGATATCTTCGGCGGTTTTGCCAAGTCCTGAAAATACGATTTTTTTGGGGTCGCCGCCCGCAGCCAAAACCCGCGCAAGCTCGCCCCCTGTGACGATATCAAACCCTGACCCTGCTTTGGCAAGTTCGTTTAATACCGCAAGATTACTATTGGCTTTTACCGCATAACAAATCTGATGGTCAATCTCAGCAAAACTATCATCATAAGCTTTATAAGCTGCCAAAATCGCCTGCTGACTATACACATAGGTCGGTGTGCCAACGGTCTTTGCGATATCTGCAAGACTGACGCCATCCATCATCAAGGCAGTGCCATCATAACTCAGACAGTTGATTGACTTGACGTGTTCGGTCGGGTTGATCGCTAAGCTTGCGGCTGCATCATCAGTAATCATTTTTACCTCCAACCGATGGCACAGATGGCGTAGTCGCTGAGTGAGGCGCTGATGTTGCGTTATTGTCGATCATGACGTTGGGGTCTTGGATGTTGACATCAACTTTGGTATCAGAGGCATTGGCAGTGGTGCTGGTCGGTTTGGCAGCCGCATCGACTACTTGTTGGCTATTTTTGCTGGGTAGGTACAATGCCCCTTTTTGCCCACATCCTGTCAGCACATTGGTTGCCAACATCACCGTCAGCACGGCGATTGTTGGGGATAGTTTTGAAATTTGCATGAATGCCCTTAATTTTAAGAAAAAAAATAAGTGTAAAAATAGAATTTGCGATAGGGTTATTGTAGCTTTTTTTGCGTTTTATAAGCAATTATCTCACCTTATTTCTCACCTTACTAAAGATGAGCGTTAAATCGATGATTTTTGTTAATTTTTCATTTTGTTGACACCCTCATTGTTGTGGTATGCTTTTTCGCTATAGTGATGACAACAAAAATTTGGCAAAAAATTACCACAATACATTTTTTTTAATTTACAATAAATTACTTAAGGCAAGGATAGCTTAAAATTTAATCCAGTTAGGAAGGGGCTTGTTGCAAGGAATGCACAAGATCTTGTCTAAAGGAACAGCCATGCAAAATCCGATCTTAGTACTTAATTGTGGGTCTTCATCAATCAAATACGCGTTATTAAGCAATGACAGCAGCGAGCGCGTTGCCGGTCTTGCAGAAAACTTGGGCTTAGATACGGCGCGTATCAAACACACCGACCTCAATGGGGAAAAAGTCGAAATCTCTTTGGCAGGCGCCAATCACCAATGGGCGCTGCAAAAAATATTAGGTTTATTAGCAGCTTACAAACCCGTTGCCGTGGGTCACCGTGTGGTCCATGGCGGACGTGAGTTTTCTCATGCTGAAAAAGTCAATGACCATGTCTTGGCGGAAGTCAAACGGCTAAAAGTATTGGCACCACTGCATAACCCCGCCCATGCCTTAGGTATTGAAGCGGTGGAAAAAATCTACCCAGATTTACCGCAAGTGGTCGTGTTTGATACCGCCTTTCACCAAACCATGCCCGCCAAAGCCTACCGCTACGCCATTCCAAAAGATTTGTACAATGAGCATTATATCCGTCGCTATGGCTTTCATGGTAGCTCACACGCCTATGTCAGCCACCGCGCTGACAGCCTAGCCCCTCATGACCAAGCCAATGGTTGGATTACCGTGCATTTGGGCAATGGTTGCTCGTTAACCGCTGTGTATGATGGCAAAAGCTTGGACACTAGCATGGGTCTGACCCCGCTTGAAGGCGTGGTCATGGGTACGCGCAGTGGTGATGTTGACCCAAGTTTGCATATTCACTTACACCGTATTTTGGGCTATAGCCTTGACCAAATTGATACAATTTTAAATAAACAAAGCGGGTTGTTGGGCATTTCAGGTATCTCAAGTGATATGCGCACGGTGGAGCAAGCCGCCAACGAAGGCAACGAAGATGCCAAACTTGCCATCGAAATTTTCTGTTATAAAGCAGCCCGTTATATCGCCTCACTCAGCTGTGCATTACCGACCTTTACTGGTTTGGTATTTACCGGTGGTATCGGTGAAAACAGCGCCTCCATTCGCCAAAAAATCTTACAAAACTTGCCGCATTTTGGCATCAAAGCGAACCTTGATAAGAATGCCGAGCTCTCTCGTGGCGTAGAAGGCAGTTTCCACCAAGCCGACAGCCAACTGCAATTGTGGGTGATTCCGACCGATGAAGAATACCAAATCGCCAAAGAAACCAAAGAAGTCTTAGGTTTATAACCCCTCTCACCCTGATGACCCATCAGGGTTTTTAGTTTGAATAAAATAACAAATAGGAACTATCATGCAAACTATTTTATTTGTGCCTACCAGTAGCGGCATTGGCTTGACCTCAGCTTGTTTGGGTTTTATCCGTGCACTGGATTATATCGGGCTAAAAGCAGGATTTTTAAAACCTTTTAGCCAAAATACCACCGCCAATCATGAGAGTGATGACAGCTCAAGCGTGCTTGCAAAACATGCCTTTAACTTAAACCCGCCAACATCCATTGACCGTAGCCGCTTAGAGCGGGTGATTGGGGATGGTCAGTTGGATGACTTGATGGAAGAAGTGGTTGCCAAACACCAAGCATTGGCTGAGCAATATGACGTTATCGTGTGTGAAGGTCTGGCTGCCGACAATGATTCAAGTTATGCAGAATTGGTGAATTTAGCCATCGTCAATGCACTAGATGCCAAAGTCATCTTGGTCAGTAGTGGCGATATTGCAAACCCTGATAGTTTGGTAGACAAGTTAGATATTTTTGCCCGTGATTTTGGCGGCATGGCAAGCGAGCGCACGTTAGGCACGATTTTAATGCGCGTCAAAAACGTGTACAACCATTATGATGAAGCACCCGTCGCGCCTGGTAAAGCCAAAGTTGATTTGGCAGCTGAGCAGTTACAGGCGATTAAATCCCACTCCCCTTATTTTGACTCCGATAAATTTCGCTTGATTGGCGTGGTGCCTTTTAGCAATACCTTAAGTGTCCCCCGTACCTGGGATGTGGCTCGTGAGCTTGATGCCAAATGGCTCAATGAAGGTGACGCCAAAAACCGCCGTGTGCTTAATACCTTACTGGTTGCGCGTACTGTTGCTAATATTGAAGATTCTTTCACCCGTGGCAACTTACTGGTGACGGCAGGCGACCGTGACGATTTGATTTTGGCAACTGCGCTTAGCACCATGAATGGTGTACCGCTAGCAGGTCTTATTCTGACAGGCGGTATCGTGCCGAACCAAAAGATTATCAATCTGTGTCGCCCCGCGCTAAAAACGGGGATTCCTGTGATGCTGGTTGATACTGACAGCTTTGATACTGTCACCAAACTTAACCATATCAGCCATGAAATCCCCGCCGATGACACCACTCGCGCCAGTGAAGTCACCGATTTTGTCGCCGCACATTTGGATTTGGACTGGATCAAAACCACTTTTAGTCAAGGTAACAACAACCGCAAACTCTCCCCTTCGGCTTTTCGTCATACCTTGGTCAAAAAAGCCCAAGCTGCCAAAAAAACCATCGTACTGCCTGAGGGCAATGAGCCCCGTACCGTTGAAGCGGCGGTCATCTGTCAAACTCGTGGTATTGCCCATTGTATCTTACTTGCCAAACGCAGTGAGGTCGAAGAGGTTGCCAAGAACTTGGGGCTCATCCTACCTGAAGGCCTGCAGATTCTTAACCCAGAAAGCTTGATTGACAAGTACGTCAAACCGATGGTTGAGCGCCGTAAAGGCAAACTCGATGAACTGCAAGCCCATGAACAGCTCAAAGACACCGTCGTGCTGGGTACGATGATGCTACACTTGGGTGAAGTCGATGGTCTGGTATCTGGCGCCGTGCATACCACCGCCAATACTGTCCGCCCGGCGTTTCAGTTAATTAAAACAGCGCCGCAGTACTCGCTGG
Source organism: Moraxella sp. CTOTU48841 (assembly GCF_032061225.1). Classification (NCBI taxonomy): domain Bacteria; kingdom Pseudomonadati; phylum Pseudomonadota; class Gammaproteobacteria; order Moraxellales; family Moraxellaceae; genus Moraxella; species Moraxella sp. CTOTU48841. The sequence goes on from NZ_DAMBFQ010000002.1 coordinate 18,379, forward strand.
TATCGTCGATTTTCTTCATGCTACTGCCTGAGCAAGTGGTGGTATATGGTGACTGTGCCATCAACCCAGACCCTAGCGCAGAACAGCTGGCTGAAATCGCCCTACAATCCGCCCAATCTGCCAAAGCGTTTGGTATCGAACCCAAAGTTGCCATGATTAGTTACTCGACGGGTTCATCAGGTGAAGGCGCAGACGTGGATAAAGTGCGTCAAGCCACCGAAATCGCCAAAGCCAAAGCGCCTGATTTGCTCATTGATGGTCCGTTACAATATGACGCTGCCAGTGTCGCAAGCGTGGCAAAATCAAAAGCGCCAAACTCGTTGGTGGCAGGTCAAGCCAATGTGTTTATCTTCCCAGATTTGAACACTGGCAATACCACCTATAAAGCGGTGCAGCGCTCTGCCAACGTGGTGAGCGTCGGTCCTATGCTGCAAGGGCTCAACAAGCCTGTAAATGATTTGTCGCGTGGCGCCTTGGTTGAAGATATTGTCTATACCATTGCGCTCACAGCCGTTCAAGCCGATAGCGGTGAATTTTAAGCGTTTATGTTTAAAAAAAGGTGAGTTTGACACTCACCTTTTTGTTGTCTGTCACCATTGGTTGTCACACAGGATATCAGCCTAAATGCAAGCAAGGCAAGGCTACTGTTCCACCACTAGGCTAGTGCACTACAATCTGTTATGCCCAAAAATTGCTTTATGGTAAAATTCTGCACAAAGTGATTTTTGTGCGCCATGTACCAACCGATGAACCGGCAAACCAACCGTAAGATGTGTCAGTGATGATGAAGGATTTTAGTTTTCTTTACCCCAACTTTAAATTAGGCATTTGATTATGACAATGCCTCGCTGTATTCGTGTCTGGTTGGGTGGCTCATTTGATCCGATACATTTGGCGCATTTACAGATGATTGCTCATGTGTACCATGAGCTCATGCGCGCCTTCCCCAACGTTGATATCATCGCCAAATTATTGCCTACCGCAGGTTCGCCCTTAAAAACCAAGCCAACTTCCAACCAGCAGCGCCTTGAAATGCTTGCGCTTGCGATTGACGATGTGCCTTTTTTGTCGATTGATGAAACTGAGCTGCAGTGTCAGCCGCCTGTGTATAGCTTTCATACCTTGAGTGAATTTAAACAGCGTTACCCCAATGACCTACTGATTTTTGTCCTTGGGCAAGACAGTGTTGAACAACTTGATAAATGGTATCGCGGCTTTGAGCTGCTTTCGCTGACCAATCTATGGGTACTACCCCGTCCTGCCTTGGGCAGCCTTAGCCACAATTTAAGCCACACTTTGAACCAAAATGCTTTGGCCAATACGGATAAACCCCCTAATATAAATATTGATAATCGGCTAGTGCCTTTTATCATTCATTCACCAAAAGACTTGATAAATCAAACCACTAACCATATTTATATTGATAAGTTTGTCGTGCCTGATATCGCCAGTAGTGATATCAGAGCTTGGCTATACAGCGTAGAAGCTCGACAACGACAGCAAGCGCGGCTAAGTTTACCGAGGGAAGTTTATCGGTATATTGTTGAGCATCAGTTATATGCCCCACACGTTTAGCCTGATATTGATTTACATTTTTTGATAACTTGTGCGTTAGATTTTTGTTAAAATAGCGCACTTTTTTTAGGATTGTCATGATCCTATTTTAAGCTACCCTTATAACCCAATCATTATGACCCAATCCATGGAACCCACGCATTTATGACCGATAACCAATTTGCTAGTTTAGTCAATCAACACCCTGCCCACCAACAGTTAACCACCTGCCTTGACATCGTTCAAGATGCCTTGGATGATTTAAAAGCCAAAAACATTACCGTACTCGATGTTGCTGATATGACTGAAGTCATGGAGCGTATCGTGATTGCCGAAGGGACATCTACCCGCCACCTTAAAGCGGTTGCCGACCATGTCTCGATGAAAGCGAAGCAAGCAGGGTTTAATCCGATTGGTGTAGAAGGTCAAGGCACCAGTGATTGGACCTTGATTGATTTGGGCGCTGTGGTGGTGCATGTGATGATGCCACAAGCCCGCACGTTTTATGACCTAGAAGGCTTATGGCAAGGTCAATCGCAGCGCGAGCGTATCGAGAAAACCGCTTAATTTCTAATTCAAATTTAGCCAAAATTAAGCTCAAAGGTTCTAGCATGGTTCAATGTTAGAACCTTTTTTGCTTAAACTAAGTAGAAATATCTATACAGATTTTTTATCTAATTTTTTAAGCCATTTTTTCCTAATGATTCAAACTCCTTGTTTGTACGCCCCGAATTTTAATAAAATTTTGTCCTAGAATTACGCCTTATCTTAAGTTATTGCATTTAAATTCAGCAGTGTAAAATTCGCTAAAATCAAATTAATTTATCAACCATAGTTCTATTTTATCTACAATAATCGATTAATATTCTGTATAATGGGATTTAAACCAATCATTTAGAGACAATTATCGTGTATTGGAATGTTTAAATGGCACATATCTTTGATTTATCACATTACGACATTTATCGACTGCAATCCATTGATCCCATTTTTAGCGATGACTGGCGTCAAACTCTCTGTGATATTTTTCCTAAACTTGATAAGGAAAGTCAAAATAGCGTTTTTCGACAACTATTGGTACCCCGCGGTATCATGTATGATAAAACCAGCAAGAAATTTTTAGCCCAGCGTCCAATCTCATTATCTGATACCTTAGCCCTCACGTCCTCTAGCAATGATAAAGTCATGATGATGGCGAATCATATGCTCAAATTCCTAAAAGCACCGACCCAAGGTGTTAGCATCTTAGAGCTTGCAGATAAAATAGAAGCGATGCTCGATCATTTTGACAGCATTGAACTATATGATGCCAAAAATGAGCATCACCTTGCCAAAAAAATTCGCCAAGCATTTTTGTATGATTTATCGCATTGGATTGACAATATTGAAATATCGCTGGCGCCAGGGCTACGCAACTTGACTCCCGATATGATTCGCGCTTATTTTAAATCAGTATTTTTAAAGCATCAGATTCAAGGCTGGGAGTTTCGAAGCTGGGATGGTCAAGATATGCAAGAATTATCTTCTGAGCGCTTCCCTGTTTTTTTACAGCAAGAGGCGGTAGTGCGGCGTTATGTGGTGGTTGAAACGCCAAAGTATTGGTTCCTGATCGGCCCAACACGCTTAGCCAATCAAAATCCTTTTTCATTCCGCCGTTTTTTATTCGAAGACAGTGATGTTTCGGGTCAGTATATCTACTTAACCCATGTCGTCGTCGAGCGTGAGGGGGTTAATCTGCCTGCCAATAAAGCTAATATACTGATGCAATTGTCGCGTATGTATACACTCGAGCGAAGCGTCAATGAAGCAGTAAAAATCTTTATCAATAGTTCTAAAGATTTGTTAATTCGCTATATTTATCCATTAATTCGTAAACCGCTAGCTACCGATGGACGTCCGATTGAAGCTATTATTGAAGAGCGGATGCAAAACTTTGAAAAACAATTTTCTATATTAATTTTAAATAAACTACCGCGTATTTTTGATATAGCGCTCAAAGACATCAATGACCTTGAGTTTTTTTACTATCACTTAGATTGGTTAATTGCCAACGTGACCAACTGCTTACGGGATTTTTGTCTACAGCCGCTTGCTAGCTTTTCATTGGTTGCAAAACGTACCACATTAAGATTGGTATCGATGCGTATGCTCACCCATCGGATCCGAAATTATCTCAATGATGTGACCATTGAGGCCGAGCAAAAACAAAAATTGTTTATGGCACCGATGCAGTATCTGGATAAACAGCTTACAGAAGTAGAAGAAGAACAATCGACCATTGATATTTTGACAGAGGAAGTACTGTACTATCAAAAACAAGTTGAAACGTCGGGCTTTTTACGTAGGCTGATTACACCAAAAGCGCCCAAATATAGCTTGGAAGAACTCACCCAATATCGTCATCAACTCAATGAAAACTTCTTTATGTCAATTATTCGTTTGGCTAAAGATCAAAAACAGCTGATTGTTTATCCAGAGTTCGAGTGTAATATTATCATTGACGAAAATTTCCGCCACTATGCCTTTATTGATGGCGAGCTTGGACTAACACGTTTACCTAAGCTACTTTGTCTGCCAGAAAAACGTGACAGCTTTGATTTTCAAACGGTACGTCAACAAATCAATGCCGATGTGTTCCGCACAAATCAAGAATGGGGCTAATCATCCACATATCTATCCTCTTATCGATTGGTAAAACAACAAAAGCTAGCAAATTTGCTAGCTTTTGTTGTTTAGGCTAACGTAGCCGTTTGCTGACGTTGATGGTTTTTCATCCAAAGATTGATACCAATAAGGATAATAATATAGCCGATTTGTGCCAAAAATGTCTGTAGCGTCGGGTAAAATCCTAGCCATTCAATCGCTGGCAAGCCGCTCATGGCAGTCAGCGGTAGATACCCTGTCAATTGCAGCGCGTGCAAACTAACGCCTAAAATCTTAAAGCCCAGTAGATAAATCACCCAAGTTAAGACTTTAAACAACTGTGGAATCGGTAATTTGACTGAGGTTTTTAGCATCACCCAAGCCACTGCTGCCAGTACTACAAGCGCTAAACCAATCCCGGTTAAGAAATTACTCATGCTGATATTGGGTAATATACCGACATAAAACAATATGGTCTCTGCGCCTTCTCGAAACACGGATAAAAAGCTCAATCCAAATAACGACGCAAAGCTGCCTGCCGTCATGGCTTGTCCCATATGACGCTTGATATAAGCGTTCCAGGATTGGACGGATGATTTGCTATGCAACCACGCCCCAATGCCAATCATCATAATGACCGCAACGATGCCGATGACGCCTTCAAACATCTCACGATTGGCGGCAGAAGTCACCGCAGGGAATAATAGCTGTAATGCCATCGCGCCTGCGATACTGGCAAGTAAGCCAAAAGCGACACCAGCATACACCCATTTTTTGGCTTTGACTTGTTTGGCAGCGGTTAAAGCCGATAACAGCGAGATGACAATCAATAAGGCTTCCAACCCTTCTCGAAGCAATATCAGCATCGAGTCAACCGCGGTATATTGGGCTGTTGGATTGATTGCTGCCAATTCATTGATAATCGATTGCAGTGTTTGCTGCTGTTTAGGGTCTTGACCTTTCGCCATGACTAGCGGAATTTGACTTTCCACCCGATTATATAGGCTGGGGTTACGTGTACTGACATCGCCTTCGACCATTGGCCAAATACTAATAAACTCGCCTAACTTGGCTTGACCAGTCGCTGCGTCGTTTGTTTTAAATGCCTGTAAGCCATCGCGCAGTAACTCGATACTATCCGCCAAGGTGACAGCTTGTGTGGTTTGTACAGCGGCTACGTCACCTTTGTTATAACTGTCGATGGCGTCCTTTAGCGCGGCAGATTGGGTTTTGATTTGCGCCATATTGATGGGTTGGGTTTCAATCGCCACTCGCATCAGCGCCATGGATGTTTCAATTTTGCCATAGTGTCCCATACTGGTATTGCGTACGACCCGCTCATTACCTAGCCAAACTGCATTAAACTGGTTGTAAGCCGCCCGTAACGCTTCGACATCTGTCGGCGCTGCCCGTTGTATGACTTGATTAAGATTGTCATACGCCGGTACCATTTTTTTGGCAAACTCTTTTCGCTTCGCGCTGTAATCTACAGGATTTTGTTCTTTTTCAAAGGCATATAACGCATTTGACACGGCTGATAAATTGGCTTCTGTGGGGTTGCTGATGGCTTGCCCAATTGCTTGGCTTGTCTGTTGCCCAAGTGTGGAATTTTTTGCCGTTGCATCTATGGCATCAAAGGCTGTTTGAATTTGCGCAAGGGTATCCTTGGCTTTTGAAGTATCCTTGGCTTTAATCGCTGCCATCGCGTCGGATAGGTTGATAAAAATAGGGCTTAAATTCAACTTTTTGCTGGCTGGTTGACTGGCTTGCGTCGCTATCTGTGCACTTGCAGGCGTTGGTTGCTGCGCTTGTAAGCCTTGAGTGGTGATGAGCAGCGAACTTGCTAGACCAAAATTTAGCAAGGTTTTTTGGGTGATGTTTATCATGAGTAACTTTTTAACCGTCTATTTTTAAGCGTGTATTTTAACCGTCTATTTTAAGTGATGGATGTTGCATTTGAACCTTAAGCTTCAAATAGTGCTTGTCCAATATAGCCACCTTGCGGAATACCACCGAAGCAGGCAAATAGCCCACTGCCAATGTGGGTGGTGTATTCATTCATTTTATCAAGACGACCTAGGGCATTTTGGATGATGATAAATTGCTCGGGCGATTTTTGAAATGAAATAAACAGCAGCCCTGAATCAAACTGCCCAGTGGCTGGGTTAATGCCGCTACTGTAAGAATACGAACGGCGTAGCATTTCCACGCCTGTGCGTTTTGCCAGTCCCATGTGGGAAATTTCAGGTATCACTGCCTTCCCCTGCGCGTCTTTGGCGTGCACATCAAATGTGTCAAATTCGCCTTTTTGTCCAATCGCCGCACCGCTATCACGATGTCGACCAAAGGTGTCTTCTTGACCTTTAAGCGAGGTGCGATCCCAAGTTTCAAGATGCATTTGAATGACACGGGTGACCAAATAAGTGCCGCCTTTCATCCAATCAGGCGCGTCCGCCCATAAGTTTTTGTCCGCCGCTTTGATGGTGCTTTGGTTGGCGGTGCCGTCTTTAAAACCGAATAAATTACGGGGCGTATGGTTGCCGGTATCAAACCCGACAAAACCTGACTGACTCCAACGCATGGTGATATTAGAACGCGCTTGGCGAACTAGTTGCCGTACCGCATGGAACGCCACTTGGGCATCTTCGGCGCAGGCTTGAATACAGATATCACCCCCGGTCAAATTTTCTCGTAATTGATCGCGCGGGAACTTGGGCAAGTCTTGGAATTCTTTGGGCTGCTTATGGGTAAGTCCCATTTTTTTTAGAAAACTTGGGCTAATACCAAAGGTCAACGTCAATCCGTACGCGCCCATACTGTCTGCTTCGCCTGTGTCGGTCGGGGGCACAAACGGGTTTTTTTCATACGCTTTGATGTTTTTACCTTGCGTCAAATTGGCCGCATAGGCTGTCCAGTCTTTGAACATCTGTTTGACATCGTCGAGCTTATCGGTATGTAAATCCATCACCAAAAAATAAATATTACGCTGTGACGGCGTGGTAATGCCTGCTTGGTGTTCGCCATAAAAATCATATTTGACATCCGCAAAACTATTTTTGGTAGTATTGGCATCATTACCGGCATGTTTAGGATTTTCGTTTTTATCGCTATCTTTGGACTGATTGCCATCCAAAGCTTGCAAGTTAGGTAAGTTTTCACTTGGTTTTTGCTGACAGGCTGATACAGCTAAACCTGCGCCTGCGACACTGAGCGCACCAAATTGGCGTAAAAAACTGCGACGATTGGACGTTTTTGGTCCTAATCCTGTTTCTTGCGCTTGCTTATCTAATTTACTATGTTTCATGCTGCCCCTAACACCGTACTGACCTTTTTATGCCACCCTAAAACCGTAAAGTGAAGCAATTTTTGCTTCACCTTTGACTTATTGCAATACAATGCCCATCTGCGCTAAGGGTTCACCGAGTTTATTCACCGCTTCGGCTAGCGCCTTGGTATCTGCAGGGGTTAACTCTTTATAGGATTTATAGTCTTGTTGACCGACTTGGTGTTTGGCAAGTAGTTGGTTGACTGCGCCAAATTTTTGCTCAAGCTCCGTGACTAAAGCTGGGTTTTTGGCTTGGATTTTTGGTTTTAAAATGGCAAATATTTTCTCAGCACCTTCAATATTGGCTTTAAAATCATACAAGTCTGTGTGCGAAAAAATTTCTTCTTCGCCGGTGATTTTGCTTGTTGAGACTTCATTGAGCAAATCTACTGAACCTTGCACCATCAAGTCGCCTGTCACCTCTGCCGTCGGAATTTTGGCGTGCAATTCTTTGACATCTGCAATCAGTTGCTTGCCCAGTTTTTCGGTGCCTTTGGTGGTATTTTGTGTCCACAAGATTTTTTCAATCGCATGGAACCCTGTCCATACTTCATTGGGCTCAAGGTCGGCTTCACGGTTATCGATACGTGGGTCAAGGTCGCCAAAACTTTCAGCAATCGGCTCTGAGCGCTCAAAATACATGCGTGCTTTTGGGTATAACGCCTTCGCCTCCTCTAATTTACCTGCTGCGAGCAGTGCGACAAATTTTTGGGTATCGATGAGCAAGCTATCAATTTGGGTTTGTACCCAAGCTTTGTATTCTGCCGTTTCTTTACTCATATCAACTGAGCTCTGCGCTGACGCTGTGACTGCAGAAGCATTGCTCGTTGCAGGCGCTGTTGCGGCACTACTTGCAGCAGGTGCTACATCGGTTTTTTGCTCGGTTTTTTGGCAAGCCGTCAAGAGTAATGCAGATATCGTCAGGGGTAATATTGATAAAGTAAAAGTACGGCGCAACATAAAACATCCTTAAAAGTAAATACGAATAAATAATAAAAAAAATAATGACAATTGGCGAATTATAGGGTAAATGAGAATCGTTATCAATATTTATTTTGCTCTGATTGAGCTTGGAAGTTTACGCAAAAAAATACCCCGCAGCAGCGAGGTATTGTGATGAGCTAAATGACGTGCAGATAGCCAATAACGAAAAAATAGCTTAGCCGAATTTACCCGTGATGTATTCTTCAGTTTCTTTACGGTCTGGGTTGGTGAACATTTTGTCGGTATCCCCCATTTCCATCATTTCGCCTAAGTACATAAACGCGGTATAGTCAGACACACGTGCCGCTTGCTGCATGTTGTGGGTGACGATGGCGATGGTGTAATCATTTTTTAGGTCTGAAATCAAATCTTCAATTGAGCCTGTTGAGATAGGGTCAAGTGCCGAGGTGGGTTCGTCTAGTAGCAATACTTCAGGACGGGTTGCCACACCGCGGGCGATACACAGACGCTGCTGCTGACCACCCGACAATGACAGACCCGATGCTTTAAGTTTATCTTTGACTTCATTCCATAGTGCCGATTTTTTGAGCGCCCATTCAACGCGCTCGTCTAGCTCAGCGCGGCTTAAGCTCTCGTACAGACGCACACCGAATGCCACGTTGTCATAGATTGACATCGGAAATGGCGTTGGTTTTTGGAATACCATACCCACGCGAGCACGCAGCAAGTTGACGTCCACCGATTTATCCAAGATGTTTTGTCCATCTAGGTTGATTTCGCCCGTGGCACTCATGCCTGGGTAGAGGTCATACATGCGGTTAAAGGTACGCAGTAACGTTGATTTACCACAGCCTGAGGGCCCGATAAACGCGGTGACTTTTTTGTCAGCGATATCGATGTTGATATTTTTAAGGGCTAAAAATTTACCGTAATAAAAATCTAAATTACGAATTTGCATTTTTGCGGTCATGATGAATACCTTAATAAAATTTGTTTGATACTAGCAAATAGCTTTAATCTTCTATTGATCATCAATGTGATGATTGCTCTTTACCACTTAGCGCACGTGCCAAAATATTCAATGTTAATACCGCTAAGGTGATGAGTAACGCACCTGCCCAAGCCAATTGGTTTGAAATAGGGTATGGTTGGCTGGCGTATTGATAAATCACGTTTGGTAAGTTGGCAATGGGTTGACCCATATCGGTACTAAAGAATTGGTTATTGAGCGCGGTAAATAGTAAGGGTGCAGTCTCACCCGAGATACGCGCAAATGCCAGTAAGATACCTGTTAATACCCCAGTTTTGGCAGCACGTAAAGTAACGGATGTTACCAGTTTCCATTTTGGCGTACCCAACGCATAAGCGGCTTCACGCAATGTATTGGGAATTAAACGGAGCATATTTTCGGTGGTACGTACCACCACAGGAATAACCAATAGCGCTAAAGCCATTGCACCTGCCCAACCTGAGAAGTTACGACCTTGTACCATCAAAGCAAAAATAAATAAACCAATCACAATCGATGGTGCTGATAGCAAAATGTCGTTCATAAAACGGGTAACTTTACCAAGCCAGCTGTTTTCGGCAAATTCAGCCAGATAAATACCTGCCATGACACCAATCGGTGTGCCGACTACAAGCCCCAATCCTGTCACCATGATTGAGCCGATAATCGCATTGCGAAGACCACCAATTTCGTTTGGCGATGGCGTGTCTTGAGTAAAAATGGGCATGGTCAATAACGCATGCGAGCCTGATAAAAACAATTTGAATAAAATTAAGCCTAAGAAGGTCAAGCCAAATACAATGGACAAACCGGCAAATACCAGTCCTAAAGCATTGCTTAGACGGCGGCGTTTGTAAATGGCATTGTTACGATTCATGTTGGTAGTAGTCATAGTATTCCCCAGCGTCCTTATTTAGTACCCGCATTTTTATCCATACGACTGAGCATCAATTTTGAAATCACCAGTACAATAAAGGTAATGATAAATAGTAAGAAACCTAAATGTAGTAGCGATGATTGGTGCAAGCCTTCAGACTCTGCAAATTCATTTGCCAATGCCGAAGTGATTGACACCCCTGACTGGAACAAACTTGGACTGACGTTATAAGCGTTACCAATAACAAAGGTGACTGCCATCGTTTCGCCCAATGCGCGACCCAATCCCAAAATGATACCGCCCATCACCCCGGCTTTGGTATAAGGCAACACCACGTATCGCATCACTTCCCAAGTGGTTGAGCCCAAACCATAAGCAGATTCTTTAAGCATCTTTGGGGTAATTGAGAAAACATCACGCATGACTGATGCAATAAACGGGATAATCATGACAGCCAAAATCAAACTTGCAGTGAACAGACCAATACCCATCGGTGCACCTTGGAATAAACGACCCACATAAGGCACATCACCCAAATGGTCAATCAGCCAGGGCTGGATATGTTCTGAAAACCAAGGCGCAAATACGAAAAATCCCCACATACCATAAATAATTGAAGGGATACCCGCTAACAACTCAATGGCAATCCCTAAAGGACGTTTTAAAAAATTGGGGCAAAGCTCTGTCAAAAACATGGCAATACCAAAACTTACCGGAACCGCAATCAAAATAGCAATGATAGAAGTCACCAACGTACCATAGATTGGTGCGAGTGCGCCGTATACATCCATCCCTGTATCCCAGTCTTTACTGGTATAAAAGTTAATGCCAAACGCCTTCATACTTGGCAATGCGCCAAGAAATAGTGAGATTAAGATACCACCTAACAACAACAGCACGATAAACGCAAAAAGACGAGTCGCGTTGACAAACAACCAGTCTAATTGTTTTTGCTTTGCGAGTTTTGCGTGTAAATCCGACATAAGAACCCAGCCATCAAAAAATAGTTTTAGTTTACTAATTCTAGAAATTTGAAAAAAAAACGTAGAGCATTAACTTGTTTATTGCTCTACGTATAGTTTGACATTCATAACCCTTTTAACTGTTAATCATCATTAGACTATTTTGCAGCTGAAGCAGTTGCTGTGGCAGCATCTGAGGTAAACAGTGGTTTACCATCAGCACCTACAACTTTTTTCCACTCTTCACGGAAGATAGCTTTGCTTTCTGCTGAGAATGGTACAAAGTCCAATGATTTTGCTAGCTCATCACCACTTGAATACGCCCAGTCAAAGAATTTAAGGGTATTTTTGACGTTTTCTGGGTTGGTGGGTTTAGTATGGACTAGGATGAAGGTTGCCGCAGAGATTGGCCAGGCATTTGGGTCTGCTTGGTTAGTCAATACGATGTTAAAGCCTGGTGTACCTTTCCAATCTGCATTACCCGCAGCGGCAAAGCTTTCAGCCGATGGTTGTACAAAGTTACCTGCTGCATTTTTCAACTGAGTGTAAGCCATTTTGTTTTGTTTTGCGTAAGCGTACTCAACATAACCGATTGAGTTTTTGGCACGAGCGACGTTACTTGCCACGCCTTCGTTACCTTTACCACCTGCACCTGTCGCAGCGGTTGGCCATTTAATTGATTTGTCTACACCTGGACCTGCTTTCCATTCTGGTGATACAGCCGCTAAGTAGCTTGCAAAGTTAAAGGTTGTACCTGAACCATCTGAACGGAAAATCGTCGTGATTGGCGCATCTGGTAGTGTGACGCCTGCGTTTAATGCAGTAATCGCTGGGTCATTCCATTTAGTGATTTTACCCAAGTAGATATTGGCAAGGGTGGCACCGTCTAATTTTAATTGACCTGGTGCAACACCATCGATGTTAACAACTGGTACAACCCCACCGATAACGGTTGGGAACTGGATTAAACCGCTTTTATCCAACTCTTCTTTGCTTAAAGGCGCATCCGACGCACCAAAGTCAACGGTATTGGCTTGGATTTGTTTGATACCACCTGATGAACCGATTGATTGGTAATTTACTTGACCGCCAGTGGCGTTTTTGAACTCACCTGCCCATTTAGCATAGATAGGTTGTGGGAAAGAGGCACCTGCACCTGTGATAGTAAATACGGCGTTTTTATCGCTACCTGCCGCGCCTGTAGTCGCAGTGCTTGACGTCGCTGAGGCACCCGCTGCTTGATTGTCTGCTTGCTTGTTGCCACAAGCGGTTAATGCTAACGTTGATGCTACAACAACACTTAATAATGAATAACGCATGGATAGCTCCTAAAAACATTTTTTGAGTTTACAATGAAAATGCTTGAATAAAATAAATGTCACGAACCGTACGATTTAACCTTTTTTGGCTATTTTCACTATGATAGCTCAAAGCTGACCGACTTAATTGTAATGATAATAACCACAATTCGGTTTGTATAAAAATTGTGTATATGATTACAAAGAAATGTGACAGTATCATGACAGTTTAATGGCTGACGGATGGCACACGCTGCTATAGGTGAGACGCGATAAGGGGATTTAAGATTTAACTCGCTTATCGATTCGCAAAGCCTTGAGCAGCTTTACAACCTTTAGCGGTGAATGAGAAGTGAAAAGGTGAAAAAGTTAACAAGTTGAAAAGTTATCAATAATTTAACAATTTAAGACAATAAAAACCAATGGCAGTCGCAACCAAGGTTAAAAGCACATGGACGCCAATCAAGGCTAAACCTTGCCATACCTTGCCGCTATTCAACAAAGTAAACACTTCGGCACTAAACGTACTAAACGTTGTCAGTCCTCCCAAAAACCCGGTGGTGATAAACAGTCGTAAGTTTGGGTGCATCTTTTGGGTAAGTATCAAGGCAAATCCCATCAACAGCCCGCCTAGTACATTGGCAAATAGTGTGCCATAGGGCAACCAAGGATGTACGCTGTTGAGTCTGCCTAACCACCAGCGCAGCATTGCCCCAAATGCCGCCCCCAATCCTATCCATAGCCATGCCATCTTCAAGTCCTTGTAGATGGTTATGGGTTAGCTGGATTGACAGCAGGCAGCGTTGTCATGTCCCAACGTGGCAAGCAGCTAACCGCTAGCTCATCCTGTTGACCTGCGTTCAAGCGCTGCCAACCGGCGAAGGCAATCATGGCGCCATTGTCAGTACACAAGGCAGGCGGTGCATAATGCACGGTGGCATTGATTTTGGCTAATGCCTCAGCTAACGATTCTCGTAGTTGTTGATTTGCACTCACCCCGCCTGCGATTACCAGACGTTTCATACCCGTTTGCTGCAAGGCTTTGACGCATTTTTTTACCAACGTATCGACCATCGCATATTGAAAACTTGCCGCAATATCGGCACGCGTTTGGGCATGCTCAGGATTATGGCTATCGGTTGGATGGTCTTTAATCAAATTATGCACGGCGGTTTTCATACCACTAAAAGAAAAATCCAATCCTTTACCCAACATCGGGCGCGGTAATTCATAGGCTAACGGATTGCCTGTTTGCGCCAAGCGTGCAATATTAGGCCCACCAGGATAAGGTAACTCTAGCATTTTAGCGGCTTTATCAAAGCACTCGCCTGCAGCATCGTCAATCGACTCACCTAATATTTCATATTGCCCGATGCCTTTGACGGCCACCAACATGGTATGTCCACCCGACACCAGCAACGCGACAAACGGAAAATCGGGCGGATTAGCGCCTAATAGCGGCGCAAGCAAGTGTCCTTCCATGTGATGTACGCCAATCGCAGGAATATTAAGCGCCATCGCCAAACTGCGGCCAAATAATGCCCCTGTCATCAACGCGCCCACCAGTCCAGGACCTTTGGTAAAGGCAATTGCATCGATATCGGTTTTTTTGAGTTGGCAGTCATCCAGCAGTTGCTGCAACAAGGGCACTAATTTACGGATATGATCGCGGCTTGCAAGTTCAGGGACTACCCCGCCATACGTCGCATGTAGCGCGATTTGACTGTATAGCACTTGCCCGACCAAACCTTGATTGGGTTGGTGACGTTGGTCACTATCAAAAATGGCTAATCCCGTTTCATCGCAGGATGTTTCCAGTCCTAGCACACGCATGGTATTTCCTTAAACGATAAATAAACGTCAACATACCGATGGCAACTTAGTTATTTTTTGCCATCATTGATAATTTTGACAGGAATGGTTAACCCTTTGGCAAAGGGCTCGGCAAAGACGTAAGTGTATTGACTCGGAGCAATTTGCTGGGTGGTATGGATGACAAACGCGCTGTTTTTACCGGCTGTGAGTTCATGTGACACATAGGCAGTACCCAGCTGGTCGAGCACTTTAGATAAGACTTCATTGACTGCCATACCCACCGTTAAGTTGTAGCGGGAGGTTTCATTATCTACATGATACATTTCGGCATACGCTTTGACAGGCTCGCTATCGAGCGCAAACGGGTATTTAAAGCTAGCCTTATCGACTGGCTTAACGCCCGAATCCACCAATGCCCAGTTGATTTGTTTGGGCACACCGTTTTGGGCGGTTTGGGGGGATACGGTACTGGCGACAGCTACACTGGCAACGTGATGCGGACTTTGAACGCTAGCCACCGTGGCACTTGCTGTGCCGTTTTGCTCTGGCTTGTTATCACTGGCAGGTTGACAAGCCGAGAGTAACACCCCACCCATCAGCAAAATTGATATTATAACTAGTTGTTTCACTGACACGCCTCCAATATATCCAAACTTTTTGTCTATCTTAGCCTAACTTAATCTAGCTTAGGCAGTGACGCCCCCATTACTGACGGGCTGATAAGAAAGATGACGATTGATGCGTTTTTCAGCCAATCGAAACATCCCAATCAATAGCCAAGACAATAACAAATACATGATACCTGAGACAAAGAACAGCTCAAAAACGGTATAAGTTTTTGACATAATCGTCGTTGCCACACCGGTGATATCCATCAAAGTGATAGTGGATGCCAGCGCACTGCCTTTGAGCATAAAAATCACTTCATTGCCATAAGCCGGCAGCATGATGCCAAAGGCACGAGGAAAAATAATTCGGCGCAATTTTTGGCTATACGACATGCCAATGGCGTCGGCAGCTTCATTCTCGCCCTTGGGTATTGACTTGATAGCACCGCGGATGATTTCTGCGGTATAAGCTGCCGTATTGAGGGTAAAAGCGATGATAGCGCACCAAAATGGGCTCGCTAACACACCCGATTTCCACAGCACGGACTCGGTCACCCATTTAAATTGTGACAATCCATAATAAATCAAAAAGATTTGCACCAGTAGCGGCGTACCACGAAAAAAGAAAATATACGCAAATGGCAATGCCTGTACCCAAGGCTTTTTTGATAGCCTAGCCAAGGCTAGCGGCACTGCCAACATAAACCCCAATAAACCCGACAACACCACAAGCTCAATGGTGATAATACCGCCTTGCAGCAGTTTTGGGATACTATCAATAATAATTTGCCAATTCCAGTTCATTGATGAATCCCCTATTTTGCCATGCCGATTTTTTGTAGGCGTTTTGCATAACGCTCTGCTGGGTTATTGACCCATTCTAGCCACATAATCACACCCGTGATGATGACGGTCAGACTCAAGTACAACAATGCTGCTGCCATATAAAAAGTAAAGGGGCTTTGCGTGGAAGTCGCTGCCGTTTTGGCGTGGCGCATGATATCTTCAAGCCCGACCACAGAAACCAGCGCGGTATCTTTGAGCAGTACCAAAAACAAATTACCCAGTCCTGGCAGTGCAATACGCCAGACTTGTGGCAACGTCACTCGCCAAAGTATTTGAAATTTTTTCATGCCAATCGCTTGCGCCGCTTCAGCTTGACCTTTTGGAATCTCTTGAAATGCCATACGAAAAGTTTCGGTCGCATACGCACCGAACGCCACAGACAGCGCCGTAACCCCCGCCCAGAACGGACTGACATCCACATATCCCGTATTGCCAAATTGCGATAGAATGAGCCCCATCAACATCGAGCCGCCAAAGTAAATAAACATGACTGACAGCAGTTCTGGAATACCACGGATAATCGTGGTGTAAGCGGTGGCGATGGCGTTGAGCACTTTAAACCGTGACATCTTAGCGGTCGCGCCCAATAATCCCAAAATCAGCCCAATCACCAAACTAGTCAATGCCAGTTTGATGGTGACCCAAGCACCGCTTAATAATAGCTGCCCAAAACCTTGTAGATCTAACACAATATCGATACCCTGTCTTTTTAACTCTGTTTGTTGACCTATTACCCAAAAAATACTTAAAACGCAGTTTTACCGGCGCATAGACAAAAGGTGATAATAGATATAACCTTTTGCTTTGTTTTTTGCAGGGTGCAATTTTACGTGATTGCCCTATCAAAAACCATCAAAAAAACAAAAAACTGAGTGACTTTTCACCCAGTTTTTGACTGAACCCAAGCGCTTGGTTAAGTTACTTGCTAGTACTTGCTACAGTCGTGGTCGTTGTGGTACTAGAGACCGTAACTGCCACGCTGCTTGCCGCCGCTGTTGTGGTGGTTGCACTGCCAAAATATTGGTTATAGATTTTATCATACGTGCCATTTGATTTTAACGTGGCAATCGCTTTGTTAAATTCTAAACGCAGTGGGTCGCCTTTACGGACAATGATACCCATTTTGTCATTGACATCAATCTCTTTACCTTTGATTTCAAAGCCTTTACCCTCTGGCGTGGTCAGCCAATAAGCGGCCGGGGCTTTATCCGAAATCATCATATCTGAGCGCCCTGCTGCCAAGTCCATAAACGCATTGTCCAACCCTTCATATAGGTTTAGCTGGGCTTTTGGGTGATTTTTTTCCATCCACTGGGTCGATAGCGTTGAACGCTGCGCCGCAACTTTATGGCTGTCAATTTGGGCAGGGTCATCCGGATTGATGGGGCTACCTTGTTTGGTTAAAAACACCAACGTATTGGTAAAATAGGGGTCGGTAAAATCAACCTGTGCTTGACGCTCTGGGGTGATAGACATGGCATCAATTACCACGTCATATTTTTTTGCCATGAGGCCTGGCAATAAACCATCCCAATCTTGTGGATTAATTTCACAGTTGGCTTTCATTTGTGCACATAAGGCCCGTATAAAATCCACATCAAAACCTGTCAAACTGCCATCCGCTTTGGTGATACTAAAGGGTTTATAAGTGCCTTCAGTGGCAATGCGAATGGTTTTGCCTGCCATACTGCTCGATGTCTCTGTGCTGCTACTTGCCGTTGTAGAAGCGGCTGTACTACCCGCCGTTGCCGCAGTTTTTTCTGCAGGTTTTTGACAGCCCACCAGCGCTAGACCTGCCAATGCCAAACTACCTAATAATGAAATATTTGCTTTCACCTGATACTCCTAATTTTTAACATCCAACACATGACAAAATTTTACTTGTGAGTTGTAAGAAAACGAACAGCTTAATCAGTTATTTAACGGCTTATTTCGGCAAATCTGCAAAATATTTTTGGCTGATTTTATCGTAAGTACCATTGGCTTTTAGCGCTGCCAGTGCGGTGTTGAATTTGCCAATCAATGGATCATTTTGACGAAGGGCAATGGCAATTTTGTCATCAATATTGATTGGTTGACCTTTAACTTCAAAGCCTTGACCTTTGGCGGTTTTTAACCATGATAAGGCTGGGGCACTGTCAGAAATCATCAAATCTGTACGGCCTGATTCTAGGTCAAGATAGGCATTATCTTGGGTGTCATACAGTTTTGGGGTGGCTTTTGGGAAGTTTTTGGCTAAGTACTCAGCGGCAGTTGTTGAACGCTGTGCACCCACGGATTTGCCCGCTAGGTCATCAGCGCCTTTTTCTACCCCTTTTTTGCCAATCACAACGAGGTTATTGGTAAAGTATGGGTCGCTAAATGCCACCACTTGGCGACGCTCTGCGGTGTCTGACATCCCCGCCATGATGGCATTGTATTTTTGTGCTTGTAACCCTGGAATCAGTCCATCCCAATCTTGGGAAATCACTTCACATTTTAGTTTGGCTTCAGTACATAACGCATCTGCCAAATCAATCTCAAAGCCGATTAATTTGCCATTGGCATCTTTATAACTAAAGGGGACAAAGCTTGATTCGGTAGCGATACGAATCTGTGGCATATCTGCGCTTGCTGCCGTGGTAGCGTTACTTGCTGCTGCCGTGTCTGCCGCTTTTTGGGCAGGTTTTTGACAGGCAGTTACCCCCATCAAGATGGCTAACGACGATACACCCAAAACCGATAACTGTTTCATAACAACACCTTTTTGTCAAAATTTGAGGGTCACCCACATCTACTGTGTAAATCTTAAATCGCTCGATACAACGTCAATTAATTACCAAAATGTTGCTTTTGTAATTTTGCCAACTCGCCATTGCTTTGTAGTGCATCTAAGGCTTTGTCAAATTCTGCTTTTAGTGGATCGCCTTTACGAATGGCCATTGCGATGTTGTCACCATTATCCATCTCACTGCCTACGAGTTGGTAGTTGCTGTTTTGTTTTAGCCATTCGCTAGCGGTTACTTTTTCAGACAGCACTGAATCGATACGACCTGATTTTAGGTCAATATAGGCGTTGTCATAGTTGTCATACAATTTGATTTCATTGGTTTTGCTCAGTTTATCTTGAAGGTACTGTGCCATGGTGGTTGAGCGTTGACCGCCAATTTTTAACCCTGAAATTGCTTGTGGGTTGAATTTGCCACCTTTGGCAGCGACCCAAACCATGGTGTTTTTAAAATAAGGCGTGGTGAAATCCACTTGCGCTGAACGCTCTGGGGTAATTGACATACCTGCGGCAACCGCGTCGTATTTTCTCGCCATCAAGCCTGGTAAGATACCGTCCCAATCTTGTGCTACGATTTCGCAGTCGAGTTTCGCTTGAGCACACACGGCTTTGGCAACATCCACGTCATAACCGCCTAACGTGCCATCGGCATTGGTGTAGTTAAATGGTTTGTACGCGCCTTCAGTGGCAATACGAATTTTTTTGCCCGTGCTGGCACTGGCAGCGGGTTGGCTCGCGGCTGCACCTTCTGTTTTTTCAGCAGGTTTTTGACAGGCGGTTAATCCCATGCTAACTGCACATACCGTTGCCAAGGCGAGTTTTGAGTAGGTTGAATTCAAGGTTGATTGCATGGATGTTCCTTAGAAATGAAATTTTTGAGTAAAAAGCGATTTAATATCAGGTTTCGCTTTCAGCGATTTCAATATTTAAAATCAATGCGACTAAAATAAATGCGAGTTTACAATTTAGTTAAAATTAACATAAATTAACATTTTTGCAAGTGAAAAACGTATGCAGCAACAATTAAATCAAATAAATTTTTTCTGATGCCTAAAATTACAAAACCGCCAATCGCATGGCGATTGACGGCTCATAGGATGTTTGGATTATTTTTGATGGCTTGCCATGAAGTCTTTCACCCGTGCTGATTGCGGATTGTCAAACACCTGCTCTGGTGTGCCTATTTCTTCGATACGCCCTTCATGCAAGAACACCACTTGGCTTGATACATCGCGCGCAAAACGCATTTCATGGGTCACAATCAGCATGGTGCGACCTTCTTCAGCAAGCGATTTCATCACCGCTAATACTTCATTGACCAATTCTGGGTCGAGGGCAGAGGTTGGCTCATCAAATAGCAATACTTGTGGCTTCATCGCTAGCGCACGAGCGATGGCGATACGCTGGCGTTGCCCACCCGATAAGTTTTCTGGGTAAGCGTCTTTTTTATCCAGTAGTCCTACGCGTTTTAGTAGCACTTCAGCTTCACTGATGGCTTGGTCTTTGGCGATTTTTAGGACTTGGGTGGGCCCCTCAATGATGTTTTGCAAAATAGTCCGGTGTGGCCATAAGTTAAAGTTTTGGAACACAAAGCCCATTTTTGAGCGAAACTGCTCAAGTTGGCGCTGATTGGCGGCAACCAAATCCCCTGATTTATTCGGTTTTAATACCAATGCTTCATTGCCCAAGAAAACCTCCCCTTGTGAGGGGTTTTCAAGCAGGTTAATACAGCGTAGCAAGGTGGATTTGCCCGAACCGCTCGAGCCCAAAATTGAGATGACATCGCCATCATAAGCGGTCAACGATACACCTTTTAGTACCTCAAGCGATCCAAAGTTCTTGTGGATATTGTTAAGTTGCAAGGCTACAGGACGCTGTAAGTTTGGCATAGCATCTGACATGATATTCAATCCAAAATTTGACGATAGGTGGAAAAAAACTGTCTATTTTCGCTTAAAACGCTACTAAAACGCAACTTTTTCTCTCATTTAACTTTATTTTATGGTGCCGGTCTTTAGCACTTGTCTTTAGATTGAGTCATAACCATTAATTTTTGTCTGTCAAAACTTTCTAAATTCCATTTTTGGATTGAAGTTGTTATGATGAAGCGATGATTATATTAGGGACTGACTATGCAAACCATGACTGATACCAAACATTATATGCAAACCGTGGGACAGCAAGCGCGCGCTGCTTCAGCGATTTTGGCAAAAGCAGACACTGCACTCAAAAATAGCGCCCTACTCGCTATCTATGACGCCCTGCAACAAGCCAAATCACACGTGTTGGCGGCCAATACCACCGATATGCAAAACGGTCAACAAAAAGGACTGGATGACGCACTACTTGACCGATTAGCGCTCACCGATGCGCGTTTTGAAGGCATGTTACAAGGGCTAAAAGATGTCGCCATGCTACCTGACCCGATTGGCGAGGTCACGGATATGACCTTTCGTCCATCGGGTATTCAGCTAGGTAAAATGCGCGTACCGCTGGGTGTGGTCGGGATGATCTATGAATCTCGCCCCAATGTGACCATTGAAGCTGCGTCTTTGGCATTAAAATCTGGCAATGCGATTATCCTACGTGGGGGTTCAGAAGCGTTTTATTCTAACCAAGCATTGGCTGCGTGTGTCAAACAAGGCTTGCAAGCAGTTGGTTTGCCAGAGGCGGCAGTGCAAGTGGTCGAAACCACCGACCGCGCGGCAGTGGGAGAACTTATCACCATGAATCGCTATGTCGATGTGATTGTGCCGCGGGGTGGTAAAAGCCTAATTGAGCGTATCAGTAATGAAGCGCGCGTGCCTGTCATCAAGCATCTAGATGGTAACTGTCATACCTTTGTCGATCGCGATGCAAACTTGACTATGGCAACCGATATTTGCGTCAATGCCAAAACTCACCGCTACGGCACTTGTAATACCATGGAAACGCTGCTGATTGATAGCCAAATCGCTGCGCAAGCCCTGCCGCCAATCGCTAGCGCCATTGTCGCGGCAGACAGTGCCATGCAATTACGCGGCTGTCCAAAAACCTTAGCCATCTTGAGCGATACCGCTGAATTAACCGCTCACCTGTCAGCAGCGAGTGAGGCAGATTGGGATACCGAATATTTGGCGCCAATTTTGGCGATTAAAGTAGTCGCCGATATCGACGAAGCCATTGCCCATATCAATACCCATGGCTCACACCATACCGATGCGATTATCACCGAGAACTACTCAAAATCGTTAAAATTCATGCGTGAAGTTGACTCTAGTAGCGTGATGGTCAATGCATCAACCCGCTTTGCCGATGGGTTTGAATATGGTTTGGGTGCAGAGATTGGTATCTCTACTGATAAAATCCATGCGCGCGGCCCTGTGGGTCTTGAAGGTTTAACATCGCAGAAATGGATTGTGTTTGGGCATGGGGAAATCAGACAGTGACAGCTAAAACTTTTGGTAATCAAATAAATTATTTTCACAAACCCACTTTAATTATTGGTAATAAAAACTACTCCACTTGGTCTTTGCGCGCATGGCTTATGCTGCATGCCTTCGGTGTAGCGTTTGATGAAATGCCCATTAAGCTATTTCATCCGAGTAATCAAGAGATTTTGACGACCTATACGCCACTGGGTCAAGTGCCTGTACTGTTACATGAAGACAAAACGATTTGGGACAGTGTCGGCATTGCTTTATATGCGGAAAAATACTTAATTACGCAAAACATTTGGGGTAACCAGCCGCACTTAGCCATGAGTTTGCTGGGTGAAATGCACAGTGGATTTTCTGCACTGCGCAATGAAATGCCAATGAATATTCGGGCTAGGCGCCACATTGCACCTTCCAAACCTTGTTTAAGCGACTTGGCGCGGTTTGAAGCCATCGTCACCGAAGGTTTCAAACAAAACGGCTCTGAAGGTTATTTGCTAGGCGAATTTAGTGTCGCTGATGTATTTTTTGCCCCGATTATTTTTCGCCTCATCACTTACGCAAAAGCCTCCGATATAGAGTTACGCCCAGTGACCTTAAGCTATATACAAAAAATGCTTGCTCATCCAAGCATGCAGACTTGGCAACAACAGGCGTTGACAGAAACCGATATAGTTATTGAAGATGAAGCAGGCACAGAGGTTGTTTGAGGTTAATCAGCTTTAATTCAATGAAAAACCTTATTTGGCAATCGCTTTAAACAGGCTGATTTGGTTGTTATCGGTTACCGTCAACATCGGTGTGCCTTTGCTATCTTGGGTCAGTTTAAATTGTCCATTGAGTGTGGATGGCGCAGCCGCATCAAATGCCATGCGCGATTCTGGCAGACATATCATGCGCGTGGAAACGATATTTTTTATCAATACATTGTCATGGGTCAAGCTATAATTGCCCCACATGCGATTGCAGGTGTTGTCAAAGCTGACACGACCTTTATCAAAGCTGACCAACAGCGGTTTGGCTTGGTTAAACAATTCAAGTTTAGTGGGTTTACCCGCCAAATCAGTCACCGAGACCAATTGCCAGCGATAATTTTGCAACGTGGCATCCGCTAACGGTAAGGTGACCGCTTGGGTCGGGTTCACGATCCCTGACTTACTATCCGCTATGGTTTGACAGCCTGTCATTGCCAGCGTTCCTGCTATCAAGCAACTTAGCGCTAGGGAATAGGTTTTGGCACATTTTTTCATCATGATTTACTTTTGTTTAAAATTATTGTGTAAAAAATTATTTCAACCATTATATAAAATGCCCTTAAGACTTTATTGCTAAGCATGACGATTATTGTTATTCGATTGTATTACTAGATTTGATGGACGCTTCATTTGCTTGAATGGGTTTTTGCAAAAACTCTAAAAATACATCATCGCGCTTGGGGTCGCCATTATTGCCGTCTCTTGGAAATGCCATCTTCTCCCCTGTCAGTAGATAACCCCGGCGCTGATAATAACGTAACAGCTCTGGTCGATGACTTAAAATCGACATGGACAAATGGGTTAAAGGTAAATGGGTTACGTTTTTGGCGTGGGCGTGTCTGATAGCAAACGTTTCTACCGCAGACAACATCGTATCGCCAATGCCTCTACCTTGCACAGCAGGATGAACCGCAAAAGTGCCAATATACGCCGCTGGCTGATGATTAATGGGCGAGAAATCCACAGAAATACACCCAAGCAAATCATCGCTATCGTGCGGATTTTCAAACACGAACAGATAAATGTTGGGGTTGTCTATCAAGGCTGTCATTTCCTCGGTCGTGGTACGAATCCCACCAATTAAAGCAGCTTCATTGGTCCAGCCTTCATCTGAGCGGTAACAGCGATTGAGCAAAGTTACCAAATTTTCGACGTCTTGTTGCGTGGCAACGCGTAATTGCACGACGTTTTTATCGATATTGCTATCAGGGTCTTTCATGTTTTTTCTCTTTTTATACTCACATTGGCTAAACATAGGATGCGTTGAACATTTTGCCAAGTCAGCTGACTGATTTTGCCACCCAATGCACCCAACTTAGCAAGCACTACTTTATTGTCTATCACTTTGGCATTCAAGCCGTATTTGATCTCATTTTCGTTGCCCTCATATTTTTAACCTATTAGCTTAAGACAATAAAGCATGGTTATAATAAAGCGCTGCTGTAATCGAATCTGTAATCGAGATGGTTTATCAATCATCCGTTTGTTAAAATAAACCTTTTGCAAGTAACCCTAGCATGCCAAAACTGCCTTCACCCTATACCCCTGCGATTGAGTCCGCTATTTATAAACAACAACCCACTGATTTTATTGTCCATGAAAAACTTGGCATTGAATGCAGCCATACAGGCGAACATCTTTGGCTTCATATTCAAAAAACCCGTATGAATACCAATTTTGTGGCAAAGTTGCTGTCACAATGGGCAGGCATCCCACTCAAGGATGTGGGATATTCGGGGCTCAAAGATCGTCATGCGCTGACGACGCAATGGTTTAGTCTTCGCTTGCCAAAAAAAATTGCCCCTGAACCAAATTTTGAGCAATTTGTCCAAACTAAATTAGCTAGCGATGAAACCCTAGAAATACTGGCACAGCATTGGCATCATAAAAAACTGGGTCGCGGTACTCATGAGGCCAATCAGTTTATCATCACCTTACGCAATGTGGTGGGTGAGAAAGCCGCCATCGAGCAACAACTTGCGACCATCAAAACCCAAGGCGTTCCCAATTATTTTGGCGAGCAGCGCTTTGGGCAAGATGCCAATAATATTGATGCCGCTATCGAACTATTTACCCATCATACAATTAGGGGTAAAAAAATTCATCGCAAATTTGACCAAGATAAAATCAGTCTGTATCTGTCGGCAGCGCGTAGCGAATTATTCAATGCCATCTTGGCAAAACGTATCGCGTTGGGCATTTGGAACCAACCGCTTGATGGCGAGGTGATGAATTTGGCGGGTTCAAACAGTATTTTTGTGGCACAGCATATAGATGAAACCATGCTATCAAGGCTACAAAGTGGCGATATCCATTTGACTGCACCGATGTGGGGCGCAGGTGAGTTAAAAAGCAGTGGTAAGGTTAACGCATTAGAACTATCAGTCATCACTGACAATCCCATTTATCAGCAGCTAAGTCAAGGTCTGATTGAGTTTGGTTTAAAGCAGCAGCGCCGCTCCCTGCGTATGCTGCCCAGTAACTTGCAATGGGTTTGGCAAGACGGTGAGACATTGGTGTTAGATTTTGAATTACCGGCAGGCAGTTTTGCAACGACCATTATTGACACGCTTGTTGCAAGCTCGGTACTCACCACTGAATTATGAAGGCTGGGTTATAGAAGCTAAATTATAAAGGCTAAGTTATGACGGCTAATTACTTTGCGTCATCAGTAAATAACATTGACCTTTGACCACACAGTTGCGACCATTGGCTTTGGCTTGCTGCATTGCCAAATCGGAGAATTTGATAATGCGCTCAAGGGCGGGCGGCAGTGCAGGCATGGTTGGTAAACTATGCATATACTCGCGCATATATTCGATAAAACTGCGATTATCAATCGCACGCTCGCTATCCCCCCCATGATTTTGATAAAGGCTGGCTATACCTAAGCTTGCGGTAAATTGAATTTCTGTATCAAAGATGCCATATCTCACCACTTGCTTTTCAAACGCTTGGCGCAGCTGCTCTGCCATATCGTAGGCTTGCTCAATCCCCATATTAGGCAAGATGATGCAAAACTCTTCCCCACCCACGCGTCCAAACATCGTCCCTGTCGGTAAGAAGTTTTTTAAGGTATTCGCGGTACAAATCAACGTCGCATCACCTGCATCATGACCATATTTGTCATTGATATGTTTAAATTTGTCCAAATCAATATAAATCACACTAAGCGTATGCCAATCGCTTTTACGTTGCCATAAATAACTCAAAAAACTATAAATGGTACGCCGATTGGCAATATTGGTGAGCGCATCAGCTTCTAGCAAATCATAAATCTTGCGGCGCTGAAAGTTCATGACTTTCATGCCCTGTAAAATACAATACAGCGTGACTGTTGCCTTGGCGGTTACCAAAAAGCTAAAAGACAATCCCCAAAGCCAATGACTACGCGCTGCTAAACTTGGATACAACCTAGGAAGCAATTGCCACCAATTCATGCTATTACTCATATTAAAAATAAATAACGCAACAATACAACTGACAAATGACACCCAGACCAGTCGCCATCTTAATAGCACCATCCCAAGACCGGTGGCACTAATCAGCATTACACCTTCAAGCGCACTGTTGTTGCCAATCCAGACGATAAAAAGATTTTCATAAATCAAATAGATGATTACAAAAAAGATTTGGTACTCTCGCCAAAGTCTTGACTGTTCAGGAATGCGGGTAATGACCCATAGTGAATACCCGCAAAACAACACCATCGCGAGTCCCAAATAGGTAATATTTATCATCAAGCTGCGATTAAAAATTTGATTGAACGTCTGAGCAAAAGGAAAGATATCTAGGGGCGATGTGATGACAAGAACTGTCGCATACCAAATTAAATGAAAAAATGTCTCAACCAACGCCAATATGATAAACAGCATGAATTTATTGGTATCGTTGACTCTTGGCGAATTGATATATAGCGAAGGTTTAAAGCTAAAAAATTTTAGCGTTTGCTGCAATTGTTCTTTAAAGCTTGGCAGGGCGGTTTGGGTCATAGGATTATTGCAAAATCAATAAATCTATTAAAAAAGGGCGTCACGCATTAAACAAATCAACAGCGATGTCAGTCATTGTCGTTCATTGATTAGTTTTAGTCGTTTGCATTTAACTTACCCTAAAGATTATATAAGGTATTATTGCTTCATTCTAATACTTTATTAATAACCAATGGGTAAATGTTTAATTTTTTTTAATTATTCTTGACTTATCTATTTGTATCAAAATTTCCTCGACCAAATAAAAAAGGTAAGCCTAAGCTTACCTTAATCTACAGTTTATAGCATTTTAACTTGATTGGTTGATTTAACCTGATTGTTTAACATTCATCGTGACGTTGTCAATTGAACTTAAGCGTCCAAGACACGGCGCGCTGTCACGAATTTGTTTGCCCAATAGCCAGAATCTAAACTTGTAATAGAAATACTTTTGCCGGTTGATGGGGAATGAATAAAACGACCTTCACCGATGTACATGCCCACATGAGAGATACGACCACCACCGTGAGAGAAGAACACCATATCGCCTGGCTTTAACTCACTACGGTTAATACGTTCACCCACTTGCGCCATGCTGCTTGAGGTACGTGGCAGATTGATGTTGGCGGTTTGTTTATAAACATATTGCATAAAACCGCTACAGTCAAAACCACTGGCTGGGCTGGTGCCACCCCAGCGGTAAGGTAAGCCGATAAAATTTTTGGCTTTTGCAATGAGACTATCTACTTTTGAGCCACCCTCTGTATTTTCAGAAACGCTTGAGTTAAAGCTACTGAAATATTCTGTGATACCATTGTCGGCATTGGCAGCGGTGGGGGCTACGCTTAACAAGACACAAGGTAGAGCGGTCAATAAAGTTTTTTGAAGAAAGTTCATAGGGCTTTAATCCGTTCAGAACTTTTATCCGTATATGGGCTATATCACAATTGATTGCTAAATGCTAAAAAGTTGATATACGGATAAAAATTACATAACTATTGTACTGGTTACATTCTGTAAAACAACGCCATCATACCAATAAAGTTTTTTGGATGTGGATATCTTTTTTCCATAAAATGTTAAAAAATATTACAATGTAAGCTAATTTGCTTACAGAAAGCTTATAGAAAGCATACAGCAATAATTCGGTAAGAAAATACATGACGTAACACCACATTGGGTTAAAAAATCCCTACAATCTCGCCTTTATTTTGGCTTACTGTAAAAAAAGCAGGGTCAATATGTAACTGACCCTGCTTCATTGTTGAGTAAAAAATGATAAAAATCGTTAAATTGCTGTCTTTTTACCCCATCATTCGCACTAATCTCTCGCCCCAAAAATGGCGGTGCCAATACGAACGATGGTGGCGCCCGCGGCAATGGCTTGCTCAATATCGCCGCTCATGCCCATTGACAAAGTATCCCACTGCTCAGGATGCGCATGATATCGCTTGTTTTGCTCAAATAATTGCTGGGTTTTGACAAAGGCAGCGGCTGAATTTTTGGCAGGGATAATCATCAGTCCGCGTAATTGCAAGTTGGGTAGTTGACTAATCTGTGTCACCAATTCGGGTAACTGGTCCGCCTGGCAGCCTGATTTACTGGCTTCATCGTCAATATTGACTTCGATACAGATATTGAGTGGCGGAAGGTGTTCACCCCTTTGCCCATTGAGACGCTGGGCAATAATTAAGCGATCGACCCCATGCACCCAATCAAAATGCGCCGCCAACTCTTTGGTCTTGTTACGCTGGATATGACCGATATAATGCCACACCAATGGCTGCTCGTTGGCAGTAACGTCATTGAGTGCTGCGATTTTTGCCACCGCTTCTTGTACATAGTTTTCACCAAAATCTTGCTGACCTTGCTGCGCTAAGGTGCGAATCATCCAGCTGGGTTTGGTTTTGGATACGGCAAGCAGTTTGACAGTTGGATTGAGTCTAGCAACGTCAGTTTTCACCTGTTGCCAACGCGCTATCAAGGCTTGGTTTTCAGCATCTGTTGCGCTTGTCGCCAATGGCTGTTGTTCATCGAATGTTTGCATGGTTAACTTTTCCTGTTGAGAGGGGGTTGGCTGACTGTTTGCGAGTTAAGATGATGTTTTTGGTTTTTTTCGCACTGGTGCCGCTGATTTTTAAATTTAAGTTTAGCATAAGCTAAAATCAACAAAAAACTATGATGCCTAGTCAGTTTTTTCTGTTTTTTTTGTGGACGGATGATTATAGTATAACTATCTTTTTTTCCCGCGGTTTTTTCTATTTTCTTGACCCACCTAAGGATTCGCTATCATGGCAAAGGAATTATCGATTGACGATTTGTTGCGTTTTGCATTCAAAAATAAAGCCTCTGACTTACATATTTCAGCAGGCTTACCGCCGATGATTCGGGTAGATGGTGAAATCACCAAAATCAACATGCCACCGCTTGATCACCAAAAAGTGCATAGTTTGATTTATGACATCATGAACGACAAACAACGTGCCGATTATGAAGAGTTTTTTGAAACCGATTTTTCGTTTGAAATTCCCAATGTGGCGCGCTTTCGTGTCAATGCCTTTAACCAAAACCGGGGCGCAGGTGCGGTATTTCGTACCATTCCATCTGAGGTCTTGACGATGGAGCAGCTTGGTATGGGACCGATTTTTGAGAAAATCTCTAACTACAAACGCGGCGTGGTACTGGTCACAGGTCCAACAGGTTCGGGTAAGTCAACTACCCTTGCAGCGATGATTAACTATATCAATGAAACCCGTAAAGAACATATCTTAACCATCGAAGACCCGATTGAATTTGTGCATCAATCAAAAAAATCCCTCATCAACCAACGTGAAGTCCACCGTGATACCTTAAGCTTTGATGCTGCGCTGCGCTCTGCCCTACGTGAAGACCCTGATGTTATTCTTGTCGGTGAGATGCGTGACCTTGAGACCATCCGCTTGGCATTGACGGCTGCTGAAACAGGACACTTGGTATTTGGGACATTGCATACCTCATCTGCGGCCAAAACCATTGACCGTGTGGTCGACGTGTTCCCCGCCGCCGAAAAAGACATGATTCGTGCGATGTTATCTGAGTCGCTGCAAGCGGTTATCTCGCAGTCGCTACTCAAACGCCAAACAGGTGGTCGTGTCGCCGCGCATGAAATTATGATTGGTACGCCTGCGATTCGTAACTTGATTCGTGAAAACAAAGTCGCCCAAATGTACTCTGCCATCCAAACCAGTGCAGGCGATGGTATGACCACACTCGATCAAAGCCTTCGCGAGTTGGTCAATAAGGGCGTGATTAGCAAAGAATCGGCGCGCCAATATGCCAAACAACCGGAAAATTTTATGTGATAACTATTTGATAGAAACAATCTTATAAAACCAATGCGAGAGACGCGTTATGGATCTTGATAAATTACTGCAGCTAATGATACAAAAAAACGGCTCCGACCTTTTTATCACCGCCGATGCGCCCATATCAATGAAAGTCAATGGTACTATCGCGCCAGTCACCAAGTCAGCGCTGACCCCCGAGCAATCAATGACGCTGGTCAAAAGCGTGATGACGCCTGCTCAAAGCAAAGAGTTTGACGACACCCTAGAATGCCAGTTTGCCATTGTTGACAAAAACCAAACCGCACGCTTTCGTGTTTCTGCCTTTGTCCAAAAAGACTGTGCGGGCATGGTGCTACGTAAAATTGAAACCAAAATCCCCACGGTAGAGCACCTCAATCTACCACCGATTTTGAATGAAATTGCCATGAAAAAACGCGGCATCGTGCTACTAGTCGGCGCGACAGGTACAGGTAAATCTACCACACTGGCAGCTATGATGGGGTATCGCAACGAGAATTCGCGCGGTCATATCATTACTATCGAAGACCCGATTGAATACCTGCATGAACATAAAGGCTGTATCATCACCCAACGCGAAGTTGGCATTGATACCAAGTCATTTGAAGCAGGATTAAAAAACGCCCTACGTCAAGCACCTGATGTGATTTTGATTGGCGAGATTCGTACCCGTGAAACCATGGATTATGCCATTCAATATGCCGAAACAGGACACTTGGTGTTTGCCACCCTACACGCCACCAATGCCAACCAAGCGCTTGAGCGTATTATTCACTTCTTTGAAGCAAAACATCACGAGCAGATTTTGATGGATTTATCATTGAACCTTCGAGCCATTGTGGCGCAGCAACTGATTGCTACCCCTGATGGCAAAGGTCGCCGCCCTGCGATTGAAATTTTGCTCAATTCGCAACTGATTGGTGATTACATCCGTAAAGGGGAAATCCACGAAATTAAGCCTGTCATGAAACGTTCCCGTGAAATTGGGATGCAAACCTTTGACCAAGCGTTGTTTGATTTGTATGAAAATGGCGACATCACTTACCGCGATGCCATCCAACACGCTGATTCACCCAACGATTTACGCCTACTCATTAAGTTAGAGAGTAAATCGGCCAATAAAACCGAGGAAAGCGAGCTGGAGCTCTCACTGCAATCTGATGATAATAGCGCAGCCAATGACAACGCAATATCCTAATAATACGTAATCGTCTGCTAGTAACAATAATTTTGTAACACAAACAAGGCTCAACATGCGCCTTGTTTATCTAAGCTACACTTTTTCCCAAAATCACCACATCAGCAATAAATCCGTTCATATCACAAACTTGCTTAAACTTGCCCCATGGCTCAAATCCTAGCTTACCAAACATCGCAAGGCTTGGTGTATTATGCGCAAAAATCAGCGCAACAACTTGCTGCACGCCACAACTTGGCGCAACTTGGATTAAATAATTGACCAACGCCTTGCCCACGCCTTGCCCCTTGGCTTCATCTGCCACATAGATACTGATTTCAGTACTGATATGATAGGCAGGACGCGCGTATAAATCAGACAAACTGCCCCAACCCACTATTTCACCTAAGCTATTTTCGGAGCTAGTTTGGGCAACCACCAACGGACGATTGACGGTATGAGCGTCAAACCACGCTTGCCTATCTGCCACACTCACAGGCTGTAAATCTGCCGTGGCTTGCTTACCTGCGATACTTTGGTTATAAATTTCAACGATGCGCGGTAAATCATCAATCGCAGCTAGGCGAATACTAAGGTTGTGATGCGCTGCAGACATAGCGACTCCAAAATTGAACTAAAAAATGCGGCTAAAATTTGCCGAAAAATCTTATTAGCGCGTATGTTAGCAACATTTTTACTTTATAATAAGCGATTTCATAAAATTGATAGTTTGCGATGCCTATGAACGTGATTGACTTATCTGACTGGCTAAAAAATCCAACCCTATTACCTGATTCGGTACTGACGATTGGTAATTTTGATGGGGTACATTTGGGTCACCAAGCGATGCTGGATAAAGCCAAATCTTTGGCAAAATCTCAGCAACTTGCCAGTATGGTGATGGTATTTGAACCACAGCCGCGTGAGTTTTTTAGCCCGCAAACCGCCCCTGCAAGACTCACCAATTTGGCAGAAAAAACCCAATTGATTGCTGAACATCGTATCGATAGCTTGATTGTGGCAAATTTTGATAATGACTTTCGGAATTTATCGGCACACGATTTTGCCAAAATGTTAGTCAAATTAAACGTAAAGCATCTGGTATTGGGGGATGATTTTCGCTTTGGGCATGACCGTACTGGCGATAGTGAGTTTTTGCGTGCGTTTGGCTTGCCTGTGCAAATTTTGCATACTGTGACCGACCATGCGCATCAAGATGAGCGTGTCAGCTCAACCCGCATTCGAGACTGTTTGCAACAAGGGGACTTGGCAACCGCAAAGCATCTGCTAGGGCGAGATTATGCGATTACTGGCATGGTGGAACATGGCGATAAAATCGGTCGCACACTTGATTTTCCCACCGCCAATATTGCGCTAAACCGTATCAAGCCTGCCCTGCATGGGATTTTTGCGGTATCGGTTACCGCTACCGATGGCACGGATTTATCAACACTGGGAAAAAATAGTCAAACTGGCGTGCAAGGACTCACCAAAGGCAGTTTGTTTGGCGCTTGCAATGTGGGTACTCGCCCTGCGCTAAAAAATAAGTATGGGGTAGAATGGCGACTGGAAGTCAATTTTCCAAAGTTTGAAGGCGACTTGTACGGCAGAGAACTGACGGTGACATTTTTGCATTTTTTACATGGGGAAAAAAATTATGCTGGGCTTGACGCATTAAAACAAGGCATTGCCCAAGACGTGGTGGATTTACTTGACTGGCGCGAGCAGCAAGCCTTTGCAAAATCAATCCCTTAATGACTTTGGCATGTCAGCCTCCACCCTGCTACTCCTAAGCAACATACTAGGCTTACCCAAGCTAGCCCAATTTTCTGAGTCGGCAGGGGCAAAAATACCCTGCCTATACTTCCCATACCCTGCGTTGCCATTTGGCATTGACTGTAAATGCTTTAATCTTTGTACGCTGGTGGAAAATTGTATCCTTCCTCAACTATTTCTAGCATTTTCAACTATTTTTAGCGTTTATAGCTATTTTGGTGAGTGAAATTTTTTTGTGACAAACTTACCAAAATCAAGCATGAGATAAGCCAAACCACGCTTTGTCAATCTGCCAATTTTAACATATAATACCCTGTTATCAATTTTTTACCTTTTGCACTTTTTATAGAATACCGAGAGTTACATGACCGACAATACTGACAATCAGTCAATCGACTATAAAGACACCCTAAACCTTGCCGATACCGTATTTCCCATGCGTGGCGACCTTGCCAAGCGCGAACCTAAATGGCTAGAACAATGGTTTGCCGACGATGTGTATGCCCAAATTCGTAGCGCTCGTCAAGGTCGTGAAAAGTATGTATTGCATGATGGCCCTCCCTATGCCAACGGTCAGATTCACTTAGGTCATGTGGTGAATAAAGTGCTTAAAGACATGATTGTCAAATACAAGACGCTTGACGGTTATGACGCGCCGTATGTACCGGGTTGGGATTGTCATGGATTGCCGATTGAGCAAAAAGTAGAAGGCATTATCGGTAAAGTGGGTCAACCCCATAAAGACAAAAGCAAAAACGGTGCCATCGTGACGTCAACCGAGTTTCGCGGCGCTTGCCGTGACTATGCCAAAAGCCAAATTGACCTGCAAATGGTTGACTTTAAACGCTTGGGCGTACTGGGTGACTGGGAAAATCCTTATCTGACCATGAACTTCAAGCAAGAAGCTGATACTGTCCGTGCATTGGCAGAAATCTACAAAAACGGGCATATCACTCGCGGTATGAAGCCGGTGAATTGGTGTTTGGATTGTGGTTCGGCGCTCGCGGAAGCGGAAGTGGAATATGAAGATAAAAAATCCGATGCGATTTATGTCGGTTTTGATGTCGTCAACCGTGAAGCATTAGCGGCGACTAAAGCGATTGATGGCGCTTTGCAGGCGGTGATTTGGACCACCACGCCTTGGACGTTGCCTGCCAATCAGGCGATTACCGCAAGCGCTGAGCTAGAGTACTCCGTGGTAAAAGTCACGTTTAATAAACAAGCCTTTGCTATTCCTACTACCCTTGATACGCCCAATTATTTACTTCGCCGTTTAACCAAAGACGATAAAACCGCTTTACAGGCAAGTGCATCTGACCCCTTGATTTGGGAAATGTTGCCGGAAAAACGCCACGAACCTGCCGTATTTGAGCCGTATTTCAAAAAAGCCCTTGAGCAAAAAGCCTTTGTGATTGTCGATAAAAAAACCAATAACATTATTGGCACAACCCGTTTTTATGATGATAATGTTGAAGAAAGTTCGATTGCGATTGGCTATACCTTTTTGACCCGTGAGTATTGGGGATCAGGGGCCAATGCTGAAATTAAATCGGCTATGCTAAGTCATGCCCAACCCCAACGAGAAACGATTTGGTTTCATGTTGCCCCCGATAATCAGCGTTCGGCCAAAGCGTTAGAAAAAATTGGCGCAACTTATCAAAAAACCGCTGACAACGGTTTAGGCGAGCGCTTGTTTTATCAAATGGCAGGCGATAAACCACAGACGAAAATCAGCCATTTAATTGTCGCTTACAATTTAGTTCCGCATTTAATGAGTGTCTTTAACGCCAAAGAATACAGCGTTGTTGCGACCGTGAAAGGCGATGCATTAACTGTACTTAAAGCCCAGCATCCACTGATTGCCGAGCGTCAAGTGCCGATTATCACAGGTGACCACGTGACGGCAGATAGCGGTACGGGTTTGGTACACACTGCGCCCGCGCACGGTGTCGATGACTATATGGTCGGGCAAAAATTTCACTTGCCCACCGAAAACCCAGTGGCAGGTAACGGCGTGTATTTGCCTGAAGCCAAAGTTTTTGTCGGCGATCATATTTATAAAGCGCAACCAAAAATTATCGAAACGCTCAAAGCCAGTGGCCATTTGCTCAAGCATGACGTGATTACTCACAGCTATCCGCATTGCTGGCGACACAAAACGCCGATTATTTTCCGTTCAACGCCACAATGGTTTATCAACATGGAAAGCCAAGGTCTGCGTGAGCAAGCGTTGACCGATATTCCAAAAGTGGTATGGACACCCAGTTGGGGACAAAATCGCATCGAATCAATGATGCATGGTCGCCCAGATTGGTGTATCAGCCGCCAACGTACTTGGGGCGTGCCGATTGCCTTTTTCATTCATAAAGACACGGGCAATTTGCACCCAAATACGGCTGAGCTGATGGAAAAAGTCGCGCAAGTGATTGAACAAGGTGGTGTGGAAGCGTGGTTTGATGCCGCGGCTGAAGACTTTATTGGAGATGATGCTAAAGAATATCAAAAATCGACTGATACGCTAGACGTGTGGTTTGACTCAGGGTCAACCAATTTTGCCGTGCTTGCCAATCGTCCTGACTTAGCCAATCCTGCGGATTTATATCTTGAAGGCTCTGACCAACATCGTGGTTGGTTTCAGTCGTCGCTTTTGGTGAGTGAAGCGATTTATGGTCGTCCACCGTACAAGCAAGTGTTGACGCACGGGTTTACTGTAGATGCCAAAGGCTATAAATTATCAAAATCCAAAGGCAATACCAAAGGCTTTGAGCCGCAAGAACTTGCCAATAAATATGGTATTGATATCGTGCGTCTGTGGGTCGGTTCAAGTGACTACCGTTACGAGATGGCGGTATCGACTGAAGGCTTTGCGCGCACTACCGATATGTATCGCCGTATTCGTAACACCATTCGTTTTTTACTGGCGAATACAGACGACTTTGACCCAGCCACCGACATGGTGGATGCTATCAATATGGTCAGCCTTGACAAGTACATTTTAAAACGCGCTGAGGCGGTACAAGCTGACATTCGTCAATCTTATACCAACATGGATTTTCACCAAGTGTGTCAAGCGGTGGTGGGTTTTTGTTCACAAGATTTGGGCGGTTTTTATTTAGACATCATCAAAGACCGTCAATACACCACCAAAGCCAATGGTGAAGCGCGCCGCTCAGCACAAACTGCAATTTATCATATTGCCCATGCGTTACTGCGCTGGATTGCACCGATTTTGTCATTTACCGCACAAGAAGCTTGGGAAATCTTAAAAGGTCCGCATACAAGCCATGGCAATGGCTACATCTTTACCGAAGAATGGTATGAATTCCCGCCAGTGGTATTGGATGACGTGAGCGAATCGGATTGGCAAGCGATTTTGAATGTCAAAGAAACCGTCAACAAAGCTTATGAAATTGCGCGCACCGATAAAGTGATTAACGCCAATTTATCGGCTAATGTCACCGTGTATGCACCAGATGCTGCCATGGCGTCACTCAATCGATTAGGCGATGAACTAAAATTTGTGTTGATTTCAAGCCAAGCCAATGTGGCGGCATTAACCAACCAACCAAGCGATGTGACCTATACCGACGAAGACAGCCAAGTTGCGGTAGTGGTCAAGCCTGCCACGGGTGAAAAATGTATTCGCTGTTGGCACATTCGCGAGGATATCGGCATCAATCCTGCCCATCCAGAAATCTGTGGTCGCTGCGTCGAGAATGTCGAAGGTCAAGGCGAGGTGCGTCATTATGCCTAATACACAGGCAACGACTGCTGCCACTCATTCATCCACTACCCTACCCATCAACGGCAATAAAGCTATGGTGTGGTATGGTATTGCGGTTTTGGCAATGATTATTGACCAACTTACCAAGTTGTACTTTGAGCACAACTACCAGCTGTACCAAACTACGGCGATTATTGAGCCGATTTTTAACTTTACCCTTGCCCACAACTATGGCGCGGCGTTTAGTTTTTTGGCAGATAAAGGCGGCTGGCAAAAATGGCTGTTTAGCGGACTGGCACTGGCTGTTTCCTTTGGTATCATGGCGTATCTACGCAAAATACCCCAACAAGCCAAATTATTGGCTTTGGGCTTGTCATTGGTGATGGCGGGCGCTTTGGGCAATTTGATTGATCGGGTACGTTTGGGCTATGTGATTGACTTCTTGCATGTGCACTATGGCAATGCGTGGCATTTCCCGATTTTTAATATAGCTGATGTGGCGATTAATATTGGCGTTGTGTTGATTTTAATCGATGCGTTTTTATTAGAATCCAAACGTAACACCCTTTAATTTTTAGATGGATAAACAACCGCATGAATCATGACATTATTACGCCAAACGAACAAACCCGCATCACTCAAGACTCAACTGTTGATTTGCATTTTGAGGTCAGCTTAGAAAATGGCACCGTCATCGACTCAACCTTTGAGCGTGGCGAACCTGTTCGCTTGGTAGTGGGTGATGGTAGCCTGCTTGAAGGGTTTGAGAAGGTACTTATCAACTTGACAGCCGGTGACACGCGCACCGCATCGCTGTCGCCTGAGGAAGCATTTGGTGAATGGAACCCTGACAACGTACAGACTTTTAGTCATGCGCAGTTTGCCGTGACTGGCAATCTGCCTGAAGTCGGTACCATGATGGAATTTGAAGACAAAGGCAAAACCACGCTCGTGGGTGTGGTCAGTGACGTCACTGAAGATGCCATCAAAGTGGATTTTAACCATCCATTGGCAGGTCAAAATATACTGTTTAAAGTGCAGATTTTTAGAGTGACACCAAAAGACAGTAAAGGTATCACACTAAGCTGACATTCATATGGCATTCAGCTGAATGGAAGTTTTCAATAAAAAACCCTGACAATAAAAAAACCGCTGATTAACTCTCAGCGGTTTTTATTGTCTATCAATTAACCGTTTGGGTATCATCGTCTGCCGCATCACCTTGTTTAGCGTCTGATTGTTCTGCCAGTGTTGCACGCTGCTCAAAACGTTCGCCCGTCGCTTTAATACCCCACACCAATTCCACAAAAGCGCGGTTATTGATGAGCGGCTCATCTTCGATAATCAAGAAATAGCCCGTTTTGTTGATCCATAAAAACACAATACTGGTATTGGGCATCAACATATCAATACTGGTAAAAAATGACACCCCATAGCCATGTACCGCCCAACCGCGCTGCTGTTGGCGTTCTAAAAAGCCATAAAAATCGGCGGCGGCTACCGACAGCGTATCTGCTTCTTGCTGAGTAAAGCCCATTTTTGCTAGACAAAAGCCTTCATCTGATGCAATTACGACACGGCGACTACCCGATAGGCTCGCTGCTACATATTTTAAGAAATTATCCAGCTGCACGTGCGGAGCGACCACCCGCTTTTCAAGGGTCTCAATCCAACCTTCTTCGATAAACATATCTAGCCAAGTGTCACTATAACGCTCACCCCATTCCCGCGCCGTCATACTTTGTTCAGGGGCGAGCACCGCTTGTAAGGCTAGTTGCTGCTCTGAGGGATTGGCACTTGAAAAACCATGCAATACCCCGGCAGGCGTTAAAATTACATAGGTGTCGTTTTGTTCTGGCATGGTGTTTTCCTTAAATTTTATAGACGGCAAAGGTAATGTTGTATGATAGCGTTGGTGAATGCAAAAGCTCATTCATCAATTGGGTTACTAATTTATCGGTTGGGTTGCTAAGTTATCGATTCGGCTATAATTAAGCGGCTTGCTTGGCAAAATATTCTTTGGTTTCAAGCCATTTGTCATTAAAATCCCATTTGTTTTTTGACATTTCCCACCAAACCATACTAAATGCCAATCGGTCATGACAAACAACACAATGGTTAAAGAACTCTTCCTCGATTTCGGCAATTTGCTCGGCTTGGTCTTCTGGATCGTCTTCTTCTTCCATGATATCTAATAGCGAAGCAATCGTCATTTGTGCCACTACTTTTGAGTCATCAGTGGACACACGTAGTTGGTGTTGATAAGTGTTCATTGAAGGCGATACCAATACGCTCCAACGCGTGGCAAGATGGCTTACTTTAAACACATACTCACCATGATTGATGCATTGGTCAAACCCTTGTAGCAGTGTTGGCGTTAGTTTTTCTCTGACTTGGTTGAGCATACGGTCACCAAAATAGGGCACGTCAAACCAACAACCATAAAACATATCGGCTAACGCACCTTGTAAGGGCTCTTTTTCATCAAGTTCCATCGCTGCCATGATGCGGCTGGTATGGATATCCATGTTCATCGGTTGGTCAATCACTTGTCGACTATAGAGACGAAAATTAAGCCAATGTTTTTGAAATTTTCTACGATTACGATTCGACAATGAATACATGCTGATTCCTCAAAAAATTAGCCTAATTATATAAAAAGTTATGTGACAAGGGTGAGGTATTAGTGACTGACGCTGTGAAAAATCCACGCATTTATCCCCTACTATACTATTAAACCCGATTGCAATCAAAACGCTTCAGCATAAAAAAAGCGCAACTTCATCTAAACATGAATTGCGCTATTGGGCAAGATGACAAGCTTGACCGATTAATCCAATAAGGTATCCATTAAATCAATCATAAACTCGCCGTCTTCTTGGGTCATCGGCTCAAAACCGTCGCTCATCCCCAGTTCTTGTAATACTTGTTTGCCTTCGGCTGTGTCTTTTAAGCTTAATAAGGCCTCGATAAATGGCTCACTGTCGGCAAAACTCTCTTTAATCAGCAACACATGGCTGATATCGCTCAAATCACTTTCAATCAATACCTGCATCTGCGATAAAGTCAAGCGTGACAAACTATCATAAACTTCAGATAAAAAGAATGCCGCATCAGCTTCGCCTTTAATCAAATTACGCGCAGCGGCTTGGTAAGTCTCGGTAACTTTCCAAGTAATGTCCGTTTCTAACAAATCCACGGCTTCTAGCAGACGAAGCCCAATCAATTTGACATCACGGTTGTCTGCCATGACAATGGTGCAGCCTGCTTTTAAATCATCAAGTGCTGCAATGCCACTATCGGCTTTTGCAGCAATCACCATTTCATCAGATTTGCCCAGTGGACGCGCCACGGCGCGATAACCCTGCTCCCGAATCATTGCCGCTGCGTCAAAGGGATTGGCATAGATAATATCCACGTTTTGCGCTTGGATTAAGTCGTTTTGTTCATGCGCAGACGCGGGTGTCAGTAAGTGAATATGAATACCGGATTTTTTTTGTAGCAGTGTATTTAGCATATGCCACCCTGCAAAACGCTCAGGCGCGAAGTCAGGCGCAATGAGTAAATTAATTGTCATTAGGCTTGCTCCTCTAGCATTTTGCGATACAGTGCTTCAGCTTGCGCGATTTTGCTGCGTGATGGTTTGCGTCGTACCGAGGTATAGCCAACCGTTTCGCCATGGCGGATATTGGGTACAGCCGTTGCATACACCCAGTAGTAGCTACCATCTTTGCACAAGTTTTTGACATAGCCATGCCATTTTTTGCCCGCTTCGACTGTTTGCCACAAGTCTTTAAAGGCGGCTTTTGGCATTTGTGGATGTCGCAAAATATGATGCGGCGCGCCAATTAATTCATCACGGCTATAGCCACTGATATCCACAAAGGCGTCATTGGCGTGGGTGATAATGCCATCTAAATCCACGCGTGAAACGATAAGTTTGCCATCGGGATAAGGCAGCTCGTTTTCGGTGGTATAAACGATACGACTTGAGCCATCTGAGTAAGTCAGACGATGCGCTGTAGCATCGCCAGCAGGTTTGTCCATATCGGGTAATTGTACAGATTTCATTACCTCTCCTTATAAATTTTTGATTGAGTCACGGTTGCTAATATTAGTGATAGGCTGAAAAGGAGAAACTTTTTAATGTTTATAAATATTAGATAAGTTTTAATAGGGCTTCAGCCGCACGCTTCATATCCAAGAACACTAGACCCAATTTTGCATTTGGTTTGGTCAAAATGGTCAATACCGCTTCTGTACCCGATGCCGACATAATCACATAGCCTTTTTCGCCTTGTACCATGACGCGCTCGATACTACCACGCGCGAGTTCTCGACCTGCACGGTCACCGAGTGATAGTAGCGCCGCTGACATCGCACCGACACGGTCTTCATCAATGCCCGCTGGCAATGCTGACGCAATCATCAAACCATCGGTCGAAATTAACGCCGAGGCTTCCACGTCAGCTGAAGAGCTGTTTAGGTCGTTTAAGATTTGTTGGAACATATCGGTACGCATATCAAGAACCTTTTTAGTAAACAAAATTAGGGGTTAGTGGGCAAATTTAGTGGGCAAAATAAAAATAAACTTGCACCCATGCGATCCGTATTAAAATCATTCTTAATTATGGCTGGCATGGTGCAAAAATAATAGGGCAAAAATAGATGGGAAATGTTATTAAGTGAGGGGCTGATTAAGCGGCGCTCATCGGTGGTTTATGGAGGTTAACGGTTCAACCCCTGTATCCAATCTATAATCGCAACTGAGTATCAAATAACGTTTTGCTGGGTAGTATGATAACATAATTTAATAAAATTTTTACATTTTATTACAATACAACGAGACTGAAAAATTTTAGTGAGCGTCTGTGATATTCATAGGATAAAAAAAGCCAAGACAATAACCGCTTGGCTTTTAATAATTAACTATAAGAAAACCGTAACTATTAAGGCTGTTTAGCGTGAAGCACTTGTTGGTGCAAACGCGCCAATCCATCCACCATGCGCTGCTGCAAGATAGCGGTAATTTCATTTCGGGTTTTACCCGCAGGGTCAATGGCTTGTAGCGGCAACACATACGCTTTAGTAGGACGATTATCGAGCACACGTTTGACGCTATCTATCAAGCCAATATCGCCATAATACGGAATGTTTTGGTCAAGCTCGCCATCTTGGTTGACATAGCAAATCACAATCGGTTGAATGAGCACTTGGCTGTCCATCGCAGACTGCAATAAGTTACCATATATACGTTTAATCGCTGTGCCGTCTGTGGTCGTCGCTTCTGGGAAGAAAACCACGGGTGAGCCTTGCGATAAAAACTCACTCATTTGCTCACTGATTTTACTGGTATCGCCCGAACCGCGCTTGATAAATAAGGTATTGGCGGTGGACGCCATCCATCCAATCACCGGCCAATGCGCGATTTCGGCTTTGGACAAAAAGAAAGTGGGTACAATACTACCCACCACAGGGATATCGAGCCAAGAGATATGGTTGCTTGCCCATAGCGCGTGATGTGTCGGTATTGGCTCAAGTGCAGTCACCTCAATGCCTAACGATTTGAGCGATTTTTTACAGAATTTTTGAATCAATTGGATGATTTGCTGATTATCGGGATTTGGTGTGCGGCTAATTTGCCAAGCATAGCCAACCCCTGTTTGAATCGCAGCCATTAAGCTCATAACGCGCTTGCTGCGTTGCCACTGGGTCGCCAAATTCTTTTTACTGTAGGTAGCAGGTTGTCGCAGTTGTTTTGCCGTTTCGCTTAGTAGGTTGTTAATCGTCAGCACAGATGGGGTGATGTTAGAGTCAGATTTTTGCATAAGGTAAATATGTGAGTGAAAAATTGTGAATGTAGTATAGCAAATTATCGAGCACACGGCTTATTAGGTCTGCTTGACTTTTAAAGATCAGCAAACAGGATTTATCTTGGTTAATATTATCACCTTTGCCTTTATCAATAAACAAGTTAGTGCAAATAGTGCTGATAGCGCGGTTTGACCTGTTCAAACGGCAACCAAACAAACACATCGGCACAATCAAACTCAGGATCATAACAAGCCGCTGCGCCAAGACTACAGCCCATTTTGACATACATTTTTAACAGCGCTGGCAAGGCAAAATTTTGCGGATTCGCCAAATCCACATCAGCCACTTGCGCCAAGTCGATAGCGGATAATTTGTCTTCTGGCAATTTACGGGTCACTTTGACATCTAGCTTGGTGCTATCAAGCTGATAATCTAACCAGTTTTGCACATTGCCCTCTTCCATCGGAACTGAGGCACAGCCCATAAACGCATTGACATTGTAAGCTTTGGCGACTGCCGCGATGGATTCCCACAAATGATTAATCGTGGTAATACCTCGGTAATCTGGGTGCACACAGGTGCGACCGATTTCTAGCACATTATACGGGTAATCATCGAGCAAGCGACCCAGTTTAAACTCATGCTCGCTA
Source organism: Moraxella sp. CTOTU48841 (assembly GCF_032061225.1). Lineage (NCBI taxonomy): Bacteria > Pseudomonadati > Pseudomonadota > Gammaproteobacteria > Moraxellales > Moraxellaceae > Moraxella > Moraxella sp. CTOTU48841. The sequence goes on from NZ_DAMBFQ010000002.1 coordinate 61,655, forward strand.
TAGAACTGCCCAGCTTTTATCGCGCCGTTTTTATCCAATAATCGGGTGGTTGCCACCGCGAGTGGTTGCCCAAAACTATCTTGTTTGGTTTCGTCATACACCACCACATGGGTGCAATAATTATCAAAATCATCCCGATCTAGCGGCTGCTCCGAGCTTGGATGAAACCCCCCAAAACTTACAGAAAACGCTTGGGTAAAGGTCAAAGTGCGTAGGCGCTGGGCATTGAGTAAATGCTGCTCGGTTTGTAGCGAAAACTTATCCTCACTCACGTTAATAATCACTGACTTAAATAACGGGCGTTGGCGGGTACTTGGGCGGCTAATCGTTGGCTTCACCAGCGGCGCTAGGGTCTCTACCACAGCCATATCAGCAAAATTATGTTCCAGCAACTGCGCAACAAACTGGGTATTAAAAAGACTATCAACAGGATAAGTGGCGATATCTTCGTATAATTTGGCGCCGTTATTTTGTTCTACAAAATTAGTTTGTTCTACAAAATCAGTCATCTTACTGTTACCTATGGTGGTTTTTGCTATGGCATTAGCCAGCTGCTGAGCGAAAAATGCCTTTGCTTGTCATTGACTCATTGTCAAAGCTACAAAGCCCCCATCATCTAATTGGATGGTTAGTCAGTCTGGATGAATTCAGTATGCGTGACACCAGTGTCGTTTCAATGACGTTTTCATGGCAAAACCATGACCAAACCTACGCCTTTACCCCCGTTTTAAGTTACTAATTGTAAATTTGACTAAAAGTTCTGCAAAAAAACCTTATATTGATATACATAATCCATCTATCGTGTCTAGCGCTTTTCTAACGCGGCTGTCGATTATTTAAGCGAATGATTAACTTAATAGACTTAAATAGTACACTTATAAATAGACACATTTTTACACTCACAACGAAAGGATAAATCATTGGAGTATTTTGAGCGTTATGAAGGTGGTGAAAAAGCCATCTTAGTCCATTTAAATATTACCCATCTCAATGACCCAGACGATTTGGAAGAATTTGAATTGCTGGTGGATTCGGCAGGGGCGCAAAAACAAGCCTTGGTCACGGGTACGCGGTCTAAGCCTGATGCCAAATACTTTGTGGGTACAGGTAAAGCTGAAGAAATCGGGGAACTTGTCAAACAATACGAGGCAGATATTGTCATTTTTAACCATAGTTTGACCCCATCGCAGGAACGTAATATTGAGCGCTTGGTGCAGTGCCGTGTGCTTGATAGAACGGGGCTTATCTTGGATATTTTTGCACAGCGTGCGCGAACCTACGAAGGTAAACTGCAAGTTGAGCTTGCCCAGCTTAATCACTTAGCGACTCGCTTGGTACGCGGCTGGACGCACTTGGAGCGCCAAAAAGGTGGTATTGGTCTACGTGGTCCAGGCGAAACCCAGCTTGAAACCGATAGACGCTTGTTACAAGTGCGTGTCGGGCAGCTCAAAGCCAAGCTTGATAAGGTCAAACAAACCCGCGCACAGGGTCGTGCCAAACGCCAAAAATCCTCGGTACCGACAATTTCACTGGTCGGTTATACCAATGCCGGTAAATCCACCTTATTTAACACCCTCACTAATGAAAATATCTATGCCGCCAATCAGCTATTTGCGACGCTTGACCCGACGCTACGGAGTGTGTCATGGTCGGGCGTGGGTAAGGTGGTACTTGTCGACACGGTCGGTTTTGTCCGCCATTTGCCGCATGAGCTAGTGGAAGCCTTCCATGCCACGCTAGAAGAAACCTTAGAGGCAGATTTGTTGCTGCATGTCATTGATAGTCATCGTGAAGACATGCATGAGCAAATCGCCGCGGTACAATCTGTGTTAGCGGAAATTGATAATCAAGTGCCTGTGCTAAATGTGTTTAATAAAATTGACCTCACAGGTGAGCCGCCGCACATCGGTTATAGTGATAAAGCCAAGCCCAATCGGGTGTATGTCTCTGCCCATAAGGGGTTAGGTATCGAGCAACTCACCCTTGCCGTGCAGCAGTTATTGGTAGGTCAATTACAGCGGTTTGAATTAACCTTACCGGCCAATTTTGGACAATTGCAACACGAACTGCATAAGTTAGAAGTGATTGAAGAGCTCAGCTACGATGAAACGGGTCAAACCAAACTGACTGCCATGATGTCGGTGGACAAGCTTAAGCAGTTGTTGGGTGAATTTGGTATCGCACCTGAAGAAGTGTTGTCGCAAGCGCAAGCCAAACTGCTTGCGCCAGTGCTTGAGCCATTTGAACAATTACTACAGCAGCAGCCATTGGATACTGCCGACGAGACATAATTTTGTAGCCATTGACACCATCAGACCTGCATCAATCTTAAGTCGGTGCAGGTTTTTTTGGTTTAATAAACGACCTTACGACTCGATAAAATAAGCTGATGGGCTATGCGTTAATTAAATCTTAAAAATATATTCAACACTTTGTCATTTTTTTGTCATGTAGCAAATGGGCGGTGAGATTTTTTTCGGTTTTATTGGTGTTTATTTTGTTTTATTTGTTATAAATATCAATTATTTAGGTCATTTTCCCCAATTTATGTGGATAACCATGTGGATAACTTCTGACTTGACAACAATAAACCGCATATTGCTATAGGTTATCTCTAAATTGGTTATTTTTTAACCAATTATTTTAGTTATATAAATCATAGAGTTATAGTTTTTTGCAAAGTGCAAGCAAAAAATTTTACTTTTTTTTTAAGTTTTAAGGCTTGAAAATCTGATAGTTTTTATGGCTAAAAATTTTGAACCCTTTTTTTTCTAATCCGTATCATCCTACCCAAAAGTTCTACAAGTTTTTTGGCAATTTATCCCCTTTTTTCCCCTTATCTGATTTTTTGTAAACTTTAACCAGTTTTTGACAGATTTATGGTATATTTCATGCCAATTCTTTTATAATATTGTTATCAAATGTCATTGAAACATAACGAATTTTATCTTTTTATGTCAGTTTAAAGAATTACGCTAACTTCAAATTTTATAGTCATGTGCTTTACCGTGACGTATTGTCGAAAATTTTACATAGGTATATTTATGGTATTGTTTGCAAAGAAACCTCGCCTAGCCTATTTGCTATCGGCTTCCCTATTGTCATTGGGTGGTTTGGCAAGTATGGATGCAGCGAACGCTGGCAATATGTATGTGTTTAAAGATAGCAACGGTCAGGTACTGTTGACCAATGTAGTCAGCAACAATCGCCCTGCAGGAAATAATTTCCAAAATTTTACCAAAAAAGTCAAAGTGACTTATTATGCGGATACCAATGTGCATAGTTATAGCAATTGGGGCGCCAATGAAGCTGCCGTACCTGCCAGTGCGCGTGGCAACAAAAATAGCTACGATAGCATGATTTTGGCTTCGGCGCTGCGTCATGGGGTCGATCCTGCATTGATGAAAGCCATGATGCATACTGAATCAGGTTTTAATCCCAATGCGCGCTCACCTGTTGGGGCTCAAGGGTTAATGCAATTAATGCCCGCGACAGCTAGACGGTTTGGTGTGTATAATGCTTGGAACCCTGCGGAGAACATCGAGGGCGCAGCCAAATATTTAAAATTCTTACAAAGCCGTTTTGGTAATATCCAGCATGTGATAGCGAGCTACAATGCGGGTGAAGGCAACGTCATAAAGTATGGCGGTATTCCCCCCTTTCGTGAAACTCGTGACTATGTACAACGTGTGTTAAGCCGTTACAACAATCTATATCGTAATGACCCCAATCTTCGCTCTAGCACTAGCAGCAATGGTTTGCAAAATGTTAGCTACAATTCCGCTAAATCTTATACTATCGTCCGCTAGCAAGCGTGTCTATCACCGCAAAGCCAGAAGCCTAAAGCCAGTTTAATACTGGCTTTTTTTATGTTACAAATTTATGCCACTTTTCCCTTTAATTTGTTGCATTAAACGCTATTATACTAATCATCATCGTCAACTTATTGTTGATAAGTATATTTTATCGTTTGATTGTCTTTAGGAAACCGTCATGTTACGAATTGGCTTATTTCTTTTAACTAACCTAGCGGTAATGGTAGTGTTTGGTATCGTCATGAACATCATTGCGCCAATGCTAGGGTTCAATTTGGGCGGCACAGGCACGACTAGCCTGCTGGTGATGTGTTTCATCTACGGTATGATAGGGTCTTTTGTATCGCTGTTGATGTCAAAATGGTTGGCAAAGCGCTCTACAGGTACGCAAGTTATTGAACAGCCTTCTACCCAGTTGGAAGTTTGGCTGGTCGAAACGGTTCGCCGTTTAGCGCAAAACGTCAATATTGATATGCCAGAAGTGGGTATCTTTGATAATCCATCGCCCAATGCCTTTGCGACAGGTTGGAATAAAAACAAAGCTTTGGTTGCTGTATCGACCGGGCTACTACAATCGATGAACCAAGAAGAAGTCGAAGCGGTACTTGCTCATGAGATTGGTCACGTTGCCAATGGTGATATGGTAACCTTAGCGCTTGTTCAAGGGGTGGTTAACAGCTTTGTAATGTTCTTTGCGCGCATTGTGGGTTTATTTGTAGATCAGGCGGTATTTAAAAATGACAGCAACTCACCTGGCATGGGCTATTACATTACCAGTATGGTGTTAGATATTGTTTTTGGTATTGCCGCACAAGCAGTGGTCATGTGGTTCTCTCGTTACCGTGAATACCGTGCTGATGAAGCAGGCGCGCGTTTGGCGGGTAAATACAATATGATTGCTGCGCTTGAAGCATTAAAACCTGCCAGCCAGCATCCTGACTATATGCCACAAGGCATGAAAGCCTTTGCGATTAATGAAGGTAAAGGGGGCTTTAGTTTTGCCCAGTTATTTGCTAGCCACCCCTCCCTTGATGACCGTATTGCCCATTTACAAAAATTGGCTTCGTAATTATTTTGACCACTTGTTTTAACAATGTAAAAAACCCAATCAGTGATTGGGTTTTTAATTAGCTTTAAATACACTTAGAAAATACCTTCAACAGTATTAAAATGACTTATTTAGCCAGTTTTTGTGCATCCATGGCATCTTTGTGTAGACGGGTATTGAGCTCATCGATGATTTCAATCCAACCTGCATCTGCACGGTATTCGTCTTTTAAAAATTTACGTTGGTTGTCGCTCCAAAAAGGTGCATCGCTCAGCTGGACTGATTGCGCCAGTTGATTTTCTTGAATAAATTGTTCAACCGCAGCATCATCGCCATCCATACCCATTTGTTCAAACAACATATTAATGTTTCTTTCGCCATCTGTCATCATTGTGGTTCTCCTAGTACTGTTAAAAGTATCAACGTTTAGTATCAACGTTTAAAAGTATCAATATTTATTTTAATGTCATTATTTTTTAGCACTTATTTTATTCAAAAATTATCAAAAAGTGCCACAGGTTGTTTATATCGTCAGACCATTCTAATAATATTTAGTCTAATACTATCTAAATAGTCACTTCAGTGTAGCCAAAATTGGGTAAAAAAAATGTGATTTGATTGTATAGTGTGGTTATTTCATGTAAAAAAACCAGCCTAATGAGACTGGTTTTTTTATCAAGTTAAAAGATTGTAACCTAATTAGTTGGGTAATAAGTGGCTTACTGCATCACGCTCTTCAGCCAATTCAGTTTCAGTGGCTTTCATTTTTTCTTGTGAGAAAGCCGATGAAACGTCTAGCCCTTCAACAATTTTCCAATCGCCATTTTGACAAGTACATGGGAATGAGTAGATAAGACCTTTTTGGATACCGTATTCACCGTTTGAGTAAACACCCATAGATACCCAATCATTCTCGTCAGTGCCTAGTGCCCATGAACGAATGTGCGCAATCGCAGCGTTTGCAGCAGACGCTGCTGATGAGGCACCCCGTGCTTTAATGATGGCAGCACCACGTTGTTGTACGTTAGGGATATAAGTACCTTCGTACCAGTCACGTTGTACTTGCTCTAGGGCAGGTTGACCTTTTACCGTAGTGAAAGTCAAATCTGGGTACTGGGTTGAAGAATGGTTACCCCAAATGATCATTTTTTTGATGTCATTCACAGTGGTTTCAGTTTCTTCAGCCAATTGCGCCATACCACGGTTGTGGTCAAGACGTGTCATCGCTGTAAAGTTACGTGGGTCTAGGTCTGGGGCATTGCGCTGTGCGATTAAGGCATTGGTGTTAGCTGGGTTACCCACAACCAATACTTTGACATTACGACTAGCGTTGTCATTTAACGCTTTACCTTGTGCAGAGAAGATGGCGGCGTTGGCTTCTAGCAAATCTTTACGCTCCATGCCAGGACCACGAGGACGGGCACCTACCAGTAGTGCATAGTCCGCATCTTTGAACGCAACATTAGCGTCGTCAGTTTGTACGACGCCCGCTAGCAATGGGAATGCACAATCTTCAAGTTCCATTACCACACCTTTTAAAGCTTCTAAGGCTGGCGTGATTTCTAATAATTGTAAAATGACAGGTTGGTCTTTACCTAACATATCACCCGATGCGATACGAAATAATAATGAATAACTGATTTGACCAGCAGCACCAGTCACCGCAACACGAACAGGCTGTTTCATTGAAAGCTCCTATTATGATAAGTACAAGATCCTTTGCAAAAGCAAGGCAGTGAAAAAAGCAGAAAAAGTTGTCTAAAAAAGCTTGCCTAGTTTATCACTTGTCACCATCAAAGACCATAAATTTATGGAGTCAATTGTCGGGTGAGCTTGACAATTATGGGTTCAAGACCATCAAACACCAAGATAGAAAATACTGAAAACTAGGCAAAAACTGATACCGCCATCCCTCAATAATTACCATCAATCAAAAACTGATTGGGGCAGGTATAAGAGCGGGTGGCACATTGGGCAAAACGTCCATTGTTGTCATAGCACACGTTGATATAGGTCAATACAGATTGACCTGCACTATTTTTTTGACAGAAAAAATTAAACGAGTTTGGCTTCATGCCGGGGTTTAAAGATAACAATTGGCGGCTAAAACCACTGGACGCGAATCGATAACTGCGACCGCTACTGAGTTCTTTTGGGAGTTTTAATTGACTGGCAAGCGAGTTAATGGTACGAAAATAATTAGGGGTACTTAGACCACTACAGCGGCCATACTGCTGCCAGATATTTTTGCGAATATTACCATCTGGAATGACTTTTGAGGTGATCTTTTCTTGCAGTGGCGACATGCTATAGCGGCTATTACTACAAGACTGGTTCGCCACCCGATAAAAATTCACTGTCATCGGGTTGCCTTCGATACATTGGCGAAGATTACCCATGTATGGGTTGAGCTTGCAGACAGCAGGGGAGAATTCTACCCCTAAAACACTGTCGGCATGGGCAGCTGGGGTTACTAAAGCACCCATAACCGCCAAGCAGCTGAGTGACAAGCAGCCAACTGACAAATAGCCGCTAAACTTTGCCCTTTTTTGATGACTTGAGTTGATAACTAAACTAGCTAAATTTGCCGCCGCCTTATCATCTTTAAACTGTAATGGAAACTGTAACGATGCCCATTTGACGGCGTGTGATGCCGCGTGCAAGTTGGTAAAATCGAGTAACGTTTTTAGACAAGATGACAGCATAACAATTAAACCAAATAGTTGGTGATTAAAAACAAGCAGGTTGTTTTAACGTTTACAGTGAGCTTTTAAATTTACAGTGAGCTTTTAAAATAGAAGTGACAGCAGGGGTTGTTGACCTATCAATTTTTTGCTTGAAAAAACTTAATTTTTTCCCATTGCAACTAACCTTAATGAGTCATGTCAATTTTTTGAAATCATACTGATTAGGTCAGAATTTGTAAACCCTGTATATACTAAAAAACAACAGTAATTTATTGACTATTATCAATCAATTAGCTGTTGTTTTTTAGCGGATTTAGCAGGTTTATTTAATTCAAATTAATTTAATATTTAGCAGCAATGGTACCCATACGCTGAGTAATCGGTTGGTTACTGCCGCCAAGGAGCACATCATAATTGGTGGCATTTTCCATCACGGCTTTGACATAATTGCGTGTTTCTGAATAAGGAATGGTCTCAACATACTGATCGGCCGCTAGGCTACCGTTCTCAGGTTGCCAAGTTTTGGCCTTACCTGGTCCTGCATTGTAGCCCGCGGTGGCTAATACAGGTTGACCACCCAATTTATTTAAAATATCGCCCATATAATACGTACCATAGCGGATATTGGTATCGCCCCCTGCGACGCGAGATGGTTCATACGGTTCGCCCAATTTACGTGCGATATAGCGCGCGGTGTCTGGCATGATTTGCATCAACCCCCCTGCCCCGACACCCGAACGCGCGCCGATATTAAAACGACTTTCTTGACGCATGATGCCATACGCCCACGCAGGATCGATTCCTGCTTGGCGGCTGTATTGCACGACACTAGACTGATGGGGCATCGGGAATGCCAGTGCCGAATTTGGAATCGTTTTGGTAGACTCCAATGCATAGATAGCACGGTCGTACCATCCCATGTCCGATGCGGTTTGCGCCGCTGCCAAAATCATCGTCTCATCACCACGGTCTCGTGCTTTTTTTACCGCCCAGTTCCATTCACGGTTGGTATAGGAAGGATTGGCGGCAAGTTTATAGAGGGTAAATGCACGATTAAAGAAACTATCGTTTGCGAGGCGTGAGTAATCACTATTGCTCACCGGTGGATTGGTCGGCAATCGGTCAAAACGCTGCCCCAGTTGGTCTTTGGCAAGCAGTCCATAATAGTCATTGGTTTGCGCCAATTGACTAAATAGCTGATTGGCTTGTTGACGCTGCTGGTTAGTGCCGCCCAATTTGTAAGCTTTGGCAAGCCAATATTGCCATATCGGTTGCTGCTGATTTTTATAGTCCATTGCGCCAATGGCTTGTGCCAAATCTGACCATCGGCTATAGCGTATCGCTGCTTGGGCATAGTTTTCGGCTTCTTCATTGTTAAATGGTACGCCCAGACTTTTTTGCATCCAATCAACCGCGTCACTACTAAACCCTTGATCGGTATTGACGCCCATCCTTGCCACACCCAAGGTACGGTAGGCATATTGACGGGTTTTGGCATCAAAAAACTGCGGATTTCTCCCCAAATCATAGTTGAGCTGCATCGCCGCTTCACTGACAGATTTTTTGGCAAGTTGCCCTAATCCGTATAGATATAAATATCGATTGCTGGCAGTCGCTGGCATACTTCCGAGTTGTGAGAAAAACGCATTGGGACTGCTACTGACGCTCATGAGCTGATTGTAGCTCATCTGCACGCCCAATCGGTTGGCAAGTTGCACGATGTCACCGTTGTTGCCCGTGCGTAGCATACGGTACAGCCGCTGCTCACGGTCATCATTGCTAACCATACGATTGCCATTGAGTTCTGTCGCCAACTGTTGGCAAAGTTGTGGCAGTTTTTTATCCGTGTTGAGCCAAACATTACCTTTTTCGGTATAAGCACGCATGCTATCGCCACCGTGATTGAAGCCTAACGCAATGGCACAAGCTTCACTGGCATCAGGATTGGTTACGTAGCTTGCCACTTGTCTAACCGCATCATAATCACCCATCCGCGCTTTGGTTTCCGCATAATCCGCCGCCAATTTTTCTGCCATCGCAGTTTGTGGATAACGGTTAGCAAAACTCACAATCGTTGATGCAGGCTGAGTATCTAAGTCTTTATTGAGCTGCCAATATTCTGGATACATGTCTAGACTGCCACCCGCCATCATTTGCTGATAGTTGCCCATTTGCGATAAGTTGCCACGGCTAGCTTCACGTTCAGCTTGGTTAAAATAACTATCTGCGGTGCTAGGCGTCCCTACAGAATAGCTACTTGCACAAGCAGATTCTGCAAAAACAGCAATCACACCGCATGAAATCATCGAAAGCTTGAGATTTTTCATAATAATTGGTAAGACCTTTAACTAGGATAAATAAATAGGATAAATAGGTAAAAAATGACAAAAGTAATGTACAAATGGTTAACCTTGCTGAAGCGATTATAACGATTGTCGACTAAAAAAAATTTACTCAAATCTCAACTAATTGTATAAAAATGTTGCAGCTTATTTTATATAACGAATAGTTTTTTATTTTTAAATTTAATTAACTATAAATTATCAATTATTTGGATTATGATAAGACTATTATTAGCTAACTAAATGCGATAAGCCATGACCCATACCCAGCACGCCCTAAATATTCAACAATACCAAGACAAATCCCACAACTACCTTAATAGCGCTATTCATGCGCAAGGCGCTGAGTTCGACAAAATAAAACAGTTGATTGAGGCTCACAAGCTTGCGCATATATTAGATTTGGGCTGTGGCGGTGGGCACGTCAGTTATCAGGTGGCACCTGTTGCCACGTCAGTCATTGCTTATGACATTACCCCTACGATGACCGAAGTTGTCGCCAGCCAAGCCAAAACACGCGGCCTAACCAATATTACCACGCAAATCGGTAAAGCAGAAAAATTACCCTTTGCCAATCAGCAATTTGATGCCATTATCACGCGCTATTCGGCGCACCATTGGCAAAATGTACCACAAGCGCTGTTTGAAATGCATCGCGCCCTAGCTGACGGTGGCAAAGTGGTGATTGTCGATGTGTTGGGTAATAGCAACCCCGTGCTCAATAATTTTTTACAGACCATTGAAACCATCCGCGATCCCAGTCATGTCAAAGATTATAGTCTTGCCGAGTGGTTGTATTTTGCAGAAATCACCGGTTTTAGCGTGGCGACTGTCGAGATGCAAAAACTGGCGTTAAATTTTGACAGTTGGGTCGCCCGTATGCATACAGCTGATACCAGCATACAAGTGATTCGAGCCTTACAAAAAAATTGTGCCGCGCCCGTTAGACAATATTTTGAGATAGATGAGGCTGGCAATTTTAGCACCGATGTTATTTATTTAGTGCTGTCAAAATAATCACTACCGCATCTTGCCAAAAAAATCTGTTATAATTAAGGGTTTATTTTAGGCGAAACATTTAGGTGTAGTCATGACAGTTGCTACTTTTGACCCAAAAGCACAGATTTCCAAAACTCAAAATTTGGTAACGCCAACGCTAGCGGTGAGTGTTGAACCCAACATGCCACCAGTGGATACTCGTGTCAAACGCGTGTTTATCGAGACCCAAGGCTGTCAGATGAATGTGTATGACTCTGAAAAAATGGCAGATGTGCTAGGCGACTCCCATGGCATGGTGCTGACGGACAATCCTGAAGAAGCCGATGTGCTGCTCATGAATACCTGTTCGATTCGTGAAAAAGCGCAAGAAAAAGTATTTTCTGAACTCGGACGCTGGAAAAAGCTTAAAGAGAAAAACCCGAATTTGGTCATCGGTGTGGGTGGCTGCGTGGCGTCACAAGAAGGCGATAAAATCCAAAGCCGTGCCCCGCATGTCGATATGGTGTTTGGACCGCAAACCCTGCATCGCCTGCCAGAACTGTATGACCAATCTACCAAACAGCTGGATGTCAAACCCAAAAACCGTATCGGCGTCGTCGATGTGTCTTTCCCTAGCATTGAAAAATTTGACTTTTTACCCGAGCCCAAAGTGGAAGGGTTTAAGGCGTTTGTATCCATCATGGAAGGCTGCTCAAAATACTGCTCATTTTGCGTGGTGCCTTACACCCGCGGGGAAGAAATCTCGCGTCCACTCGATGACGTACTGGCTGAGATTGACAGCCTTGCTAGCCAAGGGGTACGTGAAGTAACACTATTGGGGCAAAACGTCAATGGCTATCGCGGTGAAAAACACGATGGCACGATTTGCCGTTTTAGTGAGTTATTGCATTATGTGGCGCACGTTGACGGCATTGAGCGTATTCGCTATACCACCAGCCATCCACTGGAATTTAGCGATGATATCATTGAAGCGTATGCCAAAATACCAAAACTGGTATCCCACCTGCACCTACCCGTGCAAAGTGGCTCCAACGCTATCCTAGCTGCCATGAAGCGTAACCACACCATTGATATTTATATTGAGCAAATCCGCAAACTGCGCGCGGTGCGCCCTGATATGTATTTATCAAGCGATTTTATTATCGGTTTTCCCAATGAAACCGACAAAGATTTCCAAGATACGCTCAATCTTGCCAAAGATTTGGATTTTGACCATTCTTATAGCTTTATTTACTCAAAGCGTCCAGGCACACCTGCGTCAGACTTGCCCGACAATATCGATATAGCAACCAAAAAAGCCCGTTTGGCTGAGTTTCAAAAGGTGATTGTCGATTCAACTTGGGCAAAAACCCAAGGCATGGTGGGTCAAACCGTGCGTGTGCTGGTGGAGCAACATGGCGACCGCAATCCTGAATTTTTGATGGGAACGGCGGATAATACGCGAACGGTATTGTTCAAAGGCGATGATGCGTTGATTGGTAAACTGGTGATGGTGAAAGTCACGCGTGCCATGAGTCCGCATTTGGTGGAAGGTGAGTTGGTGGATATTTTGGGGTAAATGCACGTTGTTATTTAACTGGTATTAACCGAAAATTTAAGGTCGCTTTTACAGGGGTTTTATCACTCATGCTAGTATAAGCCGTCACCACATATTGCGATGGGGCGTCAGCTTTTTGCATCGTATATACAAGTTCTTTGATAGGGAGTTGGTTAACATTATCTCTATCGCTGACAATCTGACTGGTAAGACCCAATTGCTTGGCGGTTTGGGTTACCATATTTTGGACTTCTGCTCTTACGGTCATTTCATCCGCATAATGGGCTTTTACTGAACATCTGTTTTTATCAGTTTCAACAAAATATTGTCCTCCTTCAATTGTATTAACACCCCAAACATGCTCTGCTGAAAGGTCAAAGTCTTGTTTTTGCTTGTCGGATAACTCAAATAGTTGATTTTGTTTGGATTGTTCTGCAATTTTTTGGCTATTAGCGCCTGTCAACACGCAATTTTCATAGAAGATTCGGACAGTTTGTTTGCCCAATGTTTGCAAATTTTTTGAAGCAGTAGCGCTGTCTGTGTTTACTGGTGAAACCGCAACATTGGTATCTTTATTGAGTGGGTTTGTTTTATTTAGTGGATTTGTGGATGACACAGATTGGCTACTATTGGGCTGTGTTGAGGTTATCCTACCATTACTTTCGGTCGAATTTGGCGACTGATTACAGGCAGTAAGAGCGATTGCAACTAGTCCAATACTTATACAGTATACGTAATGATTCATCACATTATCCTTAATATAATTTTTTGCCTATTATAGTTTTATCATCACAATCGCTACATTTTGTCTAATTTTTAACGTCATTTTGTTTGGTCAATCGTAACACTTCAAGCATAATGTTCTCTTTGGACACTTTTATCATGAGTCCTGCATAGATACTAGTAACAATTCAAACTAGCCTACTACTTGGGTATTCATTTTCATCGCCATTACTTGGCGAATCATTTCACTGATATGTTTTTTAGTATCATCATCTTGGGTTACAAGCCAATCACTCACATCTTTATCCAGCAAATGCTGTTGTTCCCGCAACCGATTAAGATGGGAAATTTGTGTCGCTCTTTGAGCATTTGAGAAATCGTATTCAGTTTGCATATTGTTTTTCCTCGTTTTTGGTTGCTTTTCGTGCAGATATTAACCGAATCATATCATCATTATCCACATAACAATAGACAACAACTAATAAGCGATTTGCCATTCCTAATAATACAAATCTTGGTTCATCGTGGTCAAAATCTTCACGTACTAGCGCATTCGGGTCAAGTAATGCAATTTTTGCTTCATCAAAATTTACACCATGTTTAATTTTATTACTCTCAGCTTTATTTTGGTCAAAAGTTATCTGTATCAATTTAGCGACCTACATTCATTTTTTCATTAACACTAGAAAAATATATCACATCTCTTTTTCTTTAGTGACACGTAATACTTCTTCCAATGTAGTTTTCCCTGCCAATACTTTTTTGAGTCCATCGGCACGAATTGACGGTGTCTTACTGCGGGCATAGCTTTCAAGCTCAAATTCTGCCGTTTGGCTATGAATCAGTTGTCGCAGTTTGTCATCCACAGGCACCACTTCATAAATCGCAGTACGTCCCCGAAATCCTGATTGATTGCACTTCTCGCAGCCCACAGGTTTTGGCAGTTTAATCTCTCCGACTTCGCCTATTTCAGTAAAAATTTGACTTTGAAACTCATCGGCGGCTGTCCATGTATGACAATGCGGACACAAGGTACGCACTAGTCGCTGTGCCACCACGCCAATGAGGCTCGATGACAGCAAAAACGGCTCAACCCCCATATCTTGTAGTCGCGTCACCGCACCAATCGCGGTGTTGGTATGCAGGGTCGAGAGTACCAAGTGACCTGTGAGTGACGCTTGCACCGCAATTTCTGCGGTTTCTAAATCGCGAATCTCCCCCACCATCACCACATCAGGGTCTTGGCGTAGCATGGCTCGCAGGCTACGGGCAAAGGTCATATCTACTTTATTATTGACTTGGGTTTGCCCAATACCATCTAGCTGAAACTCAATCGGGTCTTCAGCGGTCAAAATATTACGGGTGTTATCGTTCAAATCTGTTAAAGCCGCGTACAGCGTCGTGGTTTTGCCCGAACCTGTAGGACCTGTGACAAGAATAATGCCATGCGGTCGATGAATTAAGCGTTTAAGCTCGCTATAATCACTATCTGACAACCCCAAATAGGTCATATTTAACCGACCCGCCTGTTTATCCAACAGCCGCATCACCACACGTTCACCAAAATTTGATGGCAAGGTCGATACCCGTACATCCACTTCTCGCCCAGCCAGACGTAATGAGATGCGTCCATCCTGCGGTACCCGTTTTTCAGCGATATCGAGTTTTGCCATCACCTTGATACGCGACACCAGTAGTGGTGACAGTTCCCGTTTTGGACTGACGATTTCTTTAAGCACCCCATCTACCCGAAAACGCACCGATAGCCGTTTTTCAAAGGTTTCGATGTGAATATCTGAGGCGTTTAGGCGGATGGCTTCAGACAGTAGCGCATTGATTAGGCGAATAATCGGTGCGTCATCTTCTTGGTCCATCAAGTCTTCCGTCTCAGGGACACTGTCAGCCAGACTCATCAAATCGGGATGGTCTTCAAGCCCAGCGGCAATATGCTGAGATTCCCCTGTGTTACCTGCATAGACAGCGGCTAACTGCTTTTCAAAATCGTCACTTTGCGCCATGGCAAAAGTAAATGGCAGCGGCACTCCTGCTTGACTGGCAAAACGGTTGGCTTCGTTGATGGCTTCCATAGGGGTATCAGCCGTCATCAACAACGTCGGCGGGGCAGTCAAATCTTGCGAGTATTGCAACAGCAGTTGATGACGTTTGGCAAAACTATAGGGCAAGGCAATCGGATTTAGCATAGGGATTATCGAATGAAATAAGCCAAGAAAAGATGCGTTCCATTGTAGCTTATCAACATGACAAATCCTACTAAGGCGCACAAAAAGACCCTGAGACAAGCTATATTTTGTTATACTAAAGCATTTTTTACTGATTGATAACCATGACAATCAAAATCTAAAAAGGGATGACAATGACCCAAACCACTTCAACTCAAAATCCTGAAACCCAAAATCTTTCAAGCCAAAATACGCTGACCGCCCCAAACGACCTCCTACACATTGGTTCGCGCACGTTTACCTCTCGTTTGCTCGTCGGTACTGGCAAATATACAGATTTGGCACAAACAGGCGAAGCCATCGCTGCCAGTGGCGCAGAGATTGTTACGGTAGCCATTCGCCGCGTAAATATCGGGCAGAAGAAAGATGAACCCAATCTACTCGATGTGATTTCTCCCGAGAAATACACCATTCTACCCAACACCGCGGGCTGTTTTGATGCTGATACTGCTGTGCGTACCTGTCAATTAGCGCGTGAATTGTTGGATGGGCACAACCTTGTCAAACTTGAAGTATTGGGCGATGAAAAAAACTTGTATCCCAATGTTATCGAAACCGTGAAAGCCGCTAAGACCTTGATTGATGATGGCTTTGATGTGATGGTGTACACCTCAGATGACCCGATTGTTGCCAAAGAACTAGAGAGCATGGGCTGTGTGGCGATTATGCCATTGGGCAGTTTGATTGGCTCAGGTCTAGGATTGCTCAATCGCCATACTTTAAGTCTAATCATTGAGCAGACCCAAGTGCCGGTGTTGGTGGATGCAGGTGTGGGTACCGCCAGTGATGCTGCCATTGCCTTGGAATTAGGCTGTGATGGTGTGCTGATGAACACCGCGATTGCCCATGCACAAAACCCTGTATTGATGGCCTCTGCCATGAAACATGCGGTGATAGCTGGACGTGAGGCTTTCTTAGCGGGTCGTATGCCAGCACGCTATATGGCACAAGCTAGCTCGCCACAGACTGGCTATTTTTTCCGCTAATTTATTATTTCACACTTAAGGACATCGCATGCGTCTGCTCACCGCCATTGACCAGTTATTTATCTTACTTGAAAATCGCAATCAGCCGATGCACATTGGTGGGCTGTTCTTGTTTGAGATTCCCGATGGCGCAAGCGATACCTTTGTCAGTGATTTGGTGCAGCAGATGGTCACGCAAAAGACGCCGCCGAGTTTTCCGTTTAACCAAGTGTTATATCATTTAGCATGGTGGAAAACCGATGAAAACTTTGAAGTCGACCATCATTTTCGCCATATCGCCCTGCCCAAACCGGCACGCATCCGTGAGCTATTGACTTATGTGTCCCAAGAGCACAGCAAATTACTCAATCGTGCCAAACCGATGTGGGAATGTCACATCATCGAGGGGATTGAAGGCAATCGTTTTGCGTTGTATTTTAAGATTCATCATTCTATGGTCGATGGGATAGCGGCGATTCGTTTGGTCAAAAAATCGCTATCAGAATCGCCAACCGAGCGTATTAGCTTGCCAATTTGGTCGCTAATGACCCGTCATCGTCACCAACTCGATGCTTTGATACCAGAAGATAAATCCCTTCTGCGTGTCGTCAAAGAGCAAGCGCTCGCTATCCCACCTGCCATCAAAGCCTTAGGTAAAAATGTGGTGGAGCGATTTCACAAAGACTACATTACCACTACCCAAGCGCCAGATAGCCCCCTCAACCAACCAGTATCAAGCTCACGGCGTATCTCTGCCCAATCTTATGAGCTTATTCGTTTTCAAACCATCGCCAAACATTACGCTGTGACCGTCAATGATGTGATTTTGGCGATTTGTTCGGGCGCGTTACGCCGTTATTTGCTCGATATCAATGGCTTACCCAAAAAACCCTTGATTGCTTTTGTACCCTTATCCCTGCGCGATGTCAACGATAGCACAAGCCAACACGTTGGCAATCAAATTACCTTTATTTTAGCCAATCTTGCCACCCACCTTGCCGACCCTGTTGCACGGTTAAAGACGATTAATGGCAGCACCAAAAATAGTAAAAAACGCTTTTCACGGATGAAGCAAGCCTCATCAATTATTTATAGTGGGGTTGCTTATAGCCGTGCAGGGTTGCAGGTACTTACGGGTCTGTTTCCCGATTATCGCGGTTTTAACTTGATTATCTCAAATGTACCCGGCTCGCATCAGCCTTTGTATTGGCAAGGGGCAAAACTGCAGGCGCTGTATCCTGCCTCGATTGTGCTCAATGACCAAGCGATGAATATCACCTTGTGTACTTACGTGGATAAAATCGAGTTTTGTATCGTCACCTGTAGCCAAATATTGCCCCATAGCCAACGATTACTCGCCTATATGGAAGAGGAACTCAAGCAGTTTGAATCACTCATCAGCAACTAGGCTGTGCCAAACTTTTATAATAAAAAACGGCAGTGAATGCCGTTTTTTAATGAAATAAACTTTATTTTATATTTAGTGATTTAAGATTTTTGACAAGAAATCTTTCGCACGCTCACTACGCGCACCGGCGAAGAATTCTTCACGGCTACAGTTTTCAACGATATGACCTTGATCCATAAAGATAATACGGTTGGCGACTTGGCGCGCAAAGCCCATTTCGTGGGTCACACACATCATGGTCATGCCTTCATTAGCAAGCTCAATCATCACCTCAAGCACCTCTTGAATCATCTCAGGGTCAAGCGCGGAAGTTGGCTCATCAAATAGCATTGCAATAGGGTCCATACTGAGCGCACGCGCAATTGCTACCCGTTGCTGCTGACCGCCTGACAATTCGGCAGGGTATTTTTTGGCATGCGCTGACAAGCCCACGCGATCAAGATAACCCAAGCCTTTTTTCTGCGCTTCAGACTGACTACGACCCAATACTTTGATTTGTGCCAAGGTCAAATTTTCTAAGATAGATAAATGCGGAAACAGTTCAAAATGCTGAAATACCATCCCTACCCGGCTTCGTAGTTTTGGCAAGTCGGTTTCTTTGGCGCCGACCGACATGCCATCAATCAAGATTTCACCTTGTTGAAACGCTTCAAGCCCATTGACGGTTTTGATTAAAGTTGATTTACCGCTACCTGATGGACCACAGATAACAGTCACATCGCCTTTGTGCACATGCGCGGTACAGTCGGTCAATACTTGAAAGTCGCCATACCATTTACTGATTTTGTTGACATTAATCATGATATCGGGACTGGCGTGTCCACTGTTTGATACCAAGCCACCAAATTCGTTGAGCCAGGTGGTTTCATCAATTTTAGTAACTACTGACATGTTATTATTCCTTTATTCAATATTGATTAAGCCATGCGAAAGCGTTTGCGTAGGTGGTTGACAGCGGTCGATGCGGTTAGACTGACCACAAAATAAAACGCCCCTGCCAGCAAGATATAGGGGGTGAGTAACCCCATCAAGTCACCGCGCACGTATGAGGCTCGGAAGAAATCCACCAAGCCAATCGCAAACACCAAGGTGGTATCTTGGAACAAAATAATCGACTGCTGTAGCAGTAGCGGAAACATCTTGCGAAACGCTTGTGGCAAAATAATAAAGCGCATGGTCTGACCATAAGTCATACCTAAGGCTTTAGCAGCATTGACCTGTCCTTTGCCAATTGATTGGATACCCGCACGTACAATCTCAGAAAAATATGCGGCTTCAAACACCATAAATGCCACCACGCACGAAGTGAACGCCGTATCCAACGTCAAATACGTGCCCGTCACCAAGTTATACACCATCGGGACAGCAAAATAAAACCAAAGCAATACCAACAGCAGCGGCACTGAACGGAAAAAGTTGACATACAATTTGGCAGGCACGGCTAAAATTCGAACGCCTGACAACCGCATCAAGGCTAGAATCGTACCCAGCGCCAAACCGCCAATGATAGCTAAAAATAACACTTTAAAGGTAATCCATAAGCCACCCATCAACCCTGGCATTGCGGCTTGTAATTCCATCATATTCATGCGCCACCCCCATCGATTTGACCTTTGATGCGTAATTTTTTCTCAAGCCAAGTCATAAAATAAATCAACACCAAATTAAACAATAAATAAATAATCGTGGTAAAGGTATACACTTCGATATTGTTCTGGGTATATTCACTGATAGTTTTGGTTTGGCTAATCAGTTCAGTAACCCCGACCAATGAAGCGACCGAGGCATTCTTAAAACAGTTGGTAAGCTCAGAGCTCATCGGTGGTAAAATCACCCGAAATGCCTGTGGCAAGACGATATGGCGATACGTCTGAGGCAAGGTAAACCCAAGCGCATAGGCAGCATTGGTTTGCCCTTTTGGCAATGATTCAATGCCCGTACGCACTTGCTCAACGATACGCGCCGCAGTAAATAACCCAAGACCAATACTTGCCGAAATCACCGCCGAGGTATTTGGGTCTAACTCCTGAAACCACCATTTTTGTAAGGCAGGTGTCAGCCAAGTAGGTGCCACATAAAACCAGAAGAATAACTGTATTAATAGCGGAATGTTACGAAAAAAACTCACATAAGCCGTACCAATCGCTCTGGCAGTTTTATTTGGTAAAGTACGCATAATACCTAAAATCGTACCGATAATTAAGGCAATCAGCCAGCCACTCCCACCAATGACCAACAGCCATTTAAAGCCTGTCAATAGCCACTGCCAGTAGACTTCGTTGCCTACACCTGTTGGTTGCAGCAACACGCCCCAATTCCAACTATAATTCATTGCCACCCCCAAAATCCTGTCTAGCAAATTGATTTACCCAAAAACTAAAACTGACGTAACCACAATTGATAGGTGATGACGTCAGTTTTATGTTAAATAGTAACCTTCCTAACCTAGTTTGTTGTTATCCCATCAACTAGGGTTTTGCTGCACTTGCAATTGCATTGCTTGCAGATGCCACAGCGGTTGCCACATTACTAGCGCCCGTTGCTACTGCATTGACGGTAGCAGATGCGGCTGCATTAGCGACGTCTTTTGGTTGCGCGCCGTCATGTGGGTTTGCTAACAAGGCTTTTAAGTTGTCAGACATTTGGAAGTTCATGTTGATGTTTTTTGGTGGAATCGGTGACATGAACCATTTTTTGTAGATGTCGTTGATTTCACCTGATGAATAAGTCGCAACCAACGCATCATCGACTACTTTTTTGAATTCACTATCGTCTTTACGCATCATACAGCCATAAATTTCATACGATTGTGGGGTACCAACAATGACCCATTTGTTGGGATCTTTGGCTTTGGCTTTTTCACCCGCAAGCAGTACGTCATCCATCATAAAGGCTGCCGCACGACCGCTTTCTAACATCAAGAAAGATTCGCCGTGGTCTTTGGCAGAAACGATGTTAATGCCCATTTTTTTATCATCGTTGAGTTTTTTGATAAAACGCTCAGAGGTAGTACCTGCGGTAGTCACTAAGGTTTTGCCTTTTAAATCCGCAAAATCTTTGATGCCTGAATCTTTAGCGGTTAATAAGCGAGTACCAATCTCAAAGAAACCGTTTGAGAAAGCCACTTGTTTTTGGCGCTCTTCATTGTTGGTGGTTGAACCACACTCTAAGTCAACCGTACCATTTTGTACCAATGGGATACGGGTTTGTGAGGTTACGAGGTTGTAACGCACTTTGAGGTCTGGCATATTCAATTGTTTTTTGACTGCATCAACAATTTTTAATTGCAGGTCATGGGCATAACCTACAGGTTGGTTTGGTGTACCTGCGATATAAGAAAATGGAATTGAGGAATCACGGTAACCCAGTACGATTTCCCCTGATTTTTTAATTTTATCGAGCGTTTTTTCACCGGTAGCCGCTGCCGCTGGTTGGCTACCTTCAGTCCCTGCCGCTTTGTTGTCGCTGGCTTTGTTACAACCTGCAAGACCTAATGCCATAATAGCAACGGTTGCTAAGGCGATTGGCTTTTTAGAGATTAAAATCATCCTATGATCCTTGTCGTATAATACGTTTTTAGTTAATCTTTTCGCTGTGTGGCTGTCAATGCCAAATCTAGTGAAAAGACTCCCCCCATCTCTTTGTGTTTATCTTTCCCTATCCTTCATCATCCCTCATTGCACCCATTAAAATCTGGCAAAACCTTGCACAATGACTGATAAAAAATAGTTAAGGATACTCAAAAGATTTCAAATGTGAGTTTATAGTAATTTACTTTTCTGTGTTGTGACAATAGATTTACAAAAAATATTTTTTTCTTCAGCGACAATTTTTTTACCATTTTTTTGCTATTTTCGATTTTATCCCCATTTATAGCTCAATAAATTGATTAAAACTCACTTAAGATAGGTTATTTATGACAACAGCGACTCAAGCACTTCACGATTTTGATATGCGCCAACGTTTTTATTTTGAGCAAAGCCCCGTACGCGGCGACGTGGTACGAATCAACGACAGTCTGCAGACGATATTGCAGCAAAAAGATTACCCAGTTGCCCTGCAAAAACTACTTGGGGAAATGTTGGTTGCGGCAAGCTTGCTGATTGGTACATTAAAAATCGAAGGTCGTCTATCCATTCAATTGCAAAATTCAGGTGCAGCCGTGGATACTGAAGAGGACAGCTTAACTTGGGCGATGGCAGAGTGCGACCACCAAGGTCACATCCGAGGTCTTGCAGAGTGGACAGGCGCATGGCAATCCGCACAAACGGCGAATGATGCCTTTGCCAAACTTGGTAAAGTCGGTGAAGGGGTGTTATTTATTAATATCCAACCTGATGCCACGTATGGCACACAAGCAGAAGGCTATCAAGGCATCGTTGAGCGTGTGGCGGATAACTTAGCGGATTGTTTGGCACACTATCAGCAGCAATCCGTGCAGATTCCTACCCTAATCAACTTGGCTTGTGATGGTGAGCAAGCGGGCGGTATCGTGCTGCAGTTGCTACCACGTACCACAGAAGAAGAGTATGAGACAGTGGACAATGATTTGTTCCCCCGCTTAAAAATCTTAACCAAAACGTTAAAAGCTGAAGAATTAACCACCTTGCCAGCCGATGAGATTTTATATCGCCTGTATCATGAAGAAGATGTGGTGACGGCTGAGCCTATGCCGTTGACCTTTGCTTGTACTTGCTCACAGCAGAAAAGTGAATCGGCAATTTTTCAGTTGGGCAAACCAGCTGCCTTAGAAATTGCTAATGAGCATGGAGGCGCGGTGGCGTTAGATTGTGGTTTCTGCGGGCATGTTTACCGTTTTGATCACAAAGATATTGAAATGATTTTTGCTTAATTTAAAGGCTTGCATAGTTAACTTTACATCATTTAAAATTGCGCAATATTGGTTACGCTTCTAGTCGATGTGATAGCCAAAACTAATACCAAAGTTACAAGTTAACTTTGGTATTTTTTTGCATATTTGATAAGTTATAAGCATCAGGTTTGAGATAACTTAAGTTAAACTTGATAAGTTTCAGATTAAAAATTAATTAGGAAAATAATACAATAGAAAATAAGGATATCGTTATGTCAGTGGCAAAAAATATTGAAATTAGCAGCAGCTCAACGGTAAGTTTTGAAGATGCAATCAAAAAAGGCATTGCACAAGTCAACAAAACAGTTAATAACGTGGAAGGTGCTTGGATTAAAGAGCAAAAAGTACGCATTAGTGATGGTAATATCACTAACTATAACGTGATGATGATTGTTAGCTTTGTAATTGAAGATGACAGCACTGATTTAAAATAAAGATTTTATTTATCTATAAAAACCCTAGCATAGGCTAGGGTTTTTTGTTGGTTGCCATTATTCTTCCACCCATTTGCCTTTACGATAAACCAAGGCAAACTTAGTCGCTTTGCCGTCTTTTTCTGAGCCGATATATTGCTCGGCATTTTTACGACTCCAACGTAAAATCGTAGGATTGCCCTCATTGTCGGTATCTGGCGCGCTAAATAAATACTGGAATTTATCTTCCAACTGATCTTGTATCGTGCGTAATTCTGACAGTTTTGGTGGGCGCGTCTCTCGCACTTTAGGAAATTTTGACGCTGCCAAGAATAACCCTGCTGCCCCTTCACGCAAAATATAATGGTCATCAAATTTTTGTGACTTGAGTTCTGGCATAGGGATTGCGGTCATGCGTGGTGGCGCGGCATCGCCATTTTTGAGCACTTTACGGGTATTATCACACTGCTGACAGGCAAAATAGGCACCGAAACGTCCAGTTTTAAGCACCATTTGCCCATCGCATTTATCACAAGGTATGGTAGGCACATCATCATTGCCTGCGGTTTCAAAGACACCTTTTTCTAATAGATAGCCATCACAGTCAGGATTGTTACCACAGACATGGAGTTTTAACCCACCATCTACGATATACCCATCCATCGCGGTATGGCATTTCGGGCAGCGTTTTTTCTCAAGTAGCGCTTGGATTTCGTCGTTGTTGTCCGCGTCGTCCTCACCGAGATTTTGGCTCTCTTTACTGGTTTGGCTATGAAAGGCCTCCACAGGCATCAAGTTTTTGGTGCCTTTACAACGCTCTTTGGGGGGTAAATTATAGCCGGTACAACCCAAAAACACCCCTGTTGAACCGGTACGGATCTGCATTGGGCGCTGACATAAGTCACAATGAATATCTGGAACATCGGTTGGGTCATTGGGCTTCATGCCGTCTTCGTCTTTGGCACGCTCTAACTTGCCTTTAAAATCGCCATAAAAATCATCCAGCACTTTTTTCCAGTTTTGCTGGCCTTCAGCGACTTCATCTAGGTTTTCTTCCAGCCCAGCGGTAAAAGTGTAGTCCATTAAATGCGGAAAGCTGTTGACCAATCTGTCAGTGACGATATCACCCATTTTTTCGGCGAATAAACGTTTGTTTTCTACCTTGACATAACCCCGTTCTTGAATGGTTGAGATGATAGCGGCATACGTGGACGGACGGCCAATCCCACGTTTTTCCAATTCTTTGACTAAGCTTGCTTCAGTATAGCGAGCCGGTGGCTTGGTAAAATGTTGGGTAGGCTCGATAGTATCGACCACCAATTTTTCCCCGATTTTTACATCAGGTAAAAGATTGTCTTCATTTTTGGCCGGGGGCTGTACTTTGGTGTACCCATCAAAGGTCATCACGCGACCTTTGGCTCTCAGCTCAATCTCGCCAGCGTTGACAATCAACGTCATGGATTGGTACTGCGCAGGTGGCATCTGACACGCCACAAACTGGCGCCAAATCAGCTCATATAAGCGCTGGGCATCGCGCTCCATATCTTTTAGCGAGGCAGATTGCACCAAAACGTCTGAGGGGCGAATCGCTTCGTGCGCCTCTTGGGCGTTTTGCTTGTTACCATACACATTGGGCGATTTTGGGACATATTTTGCGCCGTATTGCTTGTCAATAAAACCGCGTACACTGGTGAGTGCATCCGCTGACAAAAAAGTACTGTCGGTTCGCATATAGGTGATATGACCTGCTTCATACAGGCGCTGAGCCAGCATCATGGTTTTTTTAACCGGAAAACCAAGGCGGGTACTTGCGGCTTGTTGGAGTGTCGAGGTAATAAAAGGTGCAGCAGGTTTTGACTGGGTAGGTTTTTCTTCCCGATCCGCTACGATAAAATCTGACTGTTCAAGCAGCGCAACAATCGCACTGGTCTGTTCTTCGTTTTTTAGTTCAAGGGGTTTGCCGGATTTTTTTACCGCTTCTAGGCGAATGGTCTCTTGTTTGGCTTGCTGACTGTGGGTATTGCTGTGAATTTCCCAATATTCCACTGGAGTAAAAGCACGAATTTCACGTTCACGCTCTACCACTAGACGCGTGGCGACAGATTGTACTCGCCCTGCCGACAATCCGCGCGCTACTTTTTGCCATAGTAATGGCGATACCATAAATCCTACCACACGGTCTAAAAATCGTCTGGCTTGCTGCGCGTTGACACGGTCATAGTTTAACTTAGTGGGGCTTTTAAAGGCATTTTGAATCGCGTTTTTGGTGATTTCGTTAAATACCACGCGGCTGTATTTGTCATCACTGCCACCGATAACTTCTTTGAGATGCCAAGCAATCGCTTCCCCTTCTCTATCCAAGTCGGTTGCAAGATAAATTTCTTTGGCGTCTTTGGCCAAGGATTTTAATTCTTTAATCACTTTAACTTTGCTGGGTAGAATTTCATAATGTGCCACCCAGTCGTGCTCGGGGTCTATTCCCATACGCCGTACCAAGGCTTGCTGCGCTTTTTGCTCTTTGGTGAGTTTGGTATCCGACTTATCGTCGGTTTTTGCTGCGCCAGAACCCGACACAGGTAAATCACGCACATGCCCCACACTAGAGCGGACGATAAAATCATTTCCCAGATACTTATTGATGGTTTTGGCTTTGGCAGGGGATTCCACAATCACCAAGGCTTTGCCTTGCCCCGACGTTTTAGGCGCTGTTTTTGATGCTTTTGATGTGGCTGTTGATTTAGGCGCGGCGGCTTTGGTGTCTGCTTTTGTATCAGCCGTATCCGTGGTTTTGGTTGATTTTCTCGCTGTCGGTGTTTTACTCATGTTGGGTTCACAAAATCATTAAAAAGGGTAAGTTAAAATACGAAAAGTTAGTTATTCTGCACCAATTTGGCATAATCATGCAATTTACTTTTTAACATGATTAGGTCTTTTTCGGTGGTTTCAAGTTCTGATTTTATGCCCAGTTGGCTATTTTCTTGCCAATAAATACACACAAAATTGGCTTTACAGCTTAAACCTTTAACGGTTGTTGCGATGGAGGCCGGTAAATCCACCTCCCGATTATCAAGCGCAAAATTAGCGGGATAATGCCCGGTAAAGGGTCGCCATTTGCCCTCAATCACCTGATAATCACAGGGGCGCATCTTCGCGTCCTCAATCACCACGCCATATTGCGCCATCATGCCTTTACCGCGTTCGCCTGTATCGCCGATAATCCAATCGGGGCATGCGACCAGTTTTGGCTGCACGCCCACGCGTCTGGCTGCCATACGCAGATTATCACGCATGGTCTCACGTGCAGATGGTTTTAACCCCATGATACTACCGACAATAAACACCCCGATGGCGATGGCTATCCATATTCCCATTGATTATATTACTCGTACCAGCTGCTATTTTTGGATTTTTTAGATGACGTTTTTGCTTCAGCTTTGTTTTCGGCTTTGGCGTCAACTTTGTCAGTCGGCTGCGGCTCGGAAGCTAGCATATCCATAATCGGCTGCCACTGGGCTTGAATGTCTCGATACGGTTTTTGGCTTTTATCAAAAATCGTCAAGCCGCGCTCTGCCAAGGCTTGATAAATACTACGCTCAGATAGCCAAGCCAGTGGCTGCTGCCCAATATCAGCAAAATATGCCATCAGTTTTTCGGTCGGTTCATTGTCCTGCATCAATTGACTACGCACACGATTGGCAACCAGATAAATATCGACTTTGCCTTTACGGATACGTTTGATGTCTTCTAGGCTTTTTAAAAAGCGTTTGGTACTGTCAATATCAAAAAAAGCAGGCAAAACAGGAATTAAAATCGCCTTGCATTCGGCAATCAGCTGCTCGGCTTTAGTGCCTGATAACGCACCTGGGGCATCAATAATCAGCCAGTCGTTTTTACCCAAGGTTTTTGGGATATCACCTATATCATTGCTATCGCGCCAGTCAATACCAATAATGGCAGGTACGTCCGCTGGGCGCATTTTTAGCCACTGTAGGCTTGATTTTTGGGGGTCTGCATCCGCCAATGCCACTGTTTTGCCTTGGTTTGCCAACGCCGCCGCTAGACTTATCGCAATCGAGGTTTTACCACATCCCCCTTTTTGATTGGCGATTAAAATTTTTTGCATGACCCTCACCCTGTTGATAAAAAATTAATGCAATATCACCACATTAACCCAAAATTTTGACCCTATTAATTTGATGCTATTCATTTGGTTGTATTAAGTAGCCTAACAAAATTTTAACCATTGATAAATGCTTTTATATAAATAATCTGCTAAATTAAAAAATATCAATTCATTAACGGTTTAATCGGTTTAGCCAGTTTTTGACTGGCTAATAGCGACCGCAAACCTCAAAGGTGCCACCATGACGATACTTTCATTCATAGAGACCTATCACCCAGCAACCAACTCAAAAAAACTGCTTGGACTGTTTGCTGTCACTGCCTCGATGACAGGTTGTGCTACCTTGGGCGGCGGATTAACACCCACTCAATGCCAACAAAGCAATTGGCAAACCATTGGTTATCAAGATGGTTTACTGGGTCGCAGTCAAGATTATATTCAAAAGCATATCAAGCAATGCGCTAAAGCTAATATCACACCCAACCAGCAACAGTGGCGACAAGGTCGTGAAGAAGGGTTAAAACGTTATTGCACGCCGCTACGCGCTTACCAGTTGGGACGTGAGGGCTATGACTACAATGATGTATGCCCACAATCGATGACGCTTGATTTGTTAAAAGCGCATGATGAAGGTTATCTCAACTACCAACGTGAGCAAAGACTAAACCAACTGTGGTACAACACCGATCCATTTTGGGATTCACCATTTTATGGAAGGCTCGGCGGTTTTGGCGGCTACGGTGGCTGGTCACGCCCGTATTATCCTCGCATCGCACCTAACAACCGCCACCCAAAATACATTAATACCCATCAGCCTAAATCAAGCCAACCTGTAGCGCCTCGCCCCGTTACCCCTAGCAATGATGCAACCATAGGGTCAAAAAAATAATCGCGGCTAAGATAAAAATAACGCGACAATTCGTTGTGAAATTTTGTTTTGAAATCTCGTTGCGCAATCTCGTTTAGCGATACGGCTCGTTGCGTGATGGCAACAATTTACAAATTAAAACTAAAAAAGAAGTTCGGGTTTATTTAATCGAACTTTCTTATTAAACCAGTAGCTTATCGAATCAACCGCTTATCACCTCAATAGCTTAACCCATTACAGTAACCAAAATAGCCGTGTGCTTGACCCGCTTAGTTATCAAATCAAAGGATTGATTGTCGGTATTTTTTGGCTCTCAGCGTTTTGGCGGGCGTTGGATTTTTGAGGCGCTTTGTTTTTCTGAGATTTGGTGGGGTCAAAGGTTTGCACATCAGGTGCGATTGGTACCCCTTTTTGCTGAAGCTGCTCATCAATCTGCCCCGCTTGGATGTTTTCCCCTTCAAATACACGGATATGCTCATCACGCTTTAACTGCAAATTTTCAAAGTCAAACAACTCCCGGTCAGCGAGCTGTGACGGTGCGACATTTTGCATCGCGCCAAATATCGAATCCAAGCGATTCGGGTATTGCTGATCCCATGTGCGTAGCATGTCATTAATCATCGCCCGTTGTAGGTTTTCTTGGCTGCCGCACAGGTTACAAGGAATAATCGGAAACTGCTTGTAATTGGCATATTTGATAATGTCTTTTTCTTCCACATACGCAAGCGGACGAATTAAGATATTTTGCCCATCATCCGATAGCAGTTTTGGTGGCATCGCTTTGAGACTACCGCCGTGAAATAAATTTAAGAAAAACGTCGCCATGATATCATCACGGTGATGACCGAGTGCCACTTTGGTTGCACCGATTTGTTTGGCAAATCCATATAACGAACCACGGCGCAGACGTGAACATGCAGAACAGTAAGTTTTACCTTCTGGTACGATTTGCTTGACCACGCTATAGGTGTCTTTTTCTAAAATATAATACGGAATGCCATGCTTGGTCAGATAGTTGGGCAAAATATCTTCAGGATAGTCAGGTTGCTTTTGGTCAAGATTAACGGCAATCACATCAAACTGAATCGGTGCTATTTTCTTTAAGAACAATAAAATATCCAGTAAGGTAAAACTGTCTTTACCGCCTGAAATACACACCATGACCACATCACCATCTTCAATCATGTTGTAGTCACGAATCGCCCAAGAGACCAGCTTACGTAATTTTTTTTGTAGCTTGCGAAAACGCGCAGATTTGATGTCATCGCCTTGGCTGTCACCTTTGGCATCGCCCAAGGTTTGCTGCGCTTCATTATTTAACGCTTCGTTTAACGCTTCATTGTCTAAAGCATCATTGTTTGACGCCTCATCATCCCAATCCTTATCATCAAGCCCATCTACGTCACTCTCTACTAGTTGGGCTGATAATTGGGGATTTAATTCAACGGCAGACATGGCTGCCGCTGGGTTTACAGAATTGTTTGATTGCATAAGATACCTAACTGATGATAAACCAATAAATAAACCTATGATGACGCTATCGGCTATCAACGACGCGTTATTTATTGGAAAAATAGCAAATAAAAAAAGCATTTAACGTAAGGCAGACCAACCCCTCACAATAAATGCTTGATTGAGCGTATCTATAACCGCCTATCAGATAGAAAACGCCTATCACATAGTCGGCTATTATACGGTAAAATTACGCGCTTGTAGTCATTTGAATGACAGCTTGCTGTTTTAGAAGATATTTTTTATCCGTGTCATCCAACTGGTATTTTCTTTTTTCATTTGCGCCTCGATTTTTTTTTGTTGTTGCTCAAGCTTGATATCCATCAGATTTTTTTCTTTAAATAGGCTATATTGGGCATCGCCTTTGTAAAACTCAGTTTCACGGTAATTGTCATACGCATGTTGGAATAGCACATTGAGTACAGCGGCGAGCGGCAAAGCAATCAGCATACCTGCAATGCCTGCCAGTGCCGCCCCGGCAAGTACCGCAAATATCACCCACAATGGTGATAAACCAATTTTATCACCCAACAACAACGGCTGCAAAACATAACCTTCAACCGCCTGCCCTACCATAAAGGCACCGACAATTAACACTAAATGTACCCAGTCGACGCCAAATTGAAACAGCCCTGCAATAATCGCCGCAATAAAGCCAAGGGTAAAGCCAAGATACGGCACAAAACTTGCGATACCCGCCATCATACCGATGATAAGACCGACTTTAAGTCCAATGAGTTGCAGTTGTACCGCATACACCATACCAAGCAGCACCATCACCAGTAGCTGACCTTTGATAAATGACATCAACGCTTCATCACTTTCTTTGGCGATACGATAAACAGATGGAATATAACGGTTAGGGATCATATGACGCATTTTTACCAAGCGCTCATCCCAATTATATAAAAAATAAAACATCAAAATCGGCACCAGTACCACAATGCCAGCCACGTTGATTACATTCATGCCTGATAACATTAAATTGGTAAAAAATGACCGCGCATCGGTGATATTGTAGTTTTCTTTGAGAAAATCGACCAAGCCTTTGGACATATCACGCACTTGCATGGCAGGTAAGCGTATGGGGGTGTGAGAACGCACCCAGCCTCGCAGCGTATTGTTATAATAGTCAATCGCTGTCGGTACATACTTCCATGCCGATTGTAATTGCTCCCACACCAGTGGAATAAGCCACCAAAGTATCAATCCAATTATCAGCCCAGTGGACAAATATACCAGCAAAATCGCCACCCAGCGGCGAATATGCGCCTTGTCCTGTAATTTTTGTACGAGCGGATTAATCGCATACGATAAAATAAATGCTACCAAAAATGGCAAAATTACCGATTGTAATTGATAAATGATATAGCCTATTGCAACCAAAAACAGCGATATAAATACCCGTTTGAAAAACACATCTTTCGTAAATCGATAAGGGAATGGGTTGTACATAGGTTCCTCAAAAAAGCCAAATACGCCAAAAATATAAGGGTAATGTCAAATAAAAGACGGTCACTGCCATCGTTGTATTTTCGACTAATTTTAGGTAATTTGACAAAAATAGATAGCGCAAACTGCACAACTCATACAAATATTCAAAGCTATGTTATAAAGCCCTATCACATTTGTGGGGCTAGAAGGCGTCATCAACGATAAACACTCTAATATTAGCCAGGTAGGAAAGCGATGGATTATTTTTCTTTTTGATGGGAATTTGGGTATAATGCGCATATTACTTTTCCCAATGATTCTGGCGATAGGAAGACCATGACTACACAACCCACTTCGTTAAGTTATAAAGATGCTGGCGTCGATATCGATGCTGGCGAAGCGTTAGTTCAGCGCATTAAATCTGTTGCCAAAGCAACTAGCCGCTCTGAAGTAGTCGGTGGTTTGGGTGGATTTGGCGCCTTGTGCCGTATTCCGCAAGGCTATAAATCCCCTTTATTGGTCTCAGGGACTGATGGTGTCGGTACCAAACTCAAACTGGCTTTACAACTGCAGCAGCACGACACCATTGGTCAAGACTTGGTAGCGATGTGTGTGAATGACCTGCTAGTCTGTGGCGCCGAGCCATTATTTTTCTTGGATTATTATGCCACAGGAAAACTAGACGTCGATACCGCAGCAACGGTTATCACCGGTATCGGTGACGGCTGTAAATTGGCAAATTGTGCGCTCATTGGTGGTGAGACGGCTGAAATGCCGGGTATGTACCAAGATGACGACTATGATTTGGCAGGTTTTTGTGTAGGCGTCGTCGAAGAGTCGGAAGTTATCACGGGTAAAAACGTTGCCAACAGTGATGTATTAATCGGTATCGCCTCTAGTGGCGTGCATTCAAATGGTTACTCACTGGTGCGTAAAGTCATTGAAGTCAGCGGTGCCGATGTTGCCACTAAACAATTAGACGGCAAAGCATTAAAAGACGTGTTGATGGCACCGACAAAAATCTATGTCAAAGCCATTGGACAACTGCAAAAAACCTTGGGCAACGCAAGCTTGCATGCGATGGCACATATCACCGGTGGCGGCTTGACGGAGAACCTACCACGCGTATTGCCCGACCATTTGGCGGCGCAAATTGATGTGAATTCTTGGACATTCCCGCCTGTGTTTGCTTGGTTGCAAGAAAAAGGCAATATTGCGCAAATGGAAATGTACCGCACCTTCAACTGCGGTGTGGGTTTTGTCGTCGTGGTACCGGCAGATAAAGCAGGCCAAGCCATTGACTTACTCAATGAACAAGGCGAAACCGCATGGAAATTGGGTGAAATCGTTGAAAGAACAGGCGATGCGGTAACCTATCGTTAATTTTATCAGCGACACAATCGGTTATTTTACTATTGGGCTATTTTACCCTTGAGCTAATTTATCATTGAGCTAATTTAAAAGGTGCGTTTTTACGCACCTTAGTTTTTCCAACCTATTGCTTTGCTATCATTATGAAGTTGAACATGACAAACACTACCCCGTTAAAAATTGCCGTCCTTGTCTCTGGCAGTGGCAGTAACCTGCAAGTATTAATTGATAAGCAGCTACAGCAACTATTGAACATTCAAATCGTGGGCGTGATTAGTAATAAAGCCGATGCCTATGCACTTGAGCGCATCCGCCTTGCCAATGAGCAGCAGCAAGCCAATATTGCAACCGCGGTGATTGAGCGTGACGATAATGGCAAAAAATATACCCGTGTCGGTTTTGAGCAACGGGCACTGCAAGAATTGCGCGCGTGGCAACCTGATTTGGTGGTGTTGGCAGGATTTATGCGGATTTTAACGCCGCTGTTTATTGATGGGGTGACCAGCAAGGATGGATTAAACGTGCCGATGATAAATCTGCACCCGTCACTGCTACCCAATTATAAAGGCTTAGATACCCATACCCGTGTGCTACAATCAGGCGAGCGCTATCATGGTTGCAGCGTCCATCTGGTAACGAGCGAACTCGATGCAGGGGAAGTCATCGCCCAAGCAGTAACCTGCGTCAACGCGGCTGAGAGCGCTGACCAATTACAGCAGCGCGTTCATGCGATGGAGCACCAACTGCTGCCTATGGTGGTGGGGTTATTTGCTGAGCGGATTGTTTCACTGAAAAATAATCAACTCACCAACCGCCTTGGACTCAATTTGCCTATCAAGTTATGGTTATAGTAAAAAAAACGCCTACAATCAAATTTAGGCGTTTTTTTATGTTTATCACAGTTTACCCTCAAAGTGCCGATACACTCAATATCACGATTAGCAAAAATACATAGCGCCCTACCCACACGTTATCTAAAAATGCGTTAAAGCAAAGCGTGCGATCATAGGTGAGACATTGTTTATTTTGCCGATAAAACATGGCAACGATAGGTAGCAGCGCCAATACTGAAAGCGCACCAAAATAATGCCAAAACACGCCCGCCAAACTGAGCAAAAATACCCCTTGAAGTAGACTAATTATCAATACATCGTGTTTACCAAATAAAATCGCGGTGGATTTGACCCCAATTTTTAAATCATCCTCACGATCTGCCATTGCATATTGGGTATCATACGCCACCGTCCAGCACATATAGCCGAAAAACAGCAGCCAACACCAAATATCAACCTCGGTCTGACCCGTTAATACTTGCGATACCGCAACATACGCCATCGGAATCGCCCAGCCGAAAGCCGCCGCCAAAAACACTTGCGGCAAATGGGTAAAGCGTTTCATAAACGGATAGATAAACGCCAGCGCCACCGCACCAAATGACCAAATAAAGACCTGCACGGGCAAAAATACTAATAACGCTGCACTCACCCAAGATAAAATTAAAAACGTCCAAACCGCTTCTTTACCCGTCAAGCGACCATCCGCTAGCGGCCTACCTTTGGTTCGCGACACATGCCCATCAACTTTTCTGTCAGCAAAGTCATTGATGGCACAGCCTGCCGCTCGCATCAACACCGCACCCGTCGCAAAGATTGCCACCACATGCCACGGTGGGAGTTGCTCAAATCCTTTTGCCGCCAAAAACACCGCCCATAAAGTCGACCAAAACACCAGCTCAATGCCCACAGGCTTATCAAAGCGGGTCAAGTGAATATAGGCTTGTAGCTTATCTTTAAAAGACAGAGTGTGTGTAGTCATAGCATGTTTAATTAAACTAATCGAAAAAGGGGATAAAGTTGATGCTAGTGTAGCGCTAAATGTTAGCCAAATCGTCGATAAATTTGTTACCCTTACAGCTGTAAGCCAATCATCAGCAGTTGGTAATCCAGCCCAATCGGCGATTGGTCTTGCAGATAGCGTCTAAATACCGCCGTGTCGATGCGGTCTTTGCCAGAGACGGCGCCGCCCATTTGCTTGAGATTTTTTAACAGACTTTTTAAATTGTCATAAGAAAAAGCAAACGATTGCTCGGTGTGATACATTAGCGTGCCTTGCCGCTGTTGCCGCAAGGTCTCTATCGCCGCTAGCCAAGCGTGACTGGGCAAAAAATCAAAAACAGGTAACTTGGGAAAGCGCTGACTGACTTGATGAAAAGAACCTGCCACCGGAATCGCCAAATGCAGCTGACCTTTGGTTTTGACAATGCGCCCAAGCTCTGCGATAACGCTTGGCGATGTCCAATGAAGGGCAAAACTACTCATCACCAAATCGGCAGATTGATTCGCCAATGCCATATCTGCCATATTGGCGCAGAGCGCTTGGCTGTGCAGCGTCATTGGGAAAGTTGGTAGCGACGAGACTGGGCTAGATGACAGCGGCATCGACAAAAGATGCTCGACTCGCTGTTGCCAAATGGCAAGCATACTGGCAGCCGTATCGACGCCATATAACTGAGCGGAAGCTAACGCCGCGTTTTGTAAAAACTTTGACATCACCGCCTCAGTCAATTTTCCTGTACCACAGCCCACATCAACCACGCACATATCGGTTACACCGGTATGGTAACGCGCAATGAGCTTCGCCAAGTGCTCTGCCACCTGCGATTGAATCGGCGTGGCGGCATCGTATGAGTTGGCAAATTGTTCAAAAACAGGGGTGACAGTACAGGACATCATCGACTAAAACAACAAATCAGTCAACTTTAACACTATTAATCAGCCCTGCATAGTCATAATCGTCTTGTGTGAGCAAATCAACCCCGCAAGGCAAATTGCCTATCCAATCCAAAAAGCGATTAATCATGGCTTTGCCAACAAAAGATTTGCCATGCTGCGGTACAATCATCTCGACATCTAACTGCCGAACCGCATCTGCCCAAAAACGGGTGACTTTATTACTGACCATGTAGCGCTGATGAAACCCTCGCATAGTCGGAATATGGGAATCAAAATCTTCCACTGGTACATTCGCATCACCGAGCAACGAAGCCCCCATATCGCCTGAAAACAAAATTTTGCTGATGGGGTCATAAAACTGAAAATTACCTTCTGAATGCAGAAAGTGTGCAGGCAAAGCAAACAACTGGGTTTTACCCAAAGGCAACACCGCGCCTTCATCTGCCAGCGCAATCAAGCGCTTAAGATACCCTTCTTGCAGGCGGTCAGTGGTAAACGCGGAGTTAAGATGAGGTAAAAAACGCTCCCACAATCTTGAGATGACGATATTGGCTTGGGTATGCAATAGCCAGCGCGGCAATGACGCAATGATATCGGGGTCTTGGTGTGAGCCAATCACATAGCGGATATGCCTTATATCCGTATGTTTGAGCAGTGCTAGGGTTAGCGGCGTATAGGTCAAATCCCCACCTGGGTCAATAACAGCGCCGACAGTTTCTTCATCTGAGTGCAAAATTAAAAATTGATTGGACTGAATACCGTCACCTTTTACCAAATCACTAAACATAATGCACTGATGCTTGCCATTATCAAAAATTATTTTACCGCTCATAACCTATCTACCCATTTAACCGACAAATAAAACTTAGACCACTAATAAAACATGCTATAACATACGCTATAAAATGGTTTGCAAAGTGACTTTGAGTAACTTTGCAAACCATTGTTAACCGTTAGCTATCAACTTTAATACATTGGCTTTAAATCCCTAAAAATAGTAAGGATTATAGCATTTTATTGACGGGATTGAGGGCATTTTTGCCTAAATCAATGTTAACTAAATTGTGCTCAAATTTGTTTTTAGTGGTATCATACCAAGCAATTTTTTAGGCAAAATTTGTGCGGTTTAAGCGCATGATTGCTACAAACGGTAAAGGCAATTTGTTATGATTTTGGCACTTGAAAGTGTATTTGACCAATGCTCAGTGGCATTCGTGGAGTTAGCGGGTAATGTCATCGCTGAACAGACCCTTACGGGAAATCGTCTACAAACCCAGCAAATTTTGCCGATGATACATGCGTTGATGACGGCATCATCGATTGATTGGTCACAACTGACTGCGATTGCTTTTAATCGAGGTCCCGGGGCTTTTAGTGGTATACGCATTAATACGGCGGTAGCGCAAGCCATCGCCTTTGCCCATGATGTGCCATGTTTGCCTGTATCAAGCCTGCAAGCTATCGCCCAATCGGCATTTGAACGACACCAAAGCCCCCACGTATTGGCGCTGACAGATGCGCGCATGAACCAAGTGTACGCAGGTGAATACGCCATGAACGATGATATCATGCAACTTGTGGCAGGCGCTACTGAGCATTTACTTGATTATGACAGTGTGATAGACAAAGACTTAGCCTTAGTAGGAAATGGCGCAACCTTGGTCAATGCGCAGCTAGGTCAAGCCATATTTGCCGATATTCGCCCCTCAGCGGTTATCATTGCCAAACTTGGGCGAGCCTTATACCAGCAGCATCAATCCGTCCCTGCTGAGCTGGCGTTACCAGTTTATTTAAGAAATAACGCTTGGAAAACCCTAGCCGAACAACAAAACCCTTAAGTTGTCGGCTGATTACTCATATTGTGTTAAGTTTGACTCGCTACCCTTTACCTTGTTATAAGCGCAAAAATTGTTAGCTTTGACTGTTAATAACTAACATTGTTGGATACGTTATGGATCTTATTTTGATTTTTAAAGCCATCATCATGGGCATGGTTGAGGGCATTACCGAATTTTTACCGATTTCAAGTACCGGGCATTTAATTCTTGCCGACTCCTTGTTAAATTTTTGGACCAAAGATAAAGCCGACTTGTTTATCGTCGTCATTCAGCTGGGTGCGATTTCAGCGGTAATTTATTTGTACTGGGGACGGCTATGGCGTGCCTTGATGGGACTTATTACGGGTAAAGACCCTGAGCGTAAAAACCCGCGTCAATTGGGTATCTCGCTGATTATTTCCACCATTCCGATTATGCTGATAGGTTTGATGTTTGATAAAGCGTTAAAAGCGGCGTTGTTTAACCCAACCGTGGTGGCAATCTCATTGATTGTCGGTGGTTTAATTATCTTTTGGGCGGAGCGCCAACAACACAAACATACGGTCAAATATGCCGAAGCGGAAGATATTGATATTAAAACGGCGATTATCATTGGTTTGATTCAATGTCTTGCCTTGATTCCTGGTACTTCTCGCTCAGGGTCTACCATTATCGGCTCGCTATTTTTGGGGGTATCACGTAAGGCGTCTGCGGAGTATTCTTTCTTTTTAGGGATTCCTGTATTGGTGGGTGCTGGGCTACTAGATCTGACCAAAAACCATCATATTTTAACCACCACTGAAGACTGGACCATCATGGCAGTGGGTGTGGTGGTATCATTTATTTTTGCCATGATTTTCATCAAATGGTTGGTTAACTGGGTCAGTACCCGTGATTTTACGATTTTTGCTTGGTGGCGCATCGTGGTAGGCGTACTGGTACTCATCGCTGGCATGTTGGGCTATATTTAATTCGCAATGCTATCTCATCAATCAATCCAACTGTATTATGTTGACGCTTTGCCAAGCGAGCAGCGTTTGGCAAACGTCGAAACCATACTCGCCCCTTTATCCATCAATTTACAATTGCAAAAGATTACTAGCAAAGTAACTCAAAAATGGCTGAAATCAGTCGATGATAACAGTGTGCTGATTGATGAGGTAGGCGACGTTTTTGTCATCGCAGCTGGCATGAAAGTCAGCCCAAATTGGCAAAGCCTACAACAGCGGGTGGTCAAAGCAGGCAAAAAAACTGAGCTGCTACTCAAAGCCATGCAGCTACAAGCTAACATGACTGTCATCGATGCCACCGCAGGATTTGGGCATGATAGCTTAATCTTGGCAAGTACCGGTGCCAGTGTGACGTTGCTTGAACAGCAGCCACTCATGTTTTTGCTACTGCAACT
This sequence comes from Moraxella sp. CTOTU48841, assembly GCF_032061225.1. Classification (NCBI taxonomy): domain Bacteria; kingdom Pseudomonadati; phylum Pseudomonadota; class Gammaproteobacteria; order Moraxellales; family Moraxellaceae; genus Moraxella; species Moraxella sp. CTOTU48841. The sequence continues at coordinate 99,967 of NZ_DAMBFQ010000002.1, forward strand.
TGAACAGCAAAAAATGGCGCAGCATCGCAACTGGCAAAAATTGATGAGTCGATTAACGATTTATCATGGCGATGCAATAGAGTTGCTGGCTAAATTGCCAAAAGTCGACCGTGTCTATCTAGATCCGATGTTTCCCGCTGATAGCTACAAATCAGCGGTTAATAAACATATGCAGATGTTGCATACTGTGACGACCCCGCCGTCGATTGCGCAAGCCCAACAATTATTGTCGGCGGCGTTGGCGCAAATAACCCCACAGGGTATGGTGGTAGTTAAACGACCTAAATCAGCGCCTTTTTTTGCCAACCAATCACCTAATCTAAGCCTATCAAATGATATCGTGCGTTTTGATAATTATTTGAACAGCATTTAGTTTTAACAGCGTTTAGAGGAAGTATTAAAAAAAGCTGATGGGTATCAGCTTTTTTTGTGGGTTTAGTTGTTATTGACCTACTTTTTGGTTACCGACGGCAGGCGCTGCATCATCGCTAGCTTTTGGTGCATTGGGCGAGGCAGGGGCATTATCAATCACGGTATCATTTTCCGTAATCTTATCCATGTCTGAATTATCCGCGCCGCCGTCATCGGTAGCGTCTGCCTCAGTGCTACTCGCTGACATCGCATCAACAGGGGTCGCTGCTGTGCCACTGGCGCTGGCAGCATCAGGACCGGCATCCACGTTAGCATTGGCTTCGGTCACAGCGGCGCTATTTTTTTCATCGGCAGGCGCAGCTGACATTGGTACGGCTTGTGATTCTGCCGCTGATGCTGCCGCGGCGTTGTCTGTGCTGTCTGTCTTTTTATCACAAGCTGTCAACGTAAGCGCCGATACTAAACTCAGCATGGTGATTTTTGCTAGGGTGTTTTGCATGGGTATTCCTCTACTATCAATAAATCGCTCAATCCGACAATGTACTTGATAGCCTATATAGTCAAAATTGTTCAATCAACAAGGTTGCTAATTCAAAGATGATAATGATGTCACCTTAAATTTTACCATGGCATTGCTTGTATTTTAAACCCGAACCACATGGACAAGGGGCATTTCGGCTAATGGCTAAGTTGGCATACGGATTGTCACCATTTTCAGCCATCTCTGGACTCGCGGTTGCCGCGGCTGAGCCGCTAAGACCAAATGAATATGTGGCTCGCGTGCGTTGCTGGCTGTTACGCGCAATCATGTCTTCATCGTCACTCAGCTCACCGGTCACGCCATTCATTTCTTGGTGCTCAAAATGCAGACGCATCATCTCAGCTTGTTCACGTTGCTGGCGCTCAAGCTCAGCAATTTCTTCTGGCGTTGGGATATGCACACGCGCTAAATCTTGCACGGTTTCAGACTTAATAGCACCGAGCATACTTTGGAACAATGAGAAAGATTCAGATTTATATTCTTGCTCAGGATTTTTTTGCGCATAGCCTCGCAGATGAATACCTTTACGCAGTTGATCCATTTGGTTTAAATGTTCTTTCCAATGCTTATCTAGGCTAGATAGCATAAAGTGACGCTCAAGTTGGGCGGCATTTTCTTCACCCATTTGCTCACGGCGAGCGCGGTAGTTGAGTAGCGCAGCCTCAATGATTTTTTGGCGTAAGCCTTCTTCATCCAAACGACGATCGGCATCTAGCCAGTCATTGATTGGCATATAAATACGAAACTCATTTTCAAGCTCGTCTTCAAGCCCATCAATGTCCCATTGGTCATCAATCGAGCCGGGCGGCACGAATTGGTCAATCAAGGCATTGTATACATCATAGTGCATCGCTTCGATACCTGCTTGTAGATTACTTTGGGCAAGCAGTTCATCGCGCTGTTTATAGATAACCTTACGTTGTTCGTTGGCAACATCATCGTATTTGAGTAGACTCTTACGGGCATCAAAGTCACGGTTTTCCACTTTGCTTTGGGCGTTTTCAATCGAGCGTGACACCATTTTGTGTTCAATGGCTTCGTCTTCTTTTAGCCCCATCGCGCGCATCATATTCACCACGCGATCACCAGCGAAAATCCGCATCAAGTCATCTTCAAGCGACAAGAAAAAGCGTGACTCCCCCGGGTCACCTTGACGACCCGCACGACCCCGCAATTGGTTATCAATACGGCGTGATTCGTGACGCTCAGAACCGATGATATGTAAACCACCCGCCTCTAGCACTTGTTGGTTTCGCACTTGCCATTCGGCATGGGCTTGCTCTTTCATTTCGGGGGTGACGTTGTCGATTTTGGCGAGCTCGGCTTGCCAGTTACCTCCCAAGATAATATCGGTACCGCGACCTGCCATGTTGGTAGCAATAGTGACCGCATTGGGGCTACCCGCTTGCGCGATAATATCGGCTTCACGCTCGTGCTGTTTGGCATTAAGGACGTTATGTTGAATGCCTTCTTGCGTCAATAATTCTGAAAGCACTTCACTGGCTTCAATGGTTGCCGTCCCCACCAAAATCGGCGCCTGTTTTTCTTGAATGCGTTTGATTTCGCGGATGATGCCTTGATATTTGCCCATTTTACTTAGGAAAATTTGGTCATCGAGGTCAATACGCTGAATCGGTTTGTGGGTTGGGATAATCACCACATCTAAATCGTAAGTTTGTTTAAATTCCGCAGCTTCGGTATCGGCTGTACCCGTCATGCCTGAGAGTTTGTCATACAGACGGAAATAATTTTGGAATGTCGTGGTGGCGAGCGTTTGGTTTTCGGCTTGGATTTCAACTTGTTCTTTGGCTTCAACCGCTTGGTGCAACCCTTCTGACCAGCGGCGACCTGGCATGGTACGCCCTGTGTTTTCATCAACAATGATGACTTCGCCTTCATGCACGATATAGTGAATGTTTTTAACAAATAAATGGTGCGCACGAATCGCGGCTTGGACGTGGGCTAGTAGTGGCAAGCGCGTTGGGCTATATAGACTCTCGTTTTCGCCAAGCTCGCCTTTTTCCACCAAGAATTTTTCGATTTTCTCGTAGCCTTTTTCGCTGATTTCGATTTGGCGATTTTTTTCATCAATCCAAAAATCCTGCTCACGGTTTTCGCGGTTGCCTTCTTCGGTTTCTGAACGCTTGAGGCGCGGGATGATGGTGTCAATCAGCCGGTACATAGCCGATGAGTCTTCAGCTTGACCCGAGATAATCAGCGGCGTACGCGCTTCATCAATCAAAATCGAGTCAATCTCATCGATGATACAATAGTTGAGTCCGCGCTGTTTTTTCTCATCTAGGCGAAATACCATATTGTCACGTAGGTAGTCAAAGCCGTATTCGTTGTTGGTACCATAGGTAATATCCGCGGCATAGGCCTCAAATTTTTCCATCGGGTCTTGCTGTGAGTAAATCACGCCGACAGTCAAGCCCAAAAAGTCAAACAACGGGCGGTTTAATTCGGCATCGCGGCTTGCCAAGTAGTCATTGACGGTAACCACATGCACGCCTTTACCGCTAATCGCGTTGAGATATATCGCAAGCGTTGCCATCAAGGTTTTACCTTCACCCGTGCGCATCTCGGCGATTTTACCTTCGTGCAGGGTGATACCCCCGATGAGCTGTACATCGTAGTGACGCATGCCAAGGACACGGCTTGAGGCTTCACGACAGACCGCAAAGGCTTCAGGTAAAATGGTATCTAGGCTAGTACCCTGCTCAAACTGGGTTTTAAATTCCGCAGTTTTCTGTTTTAATGCTTCGTCAGAGAGGGGCTGGATTTTGGGTTCTAAGGCGTTGATTTTGTCGACCAACTTACGCATTCGCTTAAGCTCACGGTCGTTTTTGGTGCCGATAACCTTGCCTATCATTTTGCCTAACATACGAGGATTTTCCTAAAGTGCTCAAATCAATAAGTGCGATGACTTTTAATACGATGACGGTTAATAAAGGTGTTCAAAATAAATTTTGCTATTATATATGGGTTTGCTTTTTTTAGATACAAGGTTATGACAGCCTGTGAGTTTGAACCGCTCGCCTCATCCGCCTATTAACTCTTAGGCGATCACTTATCAGCCGATTAACTCCCAAGCAATGTCGTCAAGCTTTAAAATAATCACAGTTCAATAACGAGTCTCGTTAAATAAGTGAAATAACATATTATTTAATATGCCTGATGAATTGATACGATAAAGCGACTGGATGTTTGCACCTTTTCTTTGCAGCTTGATTTTTATTACCTTTATCTTTATGAATCCATCCCCATAATTGAGCTTTATTTTCGAAATTTTCATTGTTGAAATTTTCTTGAAAGATTTTAACCCCATCTTTGCCATTATGCTATCGAGTTTGCTATGACTGCCCCATTGACGCCACAACAACTGATTCATCAATTACCCAAAGCCGAACTCCACGTGCATATCGAAGGCACGTTTGAGCCGGAGTTGATGTTTGCCATCGCTAAACGCAACCAAATCGATATACCCTACCAAACCATTGAAGATGTCAAAAATGCCTATAATTTTCATAATTTACAATCGTTTTTGGATATCTACTATGCCGGCGCAAACGTTTTGGTCAAACAGCAGGATTTTTATGATTTAGCGTGGGCGTATTTTGAAAAATGCCAGGCTGATAATGTGGTGCATACGGAGATTTTCTTTGACCCACAGACACATACTGAGCGGGGGGTGGATTTTGCCACCTGTTTTCAAGGGCTTTATCAAGCCAGCTTAGATGCCAAAGCAAAAATGGGTATCACCTCGCATTGGATTTTGTGTTTTTTGCGTCATTTGAGCGAAGACAGCGCGTTTGCCACCCTTGAGCAGGCTTTGCCATTTAAAGATAATATCATTGGCGTGGGGCTTGACTCTAGCGAAGTGGGCAATCCACCCGCCAAGTTTGAACGGGTATTTGCCAAAGCTCGAGCGCTTGGGTTTTTGACGGTTGCGCATGCGGGCGAAGAAGGCGATCCCGCGTATGTTTGGCAAGCATTAGATTTACTAAAGGTCAATCGTATCGATCACGGTGTGCGTTCGGCTGAAGATGATAAACTCATGCAACGCTTGATAGCCGAGCAAATGCCGTTGACGGTGTGTCCGTTAAGTAATCTTAAACTAAAAGTGGTGCAAGACATGGGCGAGCACAATATCAAAACCATGCTGCACCAAGGTGTGTGCGTGACGGTGAACTCAGATGACCCGGCGTACTTTGGTGGCTATATGAATGACAACTTTGTCGCTATTGAGCAAGCGTTAGCGCTATCAAATGACGATATCAAACAATTGGCAATCAACAGCTTTAACGCGTCTTTTATAGGGGATGCTGAAAAACAGCATTGGATCTCAAAAATCGCATCGCTTTAAGCTTTTAAATAAGCTGGAAGAAACAAGCTCGAAAAAATAGGCTGGCAGAAATAAGCTACAAGTAACGTGCATGCCAGCCTTAACCAACCTCACACACCCAACATGGTGCGACAAACGCACCTGTTGATTAATTTGATAACATTTAAATATTATGCCCCAGACCATGCCTCACAATCTTGACCATCACACCCCCATGATGCAGCAATATCTTACGCTAAAAGCGGATTATCCGCATGCCTTGGTGCTGTACCGAATGGGCGATTTCTATGAGCTGTTTTTCGATGATGCCAAGCTTGCTGCCGATATTTTGGGCATCACCTTGACCCGACGTGGCAAAGATAAACAGGGCAATACCATCCCGATGGCAGGCGTGCCGTTTCATTCGGCAGACGGCTATATTGCTCGGCTGATTAATGCCGGGCAAACCGTGGTGGTCTGTGAACAAGTCGAAGAAGAAAAGCCAGAAGACAGCCTTGAAGAAAACACTGTAGCAACAGACACTGCAGGCAAAAGCATAGCAAAAAAAACCAGCAAAACAAAAGCCAATGCCGCTAAGATTATGGAACGTAAAGTCGTCCGTACCTTAACCGCAGGAACACTGACTGATGATAGCCTTATCACCCAAGGGCAGACGCCAACGGTCGTCGCTATCAGCTTTGCCAAACAGCAAATGTCGGTGGGATTGGCACAGCTGGATTTGGCACAAGGGCAAATCCGCGTCACTGAGCTTAACTGCGATAGCCATACTGCGCTACAAAGTGAGCTTGCTAATACCCTCGCCCGCTTTGATCCCAGTGAAGTGCTGATAGATGAGCAGCTGTCTGAGGCATGGCAACATTTTTTGCAGGACTGTTTGAGCGCAAATAGCCCAACAGCTACCCTGCCACCGATTTTGTCACAGCCGCACAGTTATTTTCTCCCCAATAACGCCCTTGAACACCTCACCCAACATCTAAGCGTCACCACGCTGGCAGGGTTTGGCATTGAGCAAAAACCGCTTGCCATCTCATCGGCATCGGTTGTACTGCATTACGGCAAACAGACCCAGCAAGCTGATTTACGCCATATTCGCAGCCTGCAGCTCGAGCATAACGGCGATTTTTTGCAGCTTGATACCATCAGTCAGCAAAATTTGGAAATTTTTAAACCCGTGTTGGCATCGGGTATTTCGCTGTTATCGGTGATTGATCACTGCCAAACGCCGATGGGAAAACGCGCTCTAGTCCATCATTTGCACCGACCGCTACGCAATGTCACCCTGATTAACCGCAGGCTTGATGCGGTTGAACAACTGATGACATTACCGATAGCAGCGTTTGAATTGCTTAAACAAACCTTAAGCGAAATGAGCGATATCGAACGCATTGGGGGACGCATTGGCTTGGGTTCAGCAAAACCGACCGATTTGCTCAAATTGCGTCTGAGTCTGGCGCAAGCGTTAGCGTTGTCAAAGCAGTTGCAGCAACATTTTGATTTTACCACCATAACGACGCTTAGTGCTGAGACGCCTTTGCTTGCCATGCTTAGCAAACAGCTACCTGACTTAGCCTTAACTGATAGCTTTGCCAATATCCATGCCTTGCTAGAGCAAGCGATTGTCGATGAGCCGCCCGCCCACATCCGTGATGGCGGCATGATAAAAAAGGGCTATGACCCACAGCTTGATGAATTACAAAATCTGCATGGCAATATCGAGCAAACTTTGGAAGCATTGGCGGCGCAAGAGCGGCAAAAAAACAACCTGCCCATGCTCAAAGTGGGCTTTAATAAAGTGAGCGGATTTTATTTTGAACTCAGTGCCCTACAAGCCAAGCACGCGCCTGAATATTTTACTCGCCGTCAAACGCTCAAAAATGCTGAACGCTTTATCACGCCAGCGCTCAAAACTATTGAAGAATCCTATTTATCAGCTCAAGGGCAAGCGTTGACCCTTGAAAAACGTATCTATGAAAATCTGCTCCATCAGCTCAAGTCACAGCTTGGCGATGTGCAGCGCCTTGCCAAAGCGATTGGGTATTTGGACGTGCTTGCCAACTGGGTCAGCCTAACGCGTTTGCAGAATCATTCTCATCATAGTAAAAACTGGTGCCGCCCGTTGTTTAATACCACGGATGATACCGCAAGCCTCAATATCCAAGGGGGACGCCATATCGTGGTTGAAGCAGGTCAACAGCGCCAAGCTCACCATCAGACGCCATCGCTTGACCCATTTGTCGCCAATGACTGTGTCATGGGAACAGCCACCCAACTTGAACGCTTAATGCTCATCACCGGGCCCAATATGGGCGGTAAATCGACCTACATGCGTCAAACCGCCCTCATCGTGCTACTTGCTTGTTGTGGCGCGTATGTCCCTGCGCAGTCGGTGACGCTCGGTCGTATTGAGCGGATTTTTACCCGCATTGGCTCGGCAGATGACTTGGCAAGTGGTAAATCAACCTTTATGGTCGAGATGATTGAAACCGCCAATATCATGAACCAAGCCAATGCCAACTCATTGGTACTCATGGATGAAGTCGGTCGTGGCACCAGCACCCAAGATGGTCTAGCAATTGCGCATGCGTGCGTGAATTATTTAGCAGAAAAAATTGGCTGTTTGACCCTATTTGCCACCCATTATTTTGAGCTCACTGAACTGGCTGAGCGCCACCCCAAAATGTTTAATCAACACCTTGTTACCCAAGAAATCAACGGGCAGTTACTACTACTGCATAAAATCGCACCCGGGGCGACGCATCGCAGTTTTGGACTGCATGTCGCCAAAATGGCAGGTTTGCCGCAAGACTTATTAGCCCAAGCGCAATATTATTTGGATAACCAAAGCGAACAAAAAAGCTTGCCCAACAATTCTTTACCCTATCCACCAAAAGATGAGCAGCAAATGGGGCTAGATTTGCAAAGTGCAGCAGCTGACTATCAAACGTTGAAGGCTGATGAATATAAGCTTAGCCAACAACTCAACGCCCTAAACCCTGACGAGCTGACGCCGAAACAGGCGTTAGAATTTATTTATTCATTAAAGGAATTGTTAAAAAAAGCGTAACGCGCTAAAATAATACGATTGTATTTTTTATGCTTTTAACATTTGTGCAACTAAAAAAAGGTAGCCACCGCCATGACTTTCGTCGTTACTGATAACTGTGTTCGTTGTAAATATACTGACTGCGTTGAAGTCTGTCCTGTGGACTGTTTCTATGAAGGTCCGAATTTTTTGGTCATCCATCCTGATGAATGTATTGACTGTGCGCTGTGTGAGCCAGAATGTCCTGCCAATGCGATTTTCTCAGAAGATGAAGTACCAAAAGGTCAAGAAATATACATCGAACTGAACGCAGAACTCGCCGAAAAATGGCCAAACATCTCAGCTATGCACGACCCACTACCCGACGCCAAAGAATGGGATGGCGTACCCAATAAATTACAGTATATTGAAAGATAGCCTTTCTAACATACGCCATTTTGGTGATTTTTAGCAAGATGCTATAAAGATGCTATAAACAAGATGCTATAAAACAGCCTATACAACGCGGACGGCAATCAGTGAATACTGATTGCCGTTTTTATATTGCCATCTCTTATTACGTCAACGTTGTTGTCTATTTGCTTAACTTAACGTCTTTAGCTTAGCCTTTTTTTGCAAATTGATTATGAAAAAAAACGCGCTATGGATTAGCGCGTTTTTAGTGTCACAGTAACATCAGCCTTTTACGGCACTGCCCCAAACTGGCACCACGGTTTGCATCAATGGTTTTAACAGTTTGATATTTGCCGCAAAGATAGAACCTGTTTGCATTGCATTGTGTGCGCCTGTATGGTCAACCACAGTACCGCGTGCTTCAGTGACAATCAATTCACCGGCACAGATATCCCAAGGTTTGATAGACATTTCAAAATAACCATCAAACCGTCCCGCTGCTACATATGCCAAATCCAACGCGGCTGAACCCACACGGCGCACTTGACCGCCTTGTTCGCAGATTTTTTGTAAGCTTTCAAAATGCTCCTTGGCATACGATACTTTACCTTCCGCGCGGTTACGCTCAAGCGGATGACCTGTGGTAAAAAAGCCGCCATCAATGGTTTTATGCTCACTGACGCTGATACGGCGTTGGTTGAGACGCGCGCCTTTACCACGACTGGCTGAGAACATCTCATCACGCACTGGGTCATAGATGATGCCATGTTCGGTGACGCCATTTTTTTGCACGCCGATTGAGACACAAAAATGCGGCAAACCATGAATAAAATTGTGGGTACCATCTAATGGATCAATGACCCAGCACCAGTCTTTATCATTGCCCTTGCCTTCTTGTAGCCCAAATTCTTCACCCAAAAATGAGTGGGTTGGGTAGCTTTCTTTGAGCATCGCGATCAATAATTCTTCGCTGTAACGGTCGATTTGGGTCACCAAACCATCTAAGCCTTTGCTTTCAATCGTGAACTCTAGCTTGTGGCGATTGTTGTGTGCATTTAAAATCTCTTGACCTACTTTTTGTGCAGCGCGGGCTGCCATGACGACCATCGGTTCCATAATTGACCTTTTGTTGAAGGATAAAAATCTAAAATTTATGACAAAATCGTTTGCATCTGTTTGACCACACCCGCGACATCTAGCCCACAATCGGCTAATTGCTGCTCAGGGCTGCCATGCGCGATATATTTATCGGGGATACCGATATTAAGTAGCGTTGGCAAGGTTTGGCTTGTTTTTGCTGCTTGAGCAACGAGGTATTCATTGACCGCACTACCGGCACCGCCCATGATTTGGTGTTCTTCAAGGGTAACAATGGAGCAGTTTTGCGCCAATAGAGTATCCAGTAATTCGCTGTCTAACGGTTTAACAAACCGCATATTATAAACAAAAAACGTCGTCGTTGGGTAAGTTTCGGCTAAGTTTTGACACGCCGTGACCGCTGTCTTTACCATGGTACCAAAAGCAAGCACCGCAACTTTTTTCTCTACGTTGCTCGTACCGGCTGCAGTAGCATCAATAGTCTGCTCTAGTTGTGCCTTACCGATTGGATACATCGCTTGGTTTTTATCAATCTCTGCCCCAATGCCATTGCCACGTGGATAACGCACCGCAGAGGGTCCAATATGTTCATAACAGGTATTGAGTAAGTTATAGCATTCATTCTCATCTTTGGGACAAGCAATCACCATATTAGGCACAGTTCGCATAAAAGCGATGTCAAACACCCCCGCATGGGTCGCGCCGTCTTCACCGACCAAGCCCGCACGGTCAATGGCGAACATGACATCCAAATTTTGCAAAGCCACATCGTGAATCAGTTGGTCATAGCCACGTTGTAAAAATGTGGAGTAAATCGCGACAATCGGTTTGACGCCTTGGGTCGCCATACCGCCCGCTAGCGTCACTGCATGTTGCTCGGCAATCGCCACATCAAAGAATTGGCTGGCAAAGCGCTTGGCAAATTCGGTCATACCTGAGCCTTCAGCCATCGCCGGGGTAATTGCCATCAATTGTTTGTCAGTGGCGGCTTTATCGCAGATAAACTCACCAAACACTTGCGAGTATTTTTTGGCGGGAGTAGGCACTGGCTTTTGGCTGTCAACTGGCACAGATTTTTCTTGCGCTGGGTTGATTTTTTTAAGTTTGGTAATGGCATGATAAGTAATCGGGTCGCATTCTGCAGGTAAAAAGCCTTTACCTTTGACCGTATGTACATGGACGAGTACCGCACCTTGTAACTGCTTGACCCGTTCAAATACCTGCGTCAATTTGGCAACATCATGCCCATCAAATGGTCCAAAATACTGAAAGCCGATGGCTTTAAATAAGTTTTCGGGAAACACTTCATCAATGAGTTTATTGGCGATTTTCTCAGGTAATGTCTCTAACTGAGAGGGTTTAGGAATACCTTTTTCTGCCAATTTTTCGACAATTTTATTGGGCAGGCGCGAGGTCCAATCATCTAAGGCTTCGTTTGCCATGTGCAAATAATGACGAATACGGCGGTCTTCACTAGAGATGACGCGCTTGGTAAAAATAGCATCACCGTTTTTATCGATATCGACTGCCAAACCACGCTGCCAGAGGGTGGCTAAATGTTTAGAAAATCCGCCCGTTGCCTGTGAGATTGACATGTCATTATCGTTGAGCACCACAATCAAATCGGCATTTTGCTGCACCGCGTCATTCATCGCTTCAAACGCCATGCCGCCTGTCATAGCACCATCACCGACGATGCTAACCACTTTGTCACGTTTGCCTAAATAGCGCATAGCAAGCGACATGCCTAGCCCTGCAGAAATCGCCGTCGATGAATGCCCAACGCCAAAAGTATCATACTCAGACTCATGACGCTCAGGGAAGGCAGTCAGCCCATGTTGGCTACGAATGGTGGTAAGCTTGTCACGGCGACCCGTTAAAATTTTGTGGGGATAGGCTTGGTGCCCTACGTCCCAGACAATTTGGTCTTTGGGTGAGTTAAAGACATAATGCAGTGCAATGGTCAGCTCAACGACGCCAAGGTTAGAACCAAAATGCCCGCCGCTGACGCCCGTTGTATACAGCAAAAACTCGCGCAGTTCATCGGCTAATTGCTGCAATTGCGCGGTACTCATTTTTTTTAGGTCGTTAGGACTGTCCACCCCATCGAGCAGCGGCGTATGCGGCTTTAGCATAGGGATGGTATCAAAGTTTTTTAATGAGTAGTTTTGGTTAGCTATTTTAGTTTTTGACATATCTTGGCTGACACTTTTCATTGCTTACAGGCACTCGATGAGCCTTGTTAACACAGGTGAAAAAAATAAATGGTAAAACGCACAATGACTATTAACACCTTATTGTTGGCACAAAATTGGCACAAGATACGGGCACAAAGTTGACAGACTGCCAAAGCGTTGGGCGCTTGAAAATCGAGGTGACTAAGCTAGCATTACCAGCTTTGAATTGCCAATGTGGCGCATGAATGTGGCATAATAGCATTTTTTTGTTGATTAAACATCAAACCTCGCTATTTTAGATTGTATCTTATAGCTTCTATAAAGTTTAGCTTAGCGCCTTGAATTTTTGATAAATTTTGACAAAAAAGTTGCGTCATATAGCATGTGAGCCTAGCTTGCGGCTTATTGATAAGATGCGTAATGACGCTATCCTTCTTGATATTTTAATCAATGCCTTCATGTAAAGGGCACTTTTATTTTTGGGTTTACCGACTTGGTTCAGTTATTTGGGTCAGTTGGACATTTTTTTGGAGTAGTGGGTGTCGTATCAATTTATCACGCAAGCAACCTTACCAACAGCGCATGGGTTATTTGACATTCATGTGTTTGAAGATACCGACGACACCGCACGCGATGCGCTTGGCAATCGCAAAAATGAACACGTCATGCTGACGGTTGGCTTGCCCACGGCTGATAAATCCAAAATCCCATTGGTACGCATTCATAGCGAATGTTTGACAGGGGATGCCTTTAGTTCGCTTAAATGCGACTGCGGTCCCCAGCTCAACGCCACCATGCAGATGATTCAAGCTTATGCTAAAAATGGCGGCTGCGGGGCGATTTTATATTTGCGCCAAGAAGGGCGCGGGATTGGACTGACCAATAAAATCCGTGCCTATGCGTTGCAAGACCAAGGTCATGATACGCTTGATGCCAATTTGCTGCTCGATTTACCTGCCGATGCTCGCACCTATGAAATGTGCAAGCCGATGCTTGAGCATGTCGGTGTGGATAAGGTAAAGCTGATAACCAATAACCCCAACAAAATTGACTATCTCAATGATATTGGTATTGAGGTGGTAGCGCGCGTGCCGCTGTTGGTGGGTGTCAACCCCCACAATGAAGCCTACCTCAACACCAAAAAAGCGCGTATGGGGCATATGATTGAGAATGGATTATAAAATTCACTCTCATGACATGATACAAAACCCATTGTTTATTTTTACCATAAATTAATCCCAAGCGCGCCCAGCATCATTTTTGCTCCCACAATCAGCAGCAAACCACCGAACATGCGCTTTAAGGTATTGGCAGGCAATTGGTGCGCCAATTTTGCCCCCACTTTGGCAAATAAATAACTCATCACTGAAATACACAAAAACGCAGTGATATGCACAAAGCCAATCGCCTCAGCGGGCAAGCCCTGTACGTCTTTACCAAAGAACATAAACCCGAGCGCCCCTGCAATGGCAATCGGTAAGCCACAGGCTGCTGACGTACCCACCGCTTGTTGCATGGTCAAACCAAAACGGCTCAAAAAAGGCACGGTAAAACTGCCACCGCCAATACCAAAAATCGCCGATGCTGCGCCAATCAAGCCCCCGACCCCTGTTTGCACAGCAGCGGATGGCAAGTGAGTAGTCGCAACAACTTCCGATTTTTTAGCCAGAAGCATTTTTAGCCCCATAAACAGCGCCATTCCAGCAATCAAAAACGCCAAGACCTTACCATGCAATAAATCTGCGATATAAGCACCAACAAAACTACCGACCACCAAGCCAATCGACATATTGCGCCATACATCCCAGCGCACGCCACCGCGCTTATTGTGCGATTGCATGGAGCTTATCGATGTCACCACAATCGTGGCAAGCGATGTCCCTACCGCCAAATGGGTAATGACGTCGCTTGGATAGCCATACGCTTTAAAAATCGCCATCAGCACAGGTACGATAATCAATCCGCCACCGACGCCAAACAGACCCGCACAAGTGCCAGCAAATGCCCCCGCCAGCAAAAACCACAGATACATCATTTTTTGCATTTCCTTTGATTAAAAATAGCGTTAGTATAGCAAACTTATCTTTTTGACGTTTGTAACATTGTGCCTAAGCTTATGAACCCGACCCTACGTACCCATCCTCATGAAAATTGATTCGCTTTGCCATACCCACTTAGCTAGCACCCACTCAACCAACAGCCAGCTGATTGAGTGGATGGTGCTAAGCTATCAAGAGCAGTCGCCCACCGACCATAACCGACCGCATTTTAGCCGACCCCATTTACTCACTGCCGACACCCAATCAGGCGGACGTGGTCAACATGGCAGAACATGGCAATCACCGCTAGGCAATGTTTATTTATCGCTGTATGTGCCGACGCAAGCCTATGCATTGTCGCAAAATCTTTGCTTATCTTATCGATTAGATGGTCGCTTGTCACTGTGCGTGGGCTATCAGCTCAGTCAAATCCCTATCATAGAAGCCATCAATCAAACAAGACTGGCAAAGCATTTGCCAACCATTGGCGTCAAATGGGTGAACGATGTGGGTTTTTATCAACCACAAGACAACCTACCTGACCAATTTCAAAAACTCTCGGGTATTTTGATAGAGCCTGTCAATGTCGCAGGTCACATGATAGGGGTCGTCATCGGTGTGGGGGTCAATATTGCCCATGCCCCTGTGCTGACCGAGCAAACCCAAGAAGGCTTAAACTACCAAGCGGTAAGCTTGCAAGATTTGACAGCGCAGCGCTTACAGCCCCGTGATTTTTATCAGCCTGTTAGCGATGCCATAGCTAATGCGATTGGGCAATTTAATCAGCTGCAAGCGGCTGAAGCAAGCCAGCAATTTATCCATGATTTTGCGCAAAGAGACGTATTAAAAAACAAGCATTTGCAAATTCATAACGCCTTATCTGAGCAATCAATAACAGGCATTGCAGCAGGTATCGACGCGCAAGGCTGTCTACTGATTGAGCAAGCAGATGGCAGCACACAAACGATTTGGACAGGCACCATTCAAGTTTTGGATTCAACCGTTTCATCGTTGCAGGCAAATAAACACAAATAAAACACCCCATTCAAAGGCTATTATTTATGACAAAACTTTGGCTAGATTTGGGTAATACCCGCTTAAAATATTGGCTCACGGACGATAGCGGTCAAGTGCTCGATCATGCGGCTGAGCAGCATTTGCAAGCCCCTGCTGAATTGCTCAAAGGGTTGACCTTTCGGCTTGAACGACTCAATCCTGACTTTATCGGGGTGTCATCCGTACTTGGACAAGCCGTCAATAATCACGTTGCCGAGAGCCTAGAGCGATTGCAAAAACCGTTTGAATTTGCCCAAGTCCATGCCAAGCACGCGCTGATGTCAAGCGACTATAACCCCGCCCAACTTGGCGTTGACCGCTGGCTACAAATGCTCGGTATCATCGAACCTAGCAAAAAACAATGCGTGATTGGCTGCGGCACTGCCGTTACCATTGATTTGGTCGATCAGGGTCATCACTTGGGGGGCTATATTTTTCCCAGTATCTATTTGCAGCGCGAGTCGCTATTCTCAGGAACGCGCCAGATTAGTATTATTGATGGCACTTTTGATAGTATAGATTCAGGCACCAATACCCAAGACGCGGTGCATCATGGTATTATGTTATCCATTGTTGGGGCCATCAATGAAACCATTCATCGCTACCCACAATTTGAAATCACCATGACAGGCGGTGATGCCCATACTTTTGAGCCGCACCTATCAGCCAGCGTGGAAATTCGGCAAGACTTGGTATTGGCGGGACTACAGCGTTTTTTTGCCGCCAAAAATAACACTAATAACTAGAAATAAAAACCAAAACTAAAAATTAACCGTTAAGAAAAAAAGGAAATCACCGATGAAAAAAACCATTCAAACCACAAGTATCGCCTTACTCACTACGAGCCTATTAACCGCCTGTATGACTGCGCCTACGTTGCCCGCCAAGCCAACGCCTTCAACAGTCAACCAACCCGCCAATGCCACTCGCACGGTCACGCTTGCGCTGGGTCAAAACATCTTTGTTAAAGAACACCAGCTAAATCTGACTTTTGATAAAGTGCTCAATGATAGCCGCTGTGCCACAGGCGTACAGTGTATTTGGGCAGGCAATGCCACGGTAGCGGTCACGGCTATGACAACCACCTCTCGCCCACAAACTCTCAATCTATCGATTGGGGCTTTGCGCGGTGACTTGCGTCAAACGCAGCGTTTTGCCAATATGGATATTACCTTGACTGCGCTATCATCCACGCCTGTGTCCAGTCAATCTGCTACCACCTCAACGAGCAATTTGCCTACTATCACCTTGACGATTAAGCAAATTCCTTAATTGTTATACCCCTAAAAAAGTAATAAAAAAAAAGGGGTTAATTGCCCCTTTTTTTATACCTAATCAGTGATTTAAACCGTTGCCACCATCGGGGCTTCACGTTCAACTTTTAATTTCAAAATGCGCGATGTTGAAGTTTCTAGAATGGTAAACTTATAGGCACCGATATCAATGGTTTGATTGACTTCTGGGAGATCGGTCAACTGCGAAATCAAATACCCGCCAATGGTGAACTGATCGGCATCTAGTAGCAAATCTGGATCGTCAAGCTCCAAACGTAGTTGGTGCAAGCTTGCCGTACCTTCCACAATCCAATAATCATCATAGGGGATAATTTCTAAGGTTTCATCTTCATCAGGGAACTCACCTGCAATCGCCTCTAGCACATCAAGTGGTGTCACTAGCCCTGCGACTTGACCGTATTCATCAATCACCATTGCCAAATTACCTTTGGCTTTTTTGAGCATATTGAGCAGTTTTAGATTGTCAATGCTCTCTGACACAAACACAGGCTGCTGCTTGTTAAGTAAGGGTTTAATGGCGGTTTCAATATCTGCGACATTGTTATCGAGCAAATCCAAAAAGTCTTTGGCGCGTACTACCCCGAGCACTTTATCAATGGTATCTCGGCACACAGGGAACAAGCTATGCGGCGTATCAAGCAATTGCGCGCGCATTTCTTCGCGGCTACCGTTGATATTGACCCAAGAGATATCATTGCGCGGCGTCATGATGGTATGTACATCGCGCTCATTTAGTGCCAGTACACCACTAATCATATAACGCTCTTCTTGCGCAAAGGGCATACTATCAAAATCAAAATGTTCTGAATTATTCTCTGGGGTAACCGCTTCTTCGGTTTTACCACCCATTAAACGTAAAATCGCATCCGCGGTACGGTCACGAATTGGAATTTGATTTTCATATTTGGTTTTATTGCGTTTGGCTACTTGGTTAAACGCTTCAATTAAAATTGAGAACGCAATCGCCGCATACAAGTAACCTTTTGGCATATGAAAGCCTAGTCCTTCAACAATCAAGCTAAAGCCAATCATCAGTAGGAAACTTAAGCATAAAATCACTACCGTCGGATGACGACCGACAAACTCCGTGAGCGCTTTAGAGGCAGCCACCATCAATGCCATGGCAATGATCACTGCCGCCATCATGATTTCAAGGTGTTTTGCCATGCCTACAGCGGTAATCACCGCATCAAACGAGAATACCGCATCTAAAATCACAATCTGTGCAACAACCGCGATAAACCCTGCTTGCACTTTGCTTTGGTTGGTATGCTCAGGTTTTCCTTCCAGCCGCTCATGCAGCTCAGTGGTTGCTTTAAACAGCAAGAACACCCCGCCTACCAATAAAATAATGTCGCGAACCGATAAATCAAAATTTCCCAAGGTGACAACAGGATCGGTTAAGGTAATGAGCCATGACATAATCGACAATAAGAACAGCCGCATGACCAATGCCAAGCCAAGACCTAAATTTCGGGCTTTAGCGCGCTGATGCGGCGGGAGTTTATTGGCTAAAATGGCAATAAAGACAAGATTATCAATACCTAAAACAATCTCAAGAATGACAAGCGTCGCAAGGCTTAGCCACGCGGACGGGTCAGATAGTAGTTCTAACATAGTGGGTCAGTTATTCTCTTATTATGAGGGGCAAAAAATCAACAAACAGCAAAAACGAAAAATCAGCCGTTACCTTAGCAAATCATAGCAAAAAATCAATGATAATTTGTGTCTGCTTTTGTAGATGGCACGCCAATTGTGCCAATACACCACTTTACCTGTAACCTTACATAGCTACTGCATCCACTGACATTGCAGAAAAATATACTGATCAGTCATTTCATTTGATTCACAAATTCTTGATTTAGGTTAAATTAATCCATAGGACAGCGAAACTTCATTATGACTTTACAAGGATAAGTATATGTCAAATCATCGCTTTATGCGCCGTGCCGCCAAAGGATTGCTTTTTTCTTCCATCGCATTTTCTGCGTCTTCTTATGCCTCAAGCTATTACAACTGTGCCAATGCCACTGGCTGTGTCGCAGTCCCCTCCCTCACCGCCACCTCAGATTATGCAAAAACCAAATACCCTATCGTACTTGCTCATGGGCTTGGGGGCTGGAGCAAAATGTTTGGTTTGGTCGATTATTTTAATGGCATTCCTCAAGATCTCACCAAAAATGGCGCCAGTGTGTATGTGACCAAGACATCAAGTGTCAATGACACCGAAGTACGCGGTGAGCAGCTACTGCAACAAGTCAAAACCATCATTGCCATCACCGGCAGCCCGAAGGTTAACTTAATCGGTCATAGCCATGGTGGGATTGATATTCGCTATGTGGCGGGGGTTGCGCCATCGCTAGTCTCATCTGTGACGGCGATTTCCAGCCCTGAGCAAGGCTCAAAAATGGCGGATTGGACGGTCAAAATGGTGACTGAAGGCAGCGCGGCTGATGGCTTACCCGCTGGCGAATTTAATACCGCCTCTTTAATGGCAATCAAGTTTTTTGAATTGGTGGGCGGTGTGATGGACATCGGATCTGGCGTGCCGCTCAATCAACTACAGCAGCAAGATGGCTGGGCAGCCGTCAATGCACTCACCACCAATTATGCAGCCAAATTTAACCAAAAATTCCCTGCAGCCATGCCGACCAGTTATTGTGGATACCCAAAAAACACGGTGGTCAATAATGTACGTTACTACTCATTTAGTGGCGCCCAAACTATGACCATGCTTGTCGATCCGTCTGATGCAGTGTTGGGGTTGACGGGTTTATCATTCAATGGCGAAGCGAATGATGGTCTTGTCTCACCCTGTTCAAGTCGTCTCGGCGAAGTGATTCGTGATAACTATAAAATGAACCACATGGATTCAGTGAATCAGGTATTTGGCATTGTCAGTTTGCTAGATACCAATCCATTGACTGTCTATCGCAACCAAGTCAATCGCTTAAAAGGTCAATCGTTGTAAGCTTATGCCTATGGTTCCTTCAAATAACCCTGACACAAACCAACGACCGATAACCTGGCTAATAATCGTATTAGCCAGTGGCATCATCGCATTATTGATAGCTTGCATACTCTGGTTAAAACCTAAGGACGCTGTCAAAACAGCCAATAATTTACAGCATGATGCTGCTAGTACGATGCCATCTGGTGTAATGCCCTCCAATCAAACCATCACGCTCGCCAATGCATCCTCCGTCAGCGCGAACGCTAACGCCTCACCCACATCGCTGCCCAAATCACTACAAGGCACCCAAGTCGATGGCGAAATTATTATCGATGAAAACAAGCAATTGGTGGTGACCGCCGGTTTGCGCCGACTGTTTGATTATTTTTTGTCAGCACAAGGGGAAGAGCCGTTAAGCCAGATTGAACAACGGGTGATTGTGTATATTCGTGAACATACGCCTGAGCCTGCCGCAAGCCAAGCGGTTAACATTTTTCAAAATTATCTAACCTATTTGACTGCTGTCAGCCAGCTAGATAAGCCTAAAGCACAGTCCAATCCCAACGTCAGCGCATTAGATTTATCTGCCATTAGGAACCAATTACGCGCAGTACAACAGCTGCAAGCCCGCTATTTTGACGCCAAAACCCGTGAAGCCTTTTTTGGGGATGAACAAGCCCTCAATGACTACAACATGACGGTCGTCGAAGCCAACCAAAACGCGCAACTGAGCAATGACCAGCGCCAAGCCATCATTGATAAGGCGCAAACTGCCTATATCGCCAGTGTTAAAGACCCAAATCTACAGACAAAGCTAACCCAGCAGCGCAATATTGACAAGTTATTAGCGCAAACGCAGCAAATGCAGCAGCAAGGGGCTACGCAAAGCCAAATCAATGCCATGCGTAGTCAATACGTCTCCCCTGAAGCGGTCAAACGGCTTGAGCAGCTTGACCAATCCGAAGCGCAATTTGCGCAGCGTGTGGCAACTTATCAGACACAGTCTAACCAAATATTGAGCAAGTTGGGTAATGTGCCGCAAGCACAGCAACAAATTGTGGCATTACAGCAGACGATGTTTACGCCTGAAGAACGGCTACGCCTCGATGTATTGACAAAGCAACGTTAACTTCCCCGTTAAAATGAGTTAAATGCCCTGTTGAATTGCCATAAGCTGTTGAATTACCACAGGCGCGTTTGAGCTTATTTTACACGGTAACGGGCTGAACGCGCGTGGGCATCCAAATTTTCTTCCACCGCCAATATATCGGCAGTTTTTGCCAGCGTTTGGCTACCTTGCTCGCTACAATAAATAATCGAAGATTTCTTTTGAAAATCATATACGCCGAGCGGTGAACTAAAGCGTGCGGTACCTGACGTTGGCAACACGTGATTAGGCCCAGCGCAATAATCGCCAATTGCTTCAGGGGTATAGCGACCCATAAAGATAGCGCCCGCATGACGGACATCTTTGACCATCGCTTCTGGGTCATCTACCGACAATTCCAAATGCTCCGGCGCAATGCGGTTAATCACCTCAATACCCTCTGCTCGGTCTTTCACCAAAATCAGCGCGCCACGGTTGGCAATCGCCGCTTTAGCAATTTCAGCTTTTGGCAAATCTGCTAAGGCTTTTTCGATTTCCTGCGCAACTTTTTTGAGTAATGGCTCAGATGGGGTGACAAAAATCGCTTGTGCGACGGTGTCATGCTCAGCTTGCGATAATAAATCCATGGCTAACCAGTCGGCTTTATCATTTGCCACACCTTCGGCATATACCAGTACTTCCGAGGGGCCTGCAATCATATCAATGCCCACTTGCCCAAACACGGCGCGTTTGGCGGCTGCCACGTATTTGTTGCCAGGTCCTGTGATTTTATCGACTTGTGGGATGGTGTTAGTACCATAAGCCAACGCTGCCACCGCTTGCGCGCCCCCAATGGTAAAGACTTTATCGACACCCGCCAAATAAGCGGCCGCCAATACCAAGGGATTTAGTTCACCATGAGGGGCAGGCACCACCATGATAATTTGCCCGACCCCTGCCACTTTGGCGGGTAACGCATTCATCAGGACGCTGGAGGGGTAACTTGCCAGCCCACCTGGCACATAAATACCCACTTTATCGAGTGGCGTAACTTGTTGTCCAAGCGTATTACCTAGCGCATCTTGATACGTCCAGCTTTCTTGCCGTTGGCGCTCGTGAAAAGATGTGACGCGCTGTGCCGCCAGTTCAAGCGCTTGCTTGATTGCAGGATTTAACCCATCAAATGCTTGTTTGAGCTTTTCTTGTGAAATTTCTAGCTCAGCAAAAGTTTTGGCAGGATGGTTGTCAAATTGTTGGGTCAGCTTTAACACCACCTCATCCCCACCCTGACGCACTTGCGCGATAATATCATCGACCGTAGCCAGTAGCGCTGGATCATTTACCGTTTCAAAAGCAAGCAGCTCTGTCAATTCCTGCGCAAAACTGGCTTGTTGGCTATTTAATAATCGCATGGTATTCCCCTAAAAATAAAAATGACTAACCCATAGCATAACAAATTTTATCATGGATGAAAGCGGCTTTTTAGCCTGCACAGCCATTCGCCAACCCATCAAAATTCGCGCATCAAAGCTAGCGCATCAAAATCGACGCATCAAAATCAGCTAAACTGAGCCAACCCGTCACCGCTTTTAGTTTTCGCCCAGTTAAAATTCACCCAGTTAAAAAAAGACGTCTTAATAACGTCTTTTTTTAATCTTCAATGTTCTAGTTTTCCATGTTTTCATCTTCCATGTTTTAATCGGCATAGCCAGCTTCAATAATGCTGTAGATTGTCGAGTGCATACACAAAGGTTTGGATTTTTGCACCATTATCAAGCGTGGCGGTTACTTCAATGCGCTGATAGGCTTCACCTTCAAACTCATCTAGCCGCGCCCAATGATTGACCAAATCATCCGACGAAAACACTAAGCCCGCTACCATGTCGCCTTGTTCATCTGGGATGACTGCAGGAAATCCGAGTGCCGAACCCCAACCGCCATCTGGCATCAAATGCCCACGAATAGTCGCAGGCTGCCAACTGCCATTGTTGATGGGTGTCATGATAGCGTGGTTGTCGCGATTGGGCGCTAGCGTGCCATACACAAAAAGATGCTGCATCATGGTGATTTTTGAACCATTACTGGCTGTTATCAGCGATGCTTTGTTTGAAGCTTTCGATGATGGGCTCAAGCAGCGCAAATTTGCGTTTATAACTGACCTGATTGACAATCAAACGCGAAGAGACTTGGCAAATCTCTTGTCGCGGCTCTAGACCATTGGCTTTTAAGGTATTACCGGTATCGACCACATCCACAATCAAATCACCCAAGCCCACCAAGGGCGCAAGTTCCATCGAACCATAGAGTTTAATCACATCCACTTGTTCACCGCGACTGGCAAAAAACGCGCGCGTCACATTGACATATTTGGTAGCAATTCGAAGACGACGACTGGGTAATTGTAGCCCCACTTTACCTGCCGTCATCAAACGGCATTTGGCAATTTGTAGGTCAAGCAATTCATATAAATTGCTTGAGCCATGCTCCATCAGCACATCTTTACCCGCCACCCCAAAATCCGCCGCCCCATGCTCCACATAGGTTGGCACGTCACTGGCGCGTAAAATCAAAATCCGCACATCAGCATGCGTGGTCGGGAAAATAAGTTTACGTGATTCTTCTGGGTCTTCAAGTAGTTCGATACCTGCCTTTTTTAGCAGGGGCAAGGTATCTTTTAAGATTCGCCCTTTGGATAACGCTAAGGTTAAGCCGTTGTAAGTGTCTGTCATGGTTTTTAGTCTATTAAAAAATAAGAATTTTCACGGTTATATTCTTCATTAGCTTGCCATTCTTAGTAAAAGAAAAGCAAGGGCTTTGCTGACTAAATCAATTTAACGATAAAAACAGCTAATTTGATATTGTGTTGCTGTTCAACTATAGCCACATTTTCTTCCTTAACTTCGTGCAATTCTAAAATGTAAGTCTTTATTTATCCTTAAACTTTAATTTTTCACTCGTTCTGGTTTAGACTCAAATTTGAAAAAAATTTCTAATTATCGGACGAAAATTCCAAAATCAAAAACTAAACTGACCGCACAGCGCGCACATAATGGCTATCGAACTTATAGGACTTCTCGATGGAGTTGTCGACACTACCATGATTGAAGTCCACTACCTTCACACTATCATCACTAGGAAAATAGGGGTTACTGTCACTAAGCGAAGACGACCAAAACAGACCATTCTTATTGTCATCTGAAAATAGTTGGTCATAGTTGACTTTATCAAATTCTGTTTTGCCAGCATGGCTGATTTGCAACATTAACGTTTTTAATTCATCAATCGTCGGTAATCGCCAATCGTTATGCCCAGCCCAACCATGACGGTTAATGGTGGTAATCCAGTTTTCGGTGTTATAGCCATTGTTCCATGTGTCGTCATGATTTCTATCACAAAATTTATCACCTGTTTGAAACCATTTTACTTGACAGACAGGAAAGGTGTCATCCGCATTCCAGTTATTGACCCACATCAATCCTGTTTCTTTATCAGTAAGGGTCGCCCATTGGGTTGCCTCAAAGAGTAATTCTTTACCGTCCAAATCTGCTTTAACAAAGCGATTGGATAACGAACTTCTATTTTGCTCAAGTGCTTCTGCTTTTACATCAACAGGCTTAATATTTTTAAAATCAAATTTTGTCATGATCCTTCTCCTAAAGATTGGTTTTTCTACAAGCTCTTACAAAAAATTTACCTGATGTTTCAGGCATAATATATGAGTATTTATCATTTTCAATTGATAAAATTTTTACATGAGTTTCATTATTTAAAATAGTATCAATTGACGTAGCTGTCCAAAACTGCATTTCAACATCTGACTGTTGGAAAATCACTTTATATTTTTCAACAGAAAATTCACCCATACTCTTAAGAAAGCTATAAAAATCATCTTCTATTGGTAATTTCCAATCATTAAACCCTGCATAATTTTGTTTATTCAAAGTATTAATATATTCTAAAGCCTCCTCTTTTGTTAATTTTGTATCAGAAACACAATTCGCAAATGTAATGTGTTGAGTTATATTAGAATTTTTTTCTTGAACAGAATACCATTCATTAGAATTAAAATCCAAGGGTTGACCATTTTTGTCAAGTTTTTTATAGCATAAGTTCATTTCATTGATGTTCATTCAGATATCCTTTCTATTTTTACACCCAAGCCGCGCAGTTTATCTTCCACATATTCATAACCACGGTCAATGTGGTAAATGCGCTCGATACAGGTCTCGCCTTGGGCTGCCACCGCTGCCATTACCAGCGACATAGACGCGCGTAAATCGGTTGCAATGACAGGCGCGGCATTGAGTTTATCGACGCCTTGAACAACAGCGGTATGGCCATCGACTTTGATATTTGCGCCCATACGTTGCAGCTCAGGGACATGCATGTAGCGATTTTCAAAAATATTTTCAATAATGGTGCTGGTACCTTCTGCAATACAGCAAACTGTCATGAGCTGGGCTTGCATATCGGTTGGGAACGCAGGGTGTGGTAATGTGCGGATATCAACCGCTTTTGGACGACCTGCCATTTTGACATTAATCCAGTCGCTGCCAACAGTAACTTGGGCGCCCATTTCTTCAAATTTTTTAAGCACGGATTGCATCAAGCTTGCTTCGGTTTTTTTGGCAGTTACTTCGCCGCCTGTCATCATGGCAAGCGCAAGATATGAGCCTGTTTCGATACGGTCAGGTACTACTGAATACTCACAGCCATTTAATTTGTCAACGCCCTCAATGGTCATATAAGCGGTGCCAATGCCTTCAATTTTTGCGCCCATTTTGACAAGCATATTAGCCAAATCAACTACTTCTGGTTCACGCGCACAATTTTCTAGGTGCGTGGTTCCTTCTGCCAATGCCGCTGCCATGATGGTATTTTCAGTACCGCCAACCGTGACCATATCAAAGGTGAAATGACAACCTTTTAGCCGACCGCTCGCGGGTGCTTTGGCTTTGACATAGCCATTTTCAACGGTGATGGTCGCTCCCATCGCTTCCAAGGCTTTTAGATGTTGGTCGACAGGGCGTGAGCCAATTGCGCAGCCACCAGGTAGCGACACTTCAGCCTGCCCAAAGCGCGCAAGCAGCGGTCCCAATACCAAAATCGATGCACGCATGGTTTTGACCAGCTCATACGGGGCATAGTAGCTATTGATGGTACTGGTATCGCAAGTCACCGTATCGCCGTTCTTTTCAATGGTGATACCCGTTCCCGCAATCAATTTGACCAAGGTATTGACGTCTTTGAGTGTCGGTACATTGTGCAGGGTGGCGGGGGTTTCTGCCAAAATCATTGCCGCAAGCAAGGGTAATGCCGCATTTTTTGCACCAGAGATGACCACTTCACCTTTGACCTGGGTGCCACCCGTGATTAAAAATTTATCCATGTGTTTCTCCTAAAAATGGCTTATTGCGCAGCTTGTTTGGCTTGCATCTCATGCCACTGGGCATAGGTCAACGCTTGGATATTGAGTGCATGGATTTCACCTGACGCAAATTTATCAGACACCAACCCCAATACGGCTTGTTGACGTGCGACAGGACGTTTACCCTCAAAGCTGTCATCCACCACGCGCACATCAAATTTGTTGCCTTGATTGGCAGCTTCGATTTTGCCACTCGGAAAATGGGGTTGTAGTAAAGTAATTAAATCTTGTGCGTTCATGGGAAATACCTAATAAAAGAGGGGTAAAATTATACTATTTTGCTGCGTAGCATAGCATAATTTTTGCTAAGTTTATACGTTATACAAAATGCTTAATTTACGCTAAAAGCGTCCTTAATCCACGTAGGCGTTGGCATGACAGCCTGCCGTGCAGCTAAAACGCCTTCATAAATTACTACATCAAAGCGAATGTCAAAGGTATCAAATTGTGGATGCGCTTGTAAAAAAGCTGCGGTGGTTTTAATGATTTTACGTTGTTTGGCGGGGGTGATACTGTCTAAACTTGTGCCAAATTGGCTGACTTTTCGTTGACGCACTTCGACAATGACGAGGCAAGGGATTTTTTGCGTCGGCTCAAGCATCACCAAATCAAGCTCGCCCAAGTTTTTGTAGTGCCAGTTTTTGGCAAAAAACGTTAAGCCTTGCGCTTCAAGGTAGTGTTTGGCGAGGGTTTCATAATAGTCGCCTTGGCGCTGTTTTGGGGCGGTGAGTTTCATTGTTGGGTTATTTTACTGTTGCAAAGGTTTTTTCTAAAGCGGCACAAGTTGGGTATTTTTGCTGTAATTTTGCCAAATAATAGGCTTGGTTGTTGTCGATAAAGCCATCCAAAATCCCTGAGTAATTTTGACCAATCCCACATCGTTGCTGTTGTCGATTCCAACTGACCGGTATCACCAACGGCTTTTGTAAAATCAGCTTGTTGTTTTGACAAGTCAGCTTTGCCACACTATCAATGCGGTAATTATGCGGTTTACCCCCATCATAATGACTGGCTAATGCCACAACGATATCGTTGGGTTTTAATGAGCTAATGGCAAAAACACCTTCAAAACGCTGCGCCGATGGCAAAATAAGCCGTTGACGCCATGTGCGAAATGCCCAGTAATAATCGGTGAATTTTAAGCCAAAACCTTGCTTAGATTGGCTTTCACGTTGCAATTCACCGCCTTTTTCGATACTGGCAATTCGTCCGACCAACACATCAGCCGGGGATGAGGGTAAACAAGCCTCTGCCGTTGAAATTAAACTTACACTTAAAATAGCAAAGCAAATTGTTTTCATGACAAATCCTTTTTTCCGCAGAAAACACCTTATAATACCACCAATATTTAGCAAAATTTGAGAAAATCATGCAGCAAAACGGCACACTCTATATCGTCGCCACCCCGATTGGCAATTTATCCGATATCACCGCCCACGCCATCGACTGCCTAAAAACCGTGGCTATCATTGCCTGTGAGGACACTCGCACCTCGGGCAAACTGCTCAACCACTTTAACATCCCCACCAAAACTTGGGCTTATCACGACCACAATGCCGAAGTACAAACCCCTAAACTGATTGAGATATTACAGTCAGGGCAAAGTATCGCGCTTATCAGTGATGCCGGTACCCCACTCATTAGCGACCCTGGGTTTCGACTGGTGCGCGCCTGTCACCAAGCCGGTATCAAAGTCTCGCCGGTTGTCGGCGCCAGTGCTGCCATAGCCGCCCTATCGGTCGCAGGATTACCTTCAGACAAGTTTTATTTTTATGGCTTTTTGCCTGCCAAAACCGCAGGACGCCAAAGCGAATTGACTAAAATCAAGGATTTAACCGCCACGCTGATTTTTTATGAAGCGCCCCATCGTATTGTTGAATGTATCGATGACATGATTACGGTGCTTGGCGACAATCGACAAGTGACGTTTTGCCGTGAGATAACCAAAACGTTTGAAACCATTTATCCATCAACGCTCGGTGAACTAAAGCAGTTTGTTGCAAGCGATGCCAATCAGCAAAAAGGAGAAATGGTACTGGTGGTCGCTGGGGCAAGTGAATTACAGAATCATGATAATCAACACGATGAATTGCTAAAACGACTATTGCAAGATTTGTCGGTGAAAAAAGCCGCACAGCTCGCCAGCGATATCACAGGAACGAAAAAAAATGCTTTGTATGAAAGGGCGTTGATGTTAAAAGACGATAGTGATTAACCATTAAAAGCTTTGAATAAGGCGTTAACACCTAACATTAATAAAATCACCAACGTCATATTTTTGAACATTTTTTGTGAGATTTTATAACGAAAATAAAACCCGATATACAAACACAGCAACGACAACAGCGTCGCCACGCCAATCACGCCCAATTCTGTCGTTGGTAGACTCACAAACCCTTGCCACAACACGATAAGCTGAGCGATTTTGCCGACCACATAGCACAGGTTACTGGCTTTAATCAGCTCGATTTTGGGGTCTAGGCTGTCTTCGGTAGCCGATAGCAAGTACATCACCAGTAGCGGCGACATGGCATTGGTCGCACCGCCGAGCACGCCTGCCACCAACCCACTGAAGATTAAACTTGGTTGATTATTGGGCAGTCGAATATTTTTGCCCGTTTGACTTGCCAAAAACTGGGTCAGCACATATCCGACAATCAATAGCCCAAGGCCGATCAGCAAATAATGCGGTGCGATGAGAAACACCAACTTTGTGCCGATCAGACTGCCCACAAAACTAGTAAACACCAATAGCCAATATTTTTTGAGGTAGTAGCCAATATTGCCACCCTCCAAAAACACCACCAAGCTAATCACTAAACATGGCACGACCGTCAGCAGCAGCACATGCGACATCGGATAAAAACTTGCCAATGCTGTGGTCGCAATCAGCGTCACGCCAATCCCTGTCAGCCCATGAAACATACTGGCGATGGCAAATATCGCGGGGATCATGAGCATCGAAAGCATAACGCCTTGCTGAACGGAAAAAATCGCCATCAGCGACTATCTTACCAAGGTGAATTTACCCGCTAATTGTTTACCAATTAAGCTGACCAGCTGACTGGCAATGATATCCTTGCTGGCTTTTTCGAGGCTGACTGCGGCATCTTTGCCCTTAAAAAACACCGTCATGGCATTGTCATCACTGCCAAAACCAATATCGGTGCGGGACACATCATTACAAGCAATCATATCTAAGTTTTTGGCGTCAAGCTTGCCACGAGCGTATTTTTCTACATCTTGGGTTTCTGCCGCAAATCCTACCACAAAAACCTCAGGGAATTCTTTGGCAATGGTCGCCAAAATATCTGGATTTTTCACCAAATCCAGCGACATCTGATCTTGCGTTTTTTTAATCTTTTGCGGCACGACATCACGCGTGCGATAATCAGCGACCGCAGCTGTGGCAATAAAAATATCGGTCGCTGTGCTAACAGGTTCGACTTCAATATCGTTGCCGAATTCATCATGGTCATGATGGTGGTGATGGTCATGATGAGGGTGGTCATGGTGGTGATCGTCATGGCACTCACATATATCGTCACTGGCGCATTGGCGAGCGGTCATTAGCATTTCTTCAGCTGATAACACATCGATACGATTGACCAGTAGTGGCGTTGGCAGCGGTACTTTACCCCCAACGATCAAAGTTACCCTCGCGCCTGCATTACGGCACGCTTTTGCCAGCGCAAAACCCATTTTGCCCGTGGAATGATTGGATAGATAGCGCACAGGGTCTATGGCTTCAATCGTCGGACCTGCGGTGATTGTCACATTTTTACCCGCCAATACTTGCGGGGTGATTTGCACTGCGATGAAATATTGCACGTATTCAAGCAACTGCTCTGGCTCTGGCAATCTTCCCTCACCGATATCACCACAGGCTTGTTCACCGCTGGCTGGTTGGATAATTTCATAATCATAATCGGTTAACGTCTGCAAATTAAGTTTGACCGATGGATGTTGCCACATTTGCTGATTCATAGCAGGTGCCACCAAAATCGGGGCAGCGGTAGCAAGGCAAACGGTAGTGAGTAAATCATCCGCTATTCCCATGGCCAATTTAGCAATCGTATTCGCGGTAGCAGGCGCAATAATCAGTAAATCCGCCCATTTTGCCAGTTCAATATGCCCCATTCCCAGCTCAGCGCTCTCATCCAACAAGTCGATATGCACTTGGTTGCCCGTCAAGGCCTGCAGCGTTAACGGTGTGATAAAGGCTTGCGCGCTTGCCGTCATAATAACACGGACGTCATAGCCATTTTTAATCAATAGTCGGGCAAATGAGGCAGATTTATAGGCAGCAATACCGCCTGTGATACCAAGAAGAATATTTTTCATAAGATAAAAGCACTAAAAAATTTCGCCTATAGTAACAATTTTCCGCCACTTTAGGTATGATTAATCATCATTTATTAGGAAATGCCTATGGCAATCAAAGACTGGCACCAAGACGAGCGCCCCCGAGAGAAGCTACTGCAAAAGGGCGCTGAGAGTCTATCAGATAGTGAGATTTTGGCAATATTCTTACGCACAGGCACCAAAGACCAATCCGCTATCGAACTGGCTCGTGGCTTGATTGAAAAATTTGGTAGTCTGGCTCAGTTACTATCTGCGCCGAGTGAAGCAGTCATGGCATGTCATGGTATCGGCATGGCAAAATACGCGCAGATTTTGGCAAGCCTTGAAATGGGCAAACGCTACCTTGCCAGCCAAGTCAAACAAGCCCCTACTCTTAATGCTAGCCAATTGGTCAAAGACTATCTGACTACGCAGCTGCGACCGCTCAATCGCGAGGTGTTTGCGGTGCTGTTTTTGACCAATCAGCTCACCTTAATCCAGTATGAGGTGTTGTTCACAGGTGGTATTTCATCGTGCTCGGTGTGTGTGCGCGAAGTGTTGCGCTGTGCGTTAAAATACGGGGCAAGTCAGCTTATTATCGCCCACAATCACCCAAGCACCTCTGCCACAGCGTCACAAGCAGATCTAGAGATTACCGCAAGTTTGGCAAAAGCGTGTCAGCTTGTCGATATGACTTTGATTGACCATATTATCGTAGGTCAAGATGGCACGCTTTCTTTACAAGAAACAGGCAAGATGCCTTAGCGTTTGACGCGGTTTTTAACC
Source organism: Moraxella sp. CTOTU48841 (assembly GCF_032061225.1). Taxonomy (NCBI): domain Bacteria; kingdom Pseudomonadati; phylum Pseudomonadota; class Gammaproteobacteria; order Moraxellales; family Moraxellaceae; genus Moraxella; species Moraxella sp. CTOTU48841. Next base: position 130,924 of record NZ_DAMBFQ010000002.1, read on the forward strand.
ATTATTACCACCCAAATCATCATCAGTAAACCAATGATTAACGCAATCATCGCAAAAATGGGTGAAAAAATCGACAAAGCCGATAGCCCTATCGCTGTCCCGGTCTCTGCGACCGATACGGCAGGATTTGCCAAACCGCCCGTCGTCGCAGTCGAAGCCACGCGCGTGGTGGCAGCTGTACCTTTTATCGTAGCCGCGGCGCCGCCGCCAGCAATGATCGCTAGCGCCCAGGTCATGGCAGGACTCATATCGCTCAATGTCGAAGCCATGACCAATGTTCCTGCAACCCCTGCGAGCGGTACAGCAACCGTATCCAAAACATGATCAACCAACGGGATTAAATAACTGATCGACTCTGCAATACTGGCTACGCCTAAAATAATTAACGCAGGCGTAGAGCCTACCCACTGCCAGCTGTCATTGAGCGAAATAATATGAAAATACGCGGCACAACTGAGGGCAAACAGCGGTACAAACACACGAAACCCGCTACTTGCAGCCAAGCCAATCCCAAGAAAGATACTTAAAATCATTTCAGTTGTCATATTCTCGATACTCAAAGTATGAATAATTTTACCGCTATGATAAATAAAAATTATTAAGAAAAAAACACATATTTAATTAGCATCGCAAAGCACATCACCACAATCACCGGTCGAATAAACTTGGTACCGCCTTTGACCACCATCTGCGCGCCCAATGAAGCACCGATAAATTGCCCCAGCATCATAGCAAGCCCCACTGACCAAAGCACCTTTCCACCCAACATAAAAAACATCAACGATGCGGCATTGCTGGTAAAGTTGAGTAATTTGGCATTGGCAGTCGCGGTAATCATATCCAAGCCCCGCATGGTGATACCGCCTAGTGCAAAAAACATCCCTGTACCAGGGCCCAAATAGCCATCATAAAAGCCAATCAAGGGTGACATCCCATATTGCCATGTATTTTTGCTGATTCGTGGTGCAGATTTGACCTCACCGATAGTGGGTGCAAACAGATAATAAATACCAATAAGCGCGATTAAAAAAGGAATGCCTTTGGCTAATAGCACTGGCGGAGAAAGCTGCACAGCCATGGCGCCTAGCACGGCTCCCACAAAACAGGCGATAATCGAACGCCAAATTTGCTTAGGGTGAATTTTGCCTTTGCGTATCATGGTAATAGAAGCAGAAAGCGAACCTGCAGTCGCTTGCAGCTTGTTGGTGCCCAAGGTATAAAGCGTAGGAACATTTGCCATTAACAGGGCAGGAATGGTCAATAAGCCACCACCCCCTGCCATGGCATCTAAAAATCCTGCAATCCCCGCGACCAACGTTAACATCACTAGCACATCAAAACTCAGCTGCATCATATTTCCAAAGGTAAATTGAGGATTTATCACTATAAACAAAAAACCCCATAAGCGCGAACCTATGGGGTTTTTTTAATCAGTATGATTAGTCACGGTCTACTAACTCAACGTATGCCATCGGCGCAGCATCGCCATCGCGATAACCACATTTGATGATACGTAAATAACCACCTGGACGCGCTTTGTAGCGTGGGCCTAGTGTCGTGAATAATTTACCTACAGTCGCTTTATTACGTAAGCGGTTAAACGCTAGACGACGGTTAGCAACTGAATCTTCTTTTGCCAAAGTAATTAGCGGCTCTGCCACACGGCGAAGCTCTTTAGCTTTAGGAAGAGTAGTTTTGATGAGTTCATGTTCAAATAGTGAGTTCGTCATATTTTGGAACATGGCCTTACGATGGCTGCTGGTACGACCCAACTTAACTCCACTGTTACGATGTCGCATGGTCAAACTTCCTTTAAATTTTAACGGCTACGGTAAGAGAAGCGGTCATCAACACGTAAATCAGCAGGTGGCCAATTTTCAAGGCGCATACCGAGTTCTAAGTCTTTAGAAGCAAGGACGTCTTTGATTTCAGTTAATGATTTCTTACCGAGATTTGGGGTTTTTAACAACTCAGTTTCGGTGCGTTGTACCAAATCGCCAATGTAATAGATATTTTCCGCCTTCAAGCAATTTGCTGAGCGAACCGTTAATTCTAAGTCATCCACTGGGCGAAGTAGCACAGGGTCAACTTCTTCTTTTTCCTTAACAGGCTCTGGTGTAGCTTCCGCTTCAAGGTCAACAAATACGGCAATTTGCTGCTGCAAAATCGTTGCTGCTTTGCGAATCGCTTCTTCTGGATCGATGGTACCATTGGTTTCAAGTTCGATAACCAAACGGTCTAAGTCAGTACGTTGTTCAACACGGGCATTTTCAACTTGATATGCCACGCGTAAAATTGGGCTATAGCTAGCGTCCAATTTTAAACGACCAATAACTTTATTATCACCAGAATCTTTACGTACATTGGCAGGCTCATAACCACGACCTACTGCTATACGCAAACGCATTTTTAAATGACCACGATCACTTAATGTACCTAAAACTAAATCAGGATTGATAATCTCTACATTGTGAGGTAACTCAATATCTGAGGCTAGTACAGTGCCAGGACCTTGTTTGTCAAGGGTCAAGAATACTTCATTTTGATCATGCAATTGGATCGCTAAACCTTTTAAATTTAACAATAGATCTAGCACATCTTCTTGCAACCCTTCAAGGGTTGAATACTCATGATCAACGCCTTCGATTTCAGCTTCGATTACAGCTGCACCAGGCAATGAAGATAATAGAATACGACGTAGGGCATTACCTAATGTATGCCCAAAACCTCGTTCTAACGGTTCGAGCGTGACTTTGGCGTGTGTTTCATTGACCGTGTCCACATGAATGGCATTCGGTGTAAGAAACTCAGTAGCATTTAGCATCATTTGTCACCTCGACTTTATAGTAAAATTAATTATTTAGAGTACAACTCAACGATTAAGCTTTCGTTGATTTCGGTTGGTAAATCAGCACGCTCTGGCGCTTGTTTAAAAGTACCTTGCAATTTGCTGTGATCCACTTCCAACCATACGGGTGTACCACGTTGACCCGCCAATTCAATTGCGTTTTTGATACGTAATTGTTCTTTGGCTTTTTCGTGTACGGCAATCACATCACCATCTTGCAATTGGATTGAAGGAATGTTCACACGAACAAACTCATCACGACCCGCTTTTTTTACTAGAATAGCACGGTGGCTAACTAATTGGCGAGCTTCTGCGCGAGTTGCACCAAAACCCATACGATAAACAACGTTATCGAGGCGACGTTCTAACATTTGAAGCAAGTTTTCGCCAGTTGCGCCTTTCATACGCGCAGCTTCTTTATAGTAGTTTGAGAATTGACGCTCTAACACACCATAAATGCGTTTTACTTTTTGTTTTTCACGAAGCTGTGCAGAATACTCTGACGTTTTGCTACGTGGATTACCATGTTGACCAGGGGCACGGTCAGCTTTTTTGGTTTTTTCTTCGTACGCTTTTACGCCTGATTTTAATTGTAAATCAGTACCTTCACGACGAGAAAGTTTTAATTTTGGACCTAGATAACGGGCCATGAAAGTCTCCTTATACGCGACGTTTTTTCGGTGGACGAGTTCCGTTATGAGGAATCGGGGTTATATCGCTAATGCTGTTTATTTTATAACCCAATGCACCTAAGGCTCTTACCGCAGACTCACGACCAGGTCCTGGACCTTTAACCAAGACATCAACATTCTTGACACCATATTCTTGTGCTGCTTTACCAGCAACTTCAGCCGCAACCTGTGCAGCAAATGGTGTAGATTTACGTGAACCACGGAAGCCTTGTCCACCAGCGGTGGCCCAAGCCAAAGCATTACCTTGACGATCGGTAATCGTTACAATGGTGTTATTAAAAGACGCATGGATGTGCGCTACGCCCTCAGCTACCGAGCGGCGAGTCACTTTTTTGCGACTACGAGTGTCTTTTGCCATCTTTTAGCTTCCTAAGTTAATTATTTTCTGATTGCTTTACGTGGACCCTTACGAGTACGCGCATTTGTTTTTGTGCGTTGACCATTTACTGGTAAACCGCGACGATGACGCAAGCCACGATAGCAACCTAAGTCTACTAAACGTTTAATATTCATCGAGATTTCACGACGCAAGTCACCTTCAGTCGCATATTCTGCAACTTGGGTACGGACAGCATCAAGCTGAGTATCATTTAGTTCACTGATTTTAGTAGTTGGCGCAATGTTTACCGCTTCTAAAATTTTAGCAGCAGTGGTACGGCCAATACCAAAAATATAAGTGAGTGAAATGATAGCGTGCTTGTTGTCCGGAATGTTTACACCGGCAATACGAGCCATTGACATTTCTCCAATTATAAGGAAAAGATGAGTTAATCATCTACTGATGTAGCATTTTGAAACACTTGGTTATCTACAAATGTGTCAAAATAACGACAAGTAGCGGATAATACAGTATCCGCTACCTGATTTCAAGTCTAATCTAACAATTTAGATTAACCTTGACGTTGTTTATGACGCGGTTCTGCACTACAAATAACGCGAACAACGCCTTTGCGGCGTACAATTTTGCAGCTACCGCAGATTCTTTTTACAGATGCTTGAACTTTCATTTTCAGCTCCTAGTAGTAGTTATGAATGCTTGACTTCTATGGTTTGAATCAGCGAATAATCATGGTATTGGTGCGTCATTAAGTGCGCTTTAACTTGGGCAATAAAGTCCATAATCACGACCACACTAATCAGTACTGAGGTACCGCCTAAATGAAATGGAATACCAAACGCAGATTGCAATATCATCGGCATCAAACAAATAATTGTCATATAAATCGCACCAATAAAGGTTAAACGATTTAATACATGATCTAAATAACGTTGAGTTTGTAAACCTGGACGAATACCTGGAATATACGCCCCACTTCGTTTCAAATTCTCTGATACTTCTTTTGGACTAAACACCAACGCGGTATAAAAATAACAAAAGAAAATAATCAAGGCTGCAAAAATTACCAAATACAGCGGCTGACCCGGTGATAACACTAATGCCATATTCTGCAAGAAACTTTGAAAAATATTGGGATTGGGGGATTGACCCACCCATTGTCCCAAACTCGCTGGGAATAACAACAATGAACTGGCAAAAATCGCTGGAATAACCCCTGCCATATTAATTTTTAATGGCAAATGCGATTGCTGCTGTGCATAGATTTTTCGTTCTTGCGATTGCTTTTGGGCATAGTTGACTGGGATACGGCGCTGGGCACGCTCAATAAACACAATCCCTGCCACCACCGCTAATGCCAATAAACTAAATATCAACAAGGCAATCATGTTCATTTGACCTTGCTGAACAGAGTTAATTGACTGCGTGACCACTTGTGGAAAAGTCGCTACGATACCTGCTAAAATTAGCATTGAAATACCGTTACCAATACCACGTTCAGTAATCTGTTCACCTAACCACATCAAAAACATCGACCCTGCAACCAACGAGGTTACCGCAGGAATATAGAAACCAAGACCACTGGTCAATGTAAGATTCTGACTAATCAGACCTGTACACATACCAATTGATTGAACCAAGGCTAAGGCAAGGGTTAATTGGCGTGTATACTTGTTGATTTGGCGTTGACCGGCTTGGCCTTCTTTTTTTAATGCATCTAGTGATGGTATAACCGCTGTCATCATCTGGACAATGATTGAAGCAGAAATATAAGGCATAATCCCGAGTGCCATGACTGACATCCGTTCTAATGCCCCACCAGAAAACATATTAAACAAACCTAAAATAGTATTTTCATTAGTTTGAAAAAATTTCGATAAGCTTTCTGGATCCATACCAGGAATAGGTACGTGTGAACCGAAACGATAGACGACTAAAGCACCCAACAAAAATAGTAAACGATTAAATAATTCATCGTACTTACGAATAAATGCTAGAGGATTCATCGATGTTGAATGCTTAGTCATGTAGGATTACTCCTCAATAGTACCACCAGCTGCTTCAATAGCCGCTTTAGCACCTTTAGTCACTTTAACACCTTTAAAAGTATATGCTTTGGTTACGTCACCTGAAAGGATGATACGAACACGTTGCATATCGTGGCGAATGATATTCGCTGCTTTTAAAGACTCAACGCTTACCACGTCACCATCAACTTGGTTTAATTCTGATAAACGCACTTCTGCCGTTACCATTGCAAGTTTACTGGTGAAACCAAATTTTGGCAAACGACGGTATAAAGGCATTTGACCACCTTCAAAACCTGAGCGAATACCAGAACCTGTACGTGAGGTTTGACCTTTGACACCACGACCACCGGTTTTACCGATACCAGAACCGATACCACGACCACGGCGAAGTTTATTTTTTCTTGAACCTTCAGCTGGGCTCAATTCATTTAAACGTAGACCCATTATACTTCCTCCACTTTAACTAAGTAGTTAACGCGGTTTACCATACCACGGGTCGAAGGGGTATCTTCAACTTCGACAGTATGTCCAATACGACGTAACCCTAAACCTTTCAAACAAGCTTTATGGCTTGCTAGGCGATGGGCACTCGATTTTACTTGAGTAACTTTCATTTTTTTCATGTTAGCTCACCTTAGCTTAGCCCAAGATTTCTTCAACTGATTTGCCGCGTTTTGCCGCAACTTTTTCAGGAGAAGACATTTCTTTTAACCCGTTGAAAGTTGCACGTACAACGTTAGCGGCATTGGTTGAACCATAGCATTTTGCTAATACGTTTTCTACGCCTGCAACCTCTAATACTGCACGCATTGCACCACCCGCGATAACACCGGTACCTTCAGAGGCTGGTTGCATATACACGCGGCTTGCACCGTGGCTAGCAGTAATAGGATGTTGAAGGGTTGTGCCCGCTAAATCAACGGTAATCATATTACGTTTGGCAGCTTCTAGTGCTTTTTGAATCGCTGCAGGCACTTCACGCGCTTTACCACGACCAAAACCAACACGACCATTGCCATCACCTACCACTGTGAGTGCGGTGAAAGAAAAGATACGACCACCTTTTACAACTTTAGATACACGGCCAACTGTGACTAAGCGCTCTACTAAACCGTCTGTTTGTTCAACTTTTGCCATGATTAGAACTCCAATCCATTTTCACGAGCGGCTTCAGCTAATGCTTTAACACGACCATGATATTTAAAACCGCTACGATCAAACGCAACTTTAGTAATGCCAGCAGCTTTAGCGCGTTCTGCAATTAATTTACCAACGGCAGTTGCAGCTTCGATGTTGCTAGTTTGACCAGCACGTAAAGTAGTATCTAACGTTGAAGCTTGGGCTAATACTTCACCACCCGTTGGTGAGATAACTTGTGCATAGATGTGGGTGTTAGTACGATTAACAGATAGACGATTTACGCCTAAACCACGGATATGTGCACGGGTTTTTTTCGCTCTGCGAAGGCGAGCAGCTTTTTTATCAAACATGTCATTTCACCTTATTTTTTCTTAGCTTCTTTACGAGCGACATACTCATCGCTATAACGAACGCCTTTGCCTTTGTAAGGCTCAGGTGGGCGATAGCCACGAATGTTTGCTGCTGCTTGACCTAGCTTTTGTTTGTCGCTAGATTTTAACACGATTTCAGTCGCAGTTGGAGTTTCAGCAGTAACACCTTCAGGTAGTACATATTCGATTGGGTGTGAGTAACCTAAATTTAGGTTAACTTTATTGCCAGCAACAGCGGCTTTATAACCAACACCAATCAATTGTAGACGACGTTCAAAGCCTTCAGTAACACCTTTAACCATGTTGCTTAATAATGCACGAACTGTACCAGTGTGCATCCAACCGTCTTTGGTGTCAGATTTTGGTGAAAGAATAAGTTGATTATCTTCCTGTTTTAGCTCGACCAAATCATGCAGGCGTAAAGTTAGCGTACCTTTGCTACCTTTAACTTCAACCTGCTGACCGTTCAAAGTAACACTTGTACCATTTGGTAGTGCTACAGGGGCTTTAGCCACACGAGACATACGGGTAATTCCTATAAAAGTGATAAAAAAACGAACAGGCACAACAAACTATGCCTGTCCCTCTTAATGTTAATTAAGCTACGAACGCAATAACTTCGCCGCCTAATCCAGCTGCACGAGCTTCACGGTCGCTCATGATGCCTTTACTGGTAGAGATGATTGCTACACCTAGACCTTTTTGGACGCTTGGTAGTGCATCTTTACCACGGTATTGACGTAAACCTGGACGACTATAACGTTTAATAGTCTCAATAACTGGTTTACCTTCAAAATATTTTAACTCGATGGTTAATTCAGTTTTACCTGTACCAACTTCTTGAGTTTCTGCGGTCGCAACATAACCTTCTTTTACTAGCAAATCAGCAATTGATTTACGTAGTTTTGAGCTTGGCATAGTCACAGACGCTTTTTGAGCCATTTGTGCATTACGGATACGAGTCAACATATCAGCAACGGTATCTTGCATACTCATATTGTTTCCCCTTACCAGCTTGCTTTATGAACGCCAGGTACATCACCTTGCATTACTTTTTCACGAATCATGTTACGTGAAAGACCAAATTTACGGAAATAACCGTGTGGACGACCTGTCAATGCACAACGATTACGTAAACGTACTGGTGAAGCATCACGTGGCAATGCTTGTAATGCAAGCATTGCGTCCATACGCTCTTCATCAGTTGCGCTGATGTCGCTGATAATTGCCTTAAGCTTTGCACGCTTCTCAGCATATTTAGCAACAGTCGCTTCGCGTTTAAATTCGCGATTAATCATACTTTTCTTTGCCATATTGCCTTATCCTTGCTGTTAGCCCTTGAATGGGAAGCCGAATGCTTTAAGCAATGCACGACCTTGATCATCAGTTTTTGCGGTAGTCGTAATGGTAATATCTAAACCACGAATACGGTCGATTTTGTCAAAGTCAACTTCAGGGAAAACGATTTGCTCTTTGATACCTAGTGAATAGTTACCACGGCCATCAAATGCTTTATCTGTAAAACCGCGGAAGTCACGGATACGTGGAATAGCGATGGAGATTAAACGATCTAAAAATTCGTACATCTGTTCGCCACGTAACGTTACTTTACAGCCGATTGGCCATTCTTCACGGATTTTAAAGCCTGCAACTGATTTGCGAGCTTTGGTTACTACAGGTTTTTGACCGGCAATTGCCGTCATATCCGCTAATGCGCCTTCAAGAACTTTTTTGTCTTGAGCTGCATCACCCACACCCATATTTAGAGTGATTTTGGTGATTTTAGGGATTTCCATAACGTTAGCTAAACCAAGCTCTTGCTGAATTTTTTGCTTAAGCTGTTCGTTATATTGTGTTTTAAGTCTTGCCATTACTGATACCCTTAGATGGTTATGCAGTCGCCACAACTTCACCAGATGAACGATAAACGCGTTGTTTTTTGCCTTCGTCATTCAATTGGTAAGAAATACGATCTGCCTTTTGGGTTGCTGCATTATAAATTGCAACATTTGAAATGTGTAAAAATGCTTCTTTCTCGATAATACCACCTTCAACGCCAGTCTGTTGGTTTGGCTTTTGGTGTTTTTTAACGATGTTGATGCCTTCAACTTTTACACGGTCTTCTTTTACTGCTAGTACTGTACCTTGCTTGCCTTTATCTTTGCCAGCAATTACAATCACTTGGTCGCCTTTACGTAATTTTGCCATGTTTTCCTCACAATACTTCTGGGGCTAATGAAACAATTTTCATAAATTGTTCGCCACGTAGTTCGCGGGTTACTGGTCCAAAAATACGTGTTGCAATTGGTGCTTTATTGTTGTTCAACAACACAGCTGCATTATCATCAAAACGTAGTACTGAACCGTCAGGACGACGTACGCCAAACTTCGTGCGTACGACTACCGCGTTCATTACATCACCTTTCTTGACACGACCGCGTGGAATTGCTTCTTTCACAGTCACTTTAATGATGTCGCCTACTGATGCATAACGACGATGTGAGCCACCTAGCACTTTAATGCACATAACTCGTTTTGCACCACTGTTGTCTGCAACTTCCAGCATTGTTTCAGTCTGAATCATCGCGTTACTCCATAAATTGGCAAAACAAGTCTTTGCCACAATAAGCCATTTTTAAGGTGGCGTATTGTAGCAGTTACTGACTTGCTTTGCAATTATAACTATCTATTTAAGTTAAATTAAATATTAACTGCTTTTTCTACAACGTCTACTAACACCCAAGATTTGGTTTTTGATAGTGGACGTGTTGATTTGATACGAACAGTATCACCAACGCCACACTCATTGTTTTCGTCATGAGCATGTAGTTTGGTAGAACGGCGAATCATTTTGCCATATTTGGCATGACGAATACGACGCTCAACAAGTACAGTAATGGTTTTATCCATTTTGTCACTGACAACTTTACCAGTGACGGTACTTTGTTCGGTAGCGTTAGCTTGGTTTGTATTTTGCTCACTCATGATTAAGCCCCTTGGTTTTCGGTGTTCTGTTTTTCAGAGATAAGAGTCTTGATTTGAGCAATCGTACGACGATTTGCTTTAATCTCATGGGTGTTGCCTAACTGACCAGTGGCTTTTGCCATACGAAGACGAAATGTTTCTAATTGTTTTTCGTCTAGTAATTGGGTCAGCTCTTCGACTGATTTGTCTTTAAGTTCACTGATCTTCATTACATTATCGTCCGTTTAACAATGGTGGTTTTGAAAGGCAACTTGGCAGCTGCAAGCGTGAACGCTTCAGTTGCTAGCTCGTCAGAAACCCCTTCGATTTCATAAAGCATTTTGCCTGGTTTGATTTCGCATACCCAGTATTCTACTGGACCTTTACCTTTACCCATACGAACTTCTAGTGGTTTTTCGGTAATTGGTTTGTCTGGGAATACACGAATCCAAATTTTACCACCGCGCTTGATACGACGTGAAATCGTACGACGAGCAGCTTCGATTTGACGTGCAGTCATGCGACCACGTTCTACTGATTTAAGTCCGATTGTACCAAAAGATACGCTACTACCACGGTGAGCTAACCCCGTATTACGTCCTTTTTGTACTTTACGAAACTTGGTACGTTTTGGTTGTAACATATCGATTAACCTCTGTCTTTAGCTGGGCGCTCACTACGTGGGCGGTCGCTACGATCATTACGAGCACGGCGTTTTTGAGGTGCACGTGCTTGCTTTTCTTCTTTGACTGGATTATATACACGGTTCATGCCGTCAAGCACTTCACCACGGAAAATCCAAACTTTTACACCGATAGTACCGTAAGTGGTTTCTGCGCGTACATTTGAGTAGTCAATGTCTGCACGTAATGTATGCAAAGGTACACGACCTTCACGATACCACTCTGAGCGAGCAATCTCAGCGCCGCCAAGACGACCTGATAGCTCAACTTTGATACCTTGTGCGCCAGCTTTCATACTGTTTTGAACAGCACGTTTCATAGCACGGCGGAACATGACACGACGTTCAAGTTGTGAAGCAATACCGTCAGCCACTAGACGTGCGTCTAAGTCTGGTTGGGTGATTTCTTCAATGCTAACTTGTGCTGGCACACCCATTAATTTGGTAAGTTCTTTTTGTAGGCTTTCAATATCTTCGCCTTTTTTACCAATGATGATACCAGGACGTGCCGTGGCGATAGTGATTTTAGCTGCGCCCGTAGGACGTTCGATGCTAATACCGCTGATCATCGCTGCTTTAAGCTTTTTCTCTAAATATTTACGAACTTGTAAATCGTTGATTAAGTATTCAGAGTATTTTTTTGGATCTGCATACCAGTTAGCGTTTGATTTACGGATTACGCCAAGACGGATGCCGATTGGATGAACTTTCTGTCCCATATTATGCTCCTACCTTAACTGTGATGTGGCAAGTACGTTTGCTAATACGGTCAGCACGACCTTTGGCACGTGGTAAAACACGTTTTAACGTAATGCCTTCATCCACATAAATGGTAGAAACACGCAATGTATCGATGTCTAAACCATTGTTATGCTCAGCGTTAGCAATCGCAGATTCTAAGCATTTTTTAACCAATTTAGCGGCTTTTTTGTTACTAAAGGTTAAGATATCTAATGCACGCTCGATTGATTTGCCGCGAACTTCGTCAGCAACTAAGCGTACTTTTTGTGCCGAAATGGCGGCACCGCGTAATTTTGCAGTTACTTCCATGATGAGCACCTTATTTCTTAGATTTCTTGTCAACGCCATGACCACGATATGTACGGGTTGGGGCGAATTCACCAAGTTTATGACCAACCATTTGCTCGTTTACGATAACAGGTACATGTGTACGACCGTTATGAACAGAAATAGTTAAGCCGACCATTTGTGGCAAAATCATTGAGCGACGTGACCAAGTTTTGATTGGTTTGCGTGAGTTCGTTTCTAACGCATTCTCAACTTTGGCAAACAAGTGCGCATCGATGAATGGACCTTTTTTCAATGAACGAGGCATGAAATTATTCCTTATTTCTTATTGACGCGACGACGGCGGATAATCATGTGGTCAGTACGTTTGTTAGAACGTGTTTTAAGGCCTTTAGCCTTTTGACCCCATGGGCTGGTTGGATGTTTACCGAAGTTACGACCTTCACCACCACCGTGTGGATGGTCAACTGGGTTCATTGCAGTACCACGAACGGTAGGACGAACGCCACGCCAGCGGTTGGCACCAGCTTTACCCAATGATTTAAGGTTATTTTCAGTGTTTGATACTTCACCGATAACCGCACGACAATTTACGTGGATACGACGAGTTTCGCCTGAACGTAAACGAACGATTGCATAGATACCATCGCGACCCAATAATTGAACCGCAGCCCCTGCTGAACGAGCGATCTGTGCACCTTTACCGATTTTAAGTTCGATATTGTGAATCACTGTACCTACTGGAATGCTACGTAGTGGCAAGCAGTTACCTGGGCGAATTGGTGCAGTTTCACCAGAAATAACGGTATCGCCTTGTTGCAATTTTTTTGGTGCGATGATGTAACGACGCTCACCGTCTGCATATTTAAGTAGTGCGATGTGTGCAGTACGGTTTGGATCGTACTCAATACGCTCTACAACAGCAGGAATATTGTCTTTGTTACGTTTGAAGTCAACAACACGGTAATGCTGTTTATGACCACCACCGATATGACGGGTAGTGATGCGACCGTTGTTGTTACGACCACCAGTTTTGCCTTTTGACTCTACTAATGCTGCATAAGGACGACCTTTATGAAGGTGTGGATGCACCACTTTCTCGACAAATCGGCGACCTGGTGATGTCGGTTTGGCTTTTACGATAGGCATTGTGTAATCCTTATTCGTTGTCAGCAGCAGGTTGTTCTGCTACGTCGGCTACTTGAACATCTTGACCAGCTTTTAAGGTCACATAGGCTTTTTTGAAGTCTTGACGACGACCTACCGTGCGACCAAATCGCTTTGTCTTACCTTTAACATTCAAAGTGTTAACTTTAACTACTTCAACACCTTCAAACATTAATTCTACGGCTTTTTTAATCTCTTTTTTTGTCGCGTTGGTGTCAACTTTGAACACTTGCACACCTAAGGTGTCGCCCAAGATTTGAGATTTTTCTGAAAATACAGGTGCTTTTAGTACCTGATATAGTCTTGCGTTATTCATGCTAACACTCCCTCAATTTCTTTGGCGGCTGCGACAGACATGATGACTTTGTCAAACGCAATTAGGCTAACTGGATCAACTTCAGTGCTACCTAGTACGCTGACGTATGGAATATTGCGAGCAGCTAAGTAAAGATTTTCGTCAACTTCATTGGTAACGATCAATGCTTTAGGGGCATTTAAGTCTTTAAGTTTAGCGATAAGCTCTTTAGTTTTTGGTGCTGAAATGCTGATGTCATCAACCAATACCAAACGGTCTTGACGAATCAATTCAGCAAGAATGCATTGCATGGCACCACGGTACATTTTACGGTTCACTTTTTGTGACCAATCTTGTGGTTTGGCGGCAAATGCGCGACCACCACCGACCCAAATTGGGCTACGGATAGAACCAGCACGTGCACGGCCAGTACCTTTTTGACGCCATGGTTTTTTACCACCGCCAGATACTTCACCACGCGTTTTTTGAGAACGGCTACCTTGACGACCACCCGCTAAATAAGCGGTAACTACTTGGTGTACAAGTGCTTCGTTGAATTCACGACCAAATGCTACGTCTGATAGCTCAACCGCCGAACCTGTTACTGTATTTAGATTCACGTTAATCCCCTTGATTAAGCTTTAACTGATGGACGTACTAAAACGTCGCCACCGTTGGCACCAGGAATTGCACCCTTGATAACTAGGATACCTTTTTCAGCATCAACTGAAATCACTTCTAGGCCTTGTACGGTCACACGTTTGTTACCCATTTGACCTGGCATTTTTTTGCCTTTAAATACACGACCCGGTGTTTGGTTTTGACCTGTAGAACCCACAACGCGGTGAGATACTGAGTTACCATGTGTCCAATCTTGTGAACGGAAGTTGTGGCGTTTGATACCACCTTGGAAACCTTTACCTTTGCTGGTACCAATTACGTCAACGATTTGACCTACTTGGAACAAGTCAGCAGCGATTTCACTACCTGCTTCGCGGCCTTCAAGTTCGCTGTCTTCGACGCGAAATTCCCAAGTGCCGCGACCTGCAGCAACGCCAGCTTTTGCAAAGTGACCTTTTTGAGCTGCATTAACACGAGAATCACGACGCTCACCCGTTGTTACTTGGATAGCTTGGTAGCCGTCTGTGTCCTGTGTTTTGATTTGAGAGATACGGTTGGCAGTAACTTCAACAACAGTTACAGGAATTGAAACACCTGCTTCTGTGAAGATACGAGTCATGCCGCATTTTTTTCCGACTAAACCGATCGCCATGTTGTTAACCTCTTAATTTTTACTGTTATTCAATATAGGTGTTACCCTAAGGGGTTAGCCTAATGCGATTTGTACATCAACACCCGCCGCCAAATCTAACTTCATCAGTGCATCGACTGTTTTGTCAGTAGGCTGAACGATATCTACCATACGTTTAAATGTGCGGATTTCGTATTGGTCACGGGCATCTTTGTTCACGTGTGGTGAGGTTAAGATGTTAAAGCGTTCAATGCGAGTTGGTAGCGGTACTGGACCACGAACTTGTGCACCTGTGCGTTTTGCGGTATCAACAATCTCTTGAGCTGATTGGTCAATCAGACGATGGTCAAAAGATTTAAGTCTGATACGGATTTTCTGGTTAGCCATGCCAGTAAGCTCCTAATATAAAGTTTGATATGGGTTAATTTGCGTTGGGTGTTAAGCTGTTATTGAGTAAACACCTAACTTGCATTTTTTACCTGTTTTTGACAGGCGCTTTTTGAAAATAAAAAAATTTCAGTCCCACTCAAACTATTAACTTGCAATACATAGATAGCATTATTAATAGTCGGTGAAACTGTATTCTTTAATTTCGTGTCGCAAACAATGGAGCGACTGTATTAAAGGGCTTATTCTTTTATGAATTGACGAATCATCTTCGTCGCCCTACAATAAGTTAAGTGGGCTGTATTATACCGATTTTTTGGGTAAAAGCAATAGGCTAATCTAGCAAAATATCATATTGTTCTTGATTAAAACGGTTATCACTCTCCAAATTAATCGGACGACCCAGCAAATATTCCATCTCTGCCACTGTATCCGCTTCAATGGTTTCAAGCAAATCAATCACGCCACTATTTGCGACCACGGTAAATTTCTTAGGGGCGTTGTAGGTTCTGGCGCAGCGCATTAATTCGCGGAAAATCTCCAGACACACGGTTTCGGCGCTTTTGACAAAGCCTTTACCGCCACAGGTTGGACACGGCTCACAAAGCTGTTGTTGTAAGCTCTCTCGCGTGCGTTTGCGGGTCATCTCTATCAGCCCAAGCGCTGAGACTTCGCTGATGTTGGTTTTTGCATAATCGCGTTTGAGCTGTTCTTGCAGGCTTGCTAATACCTCATCGCGGTGTTGTTGCTCTTGCATATCGATAAAGTCAAGAATGATAATCCCGCCCAAATTACGCAGTCGCAACTGACGGGCGATGGCGTGGGTGGCTTCAAGATTGGTTTTATACACCGTATCTTCAAGAGAACGCCCACCAACAAATGAGCCTGTATTGACATCAATGGTCGTCATGGCTTCGGTTTGGTCAATGATGAGATAACCGCCTGATTTGAGATTAACACGGCGATTGAGCGCGTCTTTTAAATCCTCTTCAACGCGGTGAACATCAAATAACGCCTGCTCGCCTTCATACAATTGAATACGTGGATAAATCAGTGGGACAAATTCTTTGGCAAAATGACGAATAGCGTCAAACACTCGGGCGTTATCGACCGTCACCCTTTCAGTCTGCTCACCAATCAAATCTCGAATCGCGCGCAAAGGTAGCGATAAATCTTGATAAATCAGCTCAAAACGGCGATGGGTCGGCGTTTGTTCACGGCGGGCTTGTACCATACGCCAAAGCTGCAGTAGATAATAAATATCTTCTTCAAGTTTGGATTGTGGGATATTTTCGGCAGCGGTACGGGCAATCAATCCGCCTTGCAGATTGACTTGGTGCATCAGCTCGCCAAGCTGTGTTTTTAACCGCTCTCGCTCATCGCCATCAATCCGCTGTGAAATCCCGATATGTTCACCATACGGCAAGTACACCAAATAACGCGAGGGCAATGACACATCCGTCGTCAGTCGTGCGCCTTTACTGCCTAATTGGTCTTTAATCACTTGTACCAAGATACGCTGTCCTTCATACAAGCGGTTTTCTATCAACTCGCTAGGCGGTGGCTGATAGGTGGTTGTGGTCATCGCAAGCGTAGTGGTGTCAGGGTCTAAGGTGTTGTCAATTGCGGGGTTTTGCGGTTTGGGCGGTTCAATGGCTGAAAGCTTAGGACGCAGGGTCTGCATATCATTGACGTGCAAAAACGCGGTGCGTGATTGCCCAATATCGATAAATGCCGCCTGCATGCCTGGCAGTACGCGCACCACTGTGCCAAGGTAGATATTGCCCACTGAGCCAAGTTTGCTATGGCGTTCGATAAAGATTTCGTTCAGTATCCCATCTTCGAGCACCGCGACTCGGCTCTCAGATGGGCTGATGTTGATGAGTAGTTCTTCGGTCATTGTAAACAGCTTTTTAAAATTTTTAGTTGCCGTTATTCTACTCGAAGTTAGTTATCTGCACAAAGCTAAACTAAATAAGCTGTTGTTTTAGTTCATTGATTATGGTCACAAGCTTGGTTGGATGTTCTTTTGCCAAAACATCGGCTTTTTCACAACCATAACTCACTGCTATGCTGTCCATGCCAATATTATTTGCCATACGGATGTCATGAATACTATCACCGATAAAAACAGCGTCTTCAATTCTTGTGCTTGTTTCTACCAAGATTTGCTCAAGCATTAAGGGATTTGGCTTACCTGCGGTTTCGTCAGCGGTTTTGGTAGTTGTAAAAAAGGCTTCAATTCCAGAGTTTGGCAATACTCGCTGCAGCCCTTTACGTTTCTTGCCTGTTGCAATCGCTAGTGTTTTGCCTTGAGCGTGTAAATCTTGAATCAATTCTTTAATACCATCAAACAGTTTGTCGTTGTCGCAATGCTTGACATAATATTCTGAGTAAGTCGCTAAAAGTTCATCATATTTATCGCTATCATTGGGGAAAAGCATGGGGAACGCATCGACTAACGCAATGCCGATAATGGATTTGGTGGCGTCATCGGTGACGGTTAAACTGTGCTTTTTAGCAGCATAGCGCATGGCATCGACGATTAAGCCAACCGAATCCATCAACGTGCCATCCCAGTCAAAAATGATTAGGGATTTGTTTTTGAAATTATTTGTTGTCATTTTCTATCTTCAATTTCATTAAAATAGGGAGATAATAATTTGTCTTGCTGACATTCAAACTTACCTTTTTTTAAACTATACACTTGAAATTGATTGTCGAATCCTGCTTTATCTTCATCGTCAAAATAATGAAGCAACCCATATGAGCCAACAGCATTTTTAGCAAGCCAATGATAAATTTCTAAGACGTCAAAAAATTCTTGCGATTTATGATTATGAAACCCGAAAATCATAAATTGATAGTTGCCATTTAGAATACCCGTTTTAATCTGTGGATTTTCTAAATTTTTAAAGGTCATATCTATTTTAGAAAGAAATTCTTGCCAAATTTTACCTATCATCTCTTCAGATTCGTTGGCTTCATTAAAACTTTCTCGGACACACACCCAACCATAATATTCAATCATTTTCATTACCAATTAAACTTTGCATATCCTCTGGCAATTCGGCTGTAATTGTTTCATATTCTGGAATAGCAAGCTGATAAGCATGTAAGCACAAGCGGCGCACGCTTTTATCGCCTTTAACCACATTCGGATTGTATTTATCATCACCCAATAATGGATGCCCGATACTCGCCAAATGCACCCGAATTTGGTGGGTACGCCCTGTGAGCGGTTTGGCTTCAATTAAGCTGACTTTTTGACCATTCAACTCAAATTTTTGCAACACGTTAACTTGGGTTTGGCTTGGCTTACTGTCTTCGGATTTTACATCCACTTTGACACGGCGTTCACCGCTTTTGCCTTCTGGTGTGGCAGGCAACGTGTATTTTAACAGCGGTTTATCAATGGTTTGTGTTTCGCTACTTATCCAACCTACCACCAAACACAAATAGGTTTTTTGCAAGGTTTTTTCTCGCAAATGCTCTTGTAAAGTTTTAAGGGTTGAGCGTTTTTTGGCAATCATCAGTAAGCCAGAGGTATCTTTGTCAATGCGGTGTACGAGCTCAAGGTATTTTTTACCCGTTGCTTCTCGCATCGCTTCAATCACGCCAAAACTCTCGCCACTGCCGCCATGCACCGCCATACCTGACGGTTTATTGAGCACAATTAAACCCTCATCTTCATACACAATGCGCTCAAGCAAACTCTGGGCAAAGTCAGGACTAATCACGGGTTTTTCACGCGTAGCAAGCTTGATGGGTGCAATGCGCACCACGTCATTACGCTGCAGTTTATCGTGGGGTTTACAGCGTTTGCCATTGACACGGATTTCGTCAGAACGAATCATATTATAGACGTGTGAGCGCGGCAGTCCTTTAAGACGACCCAACAAAAAATTATCCACACGTTGGTCATGCTGCTGGCGCGTGACAGTCAAGTAATTGACTTTAGCAAAATCTAAAATATCGTCATCTGCAGACTGGGGTTGTTTGCTAGGCGTGCGTTTTGGGGTTTGATGAGCCGATTGTTGCGATGGGGTGTCGGGTTTTTTGCTAGGATAGGCAGGACGTTTGGGAGACTGCGATTGCTCTGTCATATTTTAATAGCCGTTTACATAAAAATTTGCTATAGTTTAGCAGTTTAGTGCCTGTGCCGCTATGAATTCGCGCCATCAATTCGACTTAAACCCTGTTAAGCTTCATTTCAAAGTAGTGTATGCGGGATAATTAAACTGTCGCCTTTGCTGTCGCCCATACAGCCGAAATTTATTCATGGCAGTATGACTCACGATAGGGCGCACTAAACTGCCAATATTTATAGATTTTAAGACTGATTTTAATCAATATCAGCACACGACATACGAGTAACGAAGATAATTGTCATTTGAAAACATGTTCAAATAGTTTGTAAAGATTAGTGATATATAGAGATAACAGATAAATGGTGGGTTTTGTGCCTTACAACCACAAAACTGCTGGTAACGATTAGCGTATTATGCGCCTAGGTAAATGAACTCAGTAGTTGCGATTTTGAGATAAACGTTTACGGTTTTGGATGATTTACCATTTTAAATTGCCCACGCCTTTGTAAAACCTAACTTATCAGGCTTGCCATTTAAAGCGAAAACTAACGCTAACACTTTTTGACCAATAGGGAAAAAGGGTTCATTCATTTGTCCTAAAACGCACATTGTTTTGGGCAACAACCCCCAATCCAGCATGATGGCTGTATTTACCTAACAGGCTTACAACCTCGCTATGGCAATAATCCAACTTAATCATGCAATTTTTGGTGAACAACAAACCTTGTTATCAAGCCACTTACGCTTGCTATCAGCGAGTCTAGTCAAAACTGTTTGACGTTGTTTCATTAAATGTTTGATAGCAACATTTATCTACGCTCGTATGTTTTGTGTGTTTAGGAGAAAACACATGAAGCGCATCCTCATCAATGCTACCCACGCTGAAGAAATCCGTGTTGCCCTGTGCAATGGCAATCATTTGTATGATTTCGATTTAGAAAACCGTACCCGCGAGCAAAAAAAAGCCAATATTTATAAAGGTCATGTGACCCGTGTCGAGCCATCGCTTGAAGCCGTATTTGTCGAATACGGTTCACAACGTCAAGGTTTTTTACCGATTCGTGAAATCGCCCCAGAGTATCTAGCAGGTGACCCTCGCTCTACCAATAACATCAAACAACTGATTAAAGAAGGCGATGAACTCATCGTTCAGGTGGAAAAAGAAGAACGTGGTAACAAAGGCGCTGCGTTATCTACTTTGATTTCATTGGCGGGTCGTTATTTGGTATTGATGCCCAACAATGCGCGTGGCGGCGGTATCTCTCGCCAAATCTCTGGTAAGTTGCGCGATGAGATGAAGCAAGCGTTAAGTGATCTAAGACTACCCAAAGGCATGAGCGTTATCATCCGTACCGCAGGGATTGGTAAAACCACGGATGAATTACAACAAGACCTTGACCATTTATTAAACATTTGGAAAGGCATCCAACAACAAAGCCAAAAATTTCCCTCACCTCGCCTGTTGCACCAAGAAGCTGGCGTAGTCACCCGTGCCGTACGCGACTACTTGCGTGATGATATCACGGAAATTTGGGTCGACAATGAATACGCCTATAATGAAGCGGCGAATTTTATTGAAGCGGTGATGCCGCAGCAAGCGAATAAACTGCGCAAATACACTGACTATGAGCCGATGTTTGCCCGTTTTGGGATTGAAAAACAAATCGAAACCGCCTACCAACGTGAAGTACGTTTGCCAAGCGGTGGTTCGATTGTAATTGACCAAACTGAAGCCCTGGTATCGATCGATATCAACTCATCAAAAGCTACCAAAGGTGCGGATGTCTCAGAAACGGCGTTTAATACCAATTTGGAAGCGGCAGATGAAATCGCCCGTCAATTACGCCTGCGTGATATGGGTGGTTTGATTGTTATTGACTTTATTGACATGGCAACCGATGACCACCAAAAACAAGTGGAAAATCGTCTCAAAGAAGCCACTAAAAACGACCGCGCGCGTATCCAATTCGCTGAAATTTCACGTTTTGGACTACTTGAAATGAGTCGTCAACGCTTGCGTCCGTCACTTGAAGAAGCGACAGGTTACCTCTGTCCCCGTTGTCACGGTACCGGTATGATTCGTGACTTGCGTTCACTTGCCTTATCAATCATGCGTCAAATCGAACAACGGGCGCTACAAGAGCGTCATGGCGAAATACAAGCCGAAGTGCCAACCGATATCGCCGCATTTTTACTCAACGAAAAACGTGAAACGCTCGTTTGTCTTGAGCAAGAAAGTGGCACGCGCATTACTATCTTGCCGCATGCACATCTTGAATCCCCCGAGTTTAATATCACTTATAACAGTGACGGGTTTGCGCCATCGAGCTATGAGCGTGTCGCCGAAAGCCAACAACAAGAATATAAAGACCGTGGCTACGATACTAGCAACTGGCACACGGATGACAATGAAGTCAGCCGTGTAGCACCGACAGGTAATCATAATGCCTGGAGCAATGCTAGCAACGCCGCCAACACCACGCCTAGCCCTGCAACGCCATCCAACAAGCCTCAGCAAACTGCTAACAATACGACTGCCGCCAAAGCTGCCGCGCCACAACCCGTGCAGCCGGCCGCAACTGTGCCTGCAACTTCTGCAGTCGCTTGGCTATCGAACTTGTTTGCCCCTACCCAGCAAGCACAAGTCACCCCACACTTTAGTGGTCAAGATGCCGCTTCGGCGATTGAAAGTCTCGTCAATACCGGCGCACAAAGCTTGGGGGTGCAAGGTCAAATCAATCACGCCGCATTGACGGCAAGTATCCCTGCGGTGAGCGCAAACACCAGTGAAACCAGCGCCAATCCTTATCAAGAAGCGTCTCAACAACCTTCAGCCACGGCTGAATCAAGCGATAAAGATGCCGAGCGCCGTAAACGTGGTAACCGCAAGCCAAAAGCTAAAAAACCAAATCGTTATCAATCTGAGGCGGCTGAGGCGGAAGTTTCATCACAGGACAATGACAGCAACAAAGACAAATCAAACGATGCGTCAAAAACTGCCAAAACTAGTGAGCTGCCAAAACGCGAGCCGAATAGTCGCCGTGACAGCCGCGGGGTCAAAGAACGCCGTCCGACATTGGCAAACGATGATAGTAACACGGCAGTCATTGAGGTGACAGCGACTGATACTGCTGTTGCCCCTGTCGATGGTAGAAAAAACAACCTATCCAAAGCAGAAAAAACAAAAGCCACAAAACAACGTGACCCCAACAGTGTGCAAGTTCAAGTATTTAAAACTGAACAACAGCAGCCTATAGCTGCGGTTGAAACAACGCATCTCTCGCTAGATGCCAGCAAAAGGGAAATTGCAAAACCTGAGGTGCAGCCACTAGCATCGGCTACGACAACCGAACCCACAACACCCGAACAGGCAATTCAGACGCCAGTTAACCCTAGCAGCGTTACAGTGTCCAATGACGAGGTAGCAGAGCTTTCTACAGCATCCACACCATCTGCGCCATCCGCTGAGCCAGCCACAGCACAGCTGGCAGTGACACCGAGCCAAGGTCGTGCCAAAAATGACCCACGCGAAGTCTATAAGGCTTATCAAGCGCAATTTAGCCCAGTTGCCTCTGTCGTGAGCACTTCGGTGACAAAAATTTCAGGTACGGTCAATCAGTTTATTAACCAGTACTTAGATAATGCCGCTGAAAAAATGGCAACCGGCAGCGTGGTTAGCTGCTTTATCCAAGCCATCGATGCTTTTAATCATCAAGCTGCGACCACCACTACCCCAGCAAAAGATAATGTCGTAGTGGCTGAACAACAGCGTTTTGGGCAGTACTTTAGAAACTATGGCTATGCCAGTCTCTCTGCGCAAAACTTGGATGATTATCATACAGCCATTTTGCCAGCTAATCAGTTCCAACGCCAAGCAGGCAAAACTGACGCTGCGTTACCAGCGGTAACTAAACGTGCCATTAATGATCCACGCGGTTCCTTGGTTAATACTGCTGTCACTCAAGCGCCGACTGACTCAAACCCGCCAGTTGCTGAGCCTAACTCCAATGTAACTGACAGCGTCACCGGTCAAGTAGAAGCAGCCTCAACTCAATCAGCGTCGCCTAGCCAAAACCACCTGCCATATCAAACAGGTAGCGTAGGCGCATGGATTGTGGCGCGCTTGGGCGAGCAAGGTCATGCGTTGATTGAGCAAGGTAAATTGGTCGAAGCTTACTTGCAAGCGCACAATACGCCAGTCTCTGCGACAACAATAGCTGATGATGCTATAGTGGATCAGGACGTTGACTCAGTGCCAACAGCTGATGAACCCGCATTAGACCATAACACTGCCACCGAAGCGCTTGAACAAACGGACGTAGAAGATAGCGCAGAAGCGGCTGCACAAAAACGTAAAACCACACCCGTTAGTTATAAGAACATGATTGAAAGTGTGGCAGAACAAATGAAACCGGCAACCGTTGGTATGCTGACCTTGGCAACCCCAAAAGCACCGAAAACCCGTACGCGTAAAGCTAAGGCGAGCGAAAAACCAGCAGCCAAACCCAAAACGCGTACCAGTAAAAAGGTGGAAAATGCCGTGGTTGTCACTAAAAAATCGACGACCACCGCCCAAACTGACGTAGCGTCCTCTCACGATGAGTCGGTAACGCCGCAGCACAATCAGTAAATCAATCGCGTTTGCGTGCTCGTATAGCAATAAAAAAGCAGTTCAACATGAACTGCTTTTTTATTTTAGCGACAAATTTTAGCTACAATAAATGAACGGGCTTTCCTAATGGGCAGGCTTGTTACGAATTTTTGAAATGACTGTCATGATCGCAACTACCACCAAACCTGCTAGCAAACCAACCAGTGCATTTAATAGGTTGGTGGTTAAGCCTGAAAACGCCCCTGACAAGTCACCTAAATGTTCAATCCCATGATGTAACGCGCCAACGCCATGTGCCAAAATACCACCACCGACCAAGAACATCGCCAAAGTACCGGCGATTGATAGCACTTTCATCAAAATAGGCGCAAAGGCTAATAACGCCTTACCTATACTTTGTGCCGCCGATGATGACTTTTGTTGCAAGTGCAGCCCCAAATCATCTATCTTGACAATCATGGCAACAAAGCCATACACACCCACTGTCATGATGAGTGAAATTACTACCAGTGTTATTGCTTTATCCAGTAAAGGCACCGTTGCCGCAATGGTGCCGAGGGAAATCACAATGATTTCAGCGGACAAAATGAAATCTGTCCGCACTGCCCCTTTGATTTTTTCTTTTTCATGCGCCACCAAATCCACACTTTCATCGGCATTGGCTGCTACCCGCTCGGCTTGCTCGGGGTCGTTACTACCAGAGTGGGGCCAAAATTTGTGCACCACTTTTTCTGCCCCTTCATAACACAGATATAAACCACCAATCATCAACAATCCTGTCACCAAGGCTTGCGAAATCGCACTAATGATTAAAGCCAGCGGCACCAAAATCGCTTTATTGACTAAAGAGCCTTTGGCGACACTCCACACCACAGGCAACTCGCGATCGGCTTTTACCCCTGACACTTGATTGGCGTTGAGTGCCAAATCATCGCCCAACACGCCCGCCGTTTTTTTGGCAGCGACTTTTGTCATCACCGATACATCATCTAGGATGACACTAATATCGTCGAGTAAGGTTAACAAACTAGCAATTGCCATGATAAATTCCTAAAAAATAGTAAAAGATGAAAAAATAATAATAGTTATTAAACTGGCTGAAGATTAGTTAGTTTACAAATTTGTCATTCAAACACAATGTCTAAATTGTATCGCAACTTATCAATAGTTATTCGCTTAAACGTTGAATTTTTTCAATCAACCCAGTTAAACAAACTTTATTAAATAAACTTTCAATCAATTGATAGAACTTGGCTTTGAGCCGATTGCTTTTAGTGGATTGAAAGATTGAGACAAGCAAAAAATTGAAACGGTCAAAAATGTGAGCCCCGACCTAGTAGACCTGGTAGATTATTAACAATAAGTTGACAGGGGTAGCGCTCATACGCCATAACAATATGGTAAAATAAAAACCTATATTAACGTTCTGTGGGTTTTCTCATGCTCATTCGTTTTGCAACTTATCCTGCTAAAACCTCATTAGCTACCCGTTTAATTACCAGTGTCATCGCCGTGGCTGGCATGGTTGGTTTGGCAGGTTGTGATAATGCCCAATCGCGCACACCCGCCAAGTCTGAAACTCAGAAACTTGAAGCGACTAACAGCTCAGCCCCCGCGGCAAAAAATGAATCACAGCTACAGCAACTGCTGGCGGCAAATTTAGCCAAATCAGGTATCACCGCCAAAATCACCTCGGTGACAGCGACCAGTATGCCAAACATCTATTGGGTCAAAGCCGAAGGTTTACCGGCGTTTTTTACCGATGCGACAGGTCAATATGTGGTACAAGGGGATATCATCAAAGTCGGTGGTGCTAAACCTGAGCATATCTCAGCGAACTTGCAAGCGCAAGATGCGAAAGCCAGCCTTGCCACCATTGATAAAAAAGACATGATTATCTTCCCTGCCAAGGGGCAGACGAAAGCAGCAATCTATGTGTTTACTGATGCAGATTGTGGTTATTGCCGTAAATTTCACAGTGAAATTGATGAGGTAAATGCACTGGGTATCGAAGTGCGTTATCTACCTTGGCCACGTAGTGAACAGACCATGCCAATCATGGAAAAAATCTGGTGTAGCAGTGACCGCAAAAAAGCCTTAACCGATGCCAAATTGGGCATGCCTATCAATGCACCGGCTTGCAGTAACCCCGTACGTAAAATTTATGAGTTAGGTGCAAATTTGGGTATCAATGGCACCCCAGCCGTGTTTGACACAGAAGGTCATCAACTTGGCGGTTATGTGCCACCGGCTGAATTGGCACAGGCGCTCAACCTCAAATAAGTTCACCCCTGATGGGATAAAAACCAGCTAGTGCTCATTAGCTGGTTTTTTTATTTTAATTTTTTTGGGCAATTGGATTTTATACCTTACCAATCACAAGTTAGCATGGTATATTTACCTAGCCAACTTTTGAACTTTTATTTTTATATTTTTGACATTTGAGAATTTTTTTTATGAATAATCGACCTATTCAATTAGCGATTTTAGGGCTTGGTACTGTGGGTACTGGGGTGGTTGAACTACTACAAAACAACCTTGATGAAATGACGCGTCGCACAGGACGTGAGATTAAAATTACCCACGTAGGCACGCGTCGCAACCGTACCGATATCCCAACAGATATCAAACAATCTGCCGATTTGCTTGATATCGTTCAGCAAGATGATGTGGATATTGTGGTGGAATTGATGGGCGGTACGACCACGGCTAAAGAGGTGATTTTAGCGGCAATCGAGCATGGCAAACATATTGTGACTGCCAACAAAGCCTTACTGGCAGAACATGGCAATGAGATTTTTGCCAAGGCAGATGCCAAGGGCGTCAAAGTAGCGTATGAAGCCGCGGTTGCAGGCGGTATTCCGATTATCAAAATCTTACGTGAAGGCTTAGCTGCCAACAAAATCGATTGGCTTGCAGGTATCATCAATGGTACAGGCAACTTTATCATGACTGAAATGCGCGATAAAAAGCGGGACTTTGCAGATGTCCTCGCTGAAGCCCAAGCGCTGGGGTATGCCGAAGCCGATCCGACATTTGATGTCGAAGGGATTGATGCTGCGCATAAATTGACGCTGCTTGCGTCAATCGCGTTTGGTATTCCATTGCAATTTGACAAAGTTTACTGTGAAGGCATTACCAAAATCACCAAGCAAGATGTGCGTTATGCCAACGAGCTTGGCTACCGTATCAAGCATTTAGGATTTGCCAAACGTCGTATTTTAGACAGTGGCGAAGAAGGTATTGAATTACGTGTACACCCGACTTTGATTCCAAAACAGGTGTTACTTGCCAATGTGAATGGGGTAAAAAATGCCATCATGGTTGACGCAGAGCCTGTCGGACAAACCTTGTATTACGGTTCGGGTGCCGGCGCAGGCGCGACCGCATCAGCCGTGATGGCAGATGTGGTGGACATGGTACGCGCCCTTGCTGAGACCAATGATTCAACCGCCAATTTGGTGCCGCATCTGGCGTTCCAGCCTGAGACACTCAATAACACACGCATCTTATCAAGCGATGAAATGATCACAGGCTACTATCTGCGCCTACAAGTCAAAGATGATTTGGGTGTACTAGCAGAAGTCACCCGCATTTTAAGTGAGTCTAAAATTAGTATTGATGCAATTTTGCAACAGCCAGCGCATGATGATACTAGCACTGATTTGCCAGTCATTATTATGGTTGACCCCGTTGTTGAGCGCAATATGAATGAAGCGATTGCTAAAATCGAAGCGTTAGATACCGTGACAGATAAGGTGGTGCGCATTCGGTTGGATGAGTTAATGCAGTAAAATTTAGGTAGACTTGACTGAGATATTTTACAGTATTTTCAGTAGTTTAATTTACATTTTAACTATGATAATATGAAATGTATCACATTAGCAAAACTTAAAACATCTATTGTGATTGGCATGGTTGCCGTTTACAACCCTGTTTATAGACCCTAGTGATTTATGTTGTAGTTTGCTTGTCACCACAAAAACCATAACGCAAAGGAAATTTAATATGGAAAATTCAGTCGTAATCGTAGATGGCGTTCGCACCCCAATGGGTGGATTCCAAGGTGATTTGAACGAAGTATCAATGCCAGAGCTTGGTGCAACCGTCATTAAAGAAGCCGTTAACCGTGCTGGCGTAAAACCAGAAGAGATTGACGAAGTTATCATGGGTTGTATCTTAACCGCAGGTGCAGGTCAAAGCCCAGCGCGTCAAGCGATGCGTAAAGCAGGTATCCCAGATGCCACAGGCGCAGTCAATGTCAACAAACTTTGTGGTTCTGGTATGAAAGCTATCATGCTAGGTGCCAACTCAATTCGTAGTGGTGAGTTTGATATCGTGGTAGCAGGTGGTATGGAATCAATGACCAACGCCCCTTATGTACTACCAAAGGCACGTGGTGGTTATCGCATGGGAGATGGCGAGATCAAAGACACCATGTTCTTAGATGGTCTAAAAGATGCCGATACCGGCAAGTTAATGGGTGCATTTGCGCAAGAAATGGCAGATAAACGGGGTATCACACGTGAGGCGATGGATGCATTTGCTATTGAATCGCTAAAACGCGCCAACACCGCCATCAATGAAGGTCACTTCAAAAACGAAATCGTTCCGGTTACTGTCAAAACTCGTAAAGGCGATGTGGTCATTGACACGGATGAACAACCCGGTAAAGCCAATGTAGACAAAATCCCAACCTTAAAACCCGCGTTCTCGAAAGATGGTACAGTCACTGCCGCTAACTCAAGCTCAATCTCTGATGGTGCAGCCGCCGTTGTATTGATGTCAGAAGACAAAGCCAAGGAAAAAGGCTTAAAACCAGTCGCACGTATCGTTGCCCAAGCCACCCACTCACAACACCCAAGCGAATTTACTATCGCACCTATCGAGTGTGTGAAAAAAGTTTTAGCAAAAGCTGGCTGGAGCAAAGAAGACGTTGATCTTTGGGAAATCAATGAAGCATTCGCCATGGTAACCATGCTTGCTATGCAAGAAAATGACCTTGATCATGCTAAGGTTAATATCGAAGGCGGTGCTTGTGCATTGGGTCATCCCGTGGGGGCATCGGGTGCGCGTATCGTAGTCACACTCATCAACTCACTCAAACGCACAGGCGGTAAAAAAGGCATTGCTAGCCTATGTATCGGTGGCGGTGAAGCGGTTGCCTTAGCGATTGAATTAATCTAATTGTCTCATGCTAAAAAAAATCCCTAATCTATATTAGGGATTTTTTTACTCAACGATCGATCTATAACAATCAATCTATCAAGCAATCATCTGATTTTTAGGTTGATATAACTTATGATTGCCAAAGCTAAAAGATTACCCATCACTGTCAAGTAAAAAGCCCTACGAAATTCTGGTTTGGTTGATTTATGGCGCAATAACCAATGGGCAAACGCCGCCCCTACCCAACCCCCAGCAAAAGCTAATTTATAGAGTGACGCTTCTTGCACGCGCCAATCTCCATTTTGTGCAGCTTTTTTATCATGCGCGTATAGCAGATAGGTCGCCAAACTTATCGCAAAATACCAACCTATAATCCATAAGGGTAAGTGCTTAACCAGCACAACAGCGGTCAGTAACATAAAAAACAGCACCCCAATAGCCACCCACGTGAGTAATGTTTGATTTTTAAGGCCGTTTTGAGCTTGACGAACTTGGCGGGCATTTTGTTGGGCAATTTTTTGTCTGACAAACGTCTGTTGCTGCACGTTGACAGCGCAGGGTTTGCCATCTCTGCCTTGCCCCATTTCAAAAACTACCGCTTCATTAAGCACAGGACGTTGGTTCGCTCGGTATTCACTGATATGAAAAAAAATAGCTGGGTCTTGCCAATTGTTATCGGTTTGCTCAATAAATCCAAAGCCTTTGTCATCTTGCCAGTGGATTATTTTTCCCTGATATTTTGTCATTGAAAATCACCTAGTATATGTTTTGATAACTTATTATTTTTTATTACTTATCTTTTATAACGCCTTATTGGGTGGGCAATGGTGTTTCGCGCTAAGTGCTCTACCCAACTTTTTTTATATGTTTTTAATTTATTGCTAAAAGCCAATTTTTTTTACGCTTGGTTGCAAAAGTTACTTAAGACAACTGCCAATTACACCCTCTAAACAAAAATTTATCAAATCCTACTACTTAATGGGAGCTTTTTTCAGTAATCTTGTTTGCAAGTCGAACGATTAAGCGTATGGCAATTTCCATCGTTTTTATCATCGGCGATTTCAACAATTAAGCATCTGTTTCAACAACCAAGTAGCTGTGAAACATCTAATTTGTTGAATCTTAAAAATTTTATTATAACAATTTTCATTTAACTATAAAAAACTATCTTATATTTATTTAGTTTTTAACTTAACTACCTTAATAAAAAATAAACAATAAGATATCTAAAGGAGATTTTTCCATGGCAAGTTTAATACGTTTACGCGATATCCAAGACACCCACGTTGACCTTTTAGGTAACGATTATTTTGATCCAACTGGTAAAACCGCTTATGGCGCCAATGGCGACAAAGTGGGTAGTATTCAAGGTGCTTTAGTTGATGAGAGCACAGGCCGTATTCGCTATTTCATTGTTGATGTAGGTGGCTGGTTTAGCTCGAAAGAAGTTTTAGTACCAGCGGGTTTAGCTCGTATTCAAGACGACAATGTATACTTTGATTCGCTCAGCCGAGATACTGTAGAAACAATGGATAGCTACGATCCTGACTACAACTACAGTATTGAAGAACAAACGGTTCGTGACCGTCACGTATTTGACCGTGCTGCCACACCTGTTAAGCTTACTGATAACGATTACCAATCACCTAATACATTACAGTTACTTGAAGAACGCATTTCAGTCAATAAAGACAAAATCGTAGCGGGTTTACTAAAAGTTGGTAAACACGTTGTGTCTGAGCCACGCACTGTCAACGTTGAGTTAACTGAAGAACAAGCGCATATCCAGCGTACGCCAGTTAACAGACCTACTGACCGCAGCATCGGTGATAATGACAATGCCACTATTGAGGTTGAACTTGAAGCAGAACGTGCAAATGTCAACAAACAAACTTATGTCACTGAAGAAGTTAACGTAGATAAAGTGGCACAAACTCGCACTGAGACCTTTAATGAAACCGTTCGCCGTGAAGAGTTAGATGTACAAAAAGATGGCGTTGAGCGTGTAACGGGTGTTGATACCTTCGATGGTAATGTATCACCTGCAATTGATACAAATGCACCCCGTAAACTTTAATAATAAATATCATTAAAGTTAACTACTATAAAGTTTAACTTCTGCCAACGGTGTTGCCATTGGTTAGAAAAAGGCAGATGATTTCATCTGTCTTTTTTGTGGTTGTCATATATTATTACAAAATTTTGGAACAATAACTTTGCAATGGAAAACACTTTATGAAAAACCCGATGACAAATACTACCGAACTAAACACTAATGATACCCATACTCATGATAACATTGTTAAAACCGTCGATCTTCGTGAAGATACCACTAACACCTTAGAGCTATTAGCTGAACGCCCCCAAGTGCAAATTGAGCGATTTATCAAAGACAATATTAAATTATCAAAAAAAATCATCAGCCAAACGGTTAACGTTCCTGTGACACTCAATCAAGAAGTGTTAGTGATTGAACATGTATTTGCCCAGCCTAGCACCTCTCATGATAATTTAGTTAGTGTGGTTACTAATAACGTCAATGTGCCACAGTTGATGGTGAATGGGCAAGCGATTACTTTAGGCGATACCCCGATTGAGATTCCTCTACTTCAACAAACAGCGAAAGTGAATATTGAAACCATTGTGGCGGAAAAAGTACAGTTAATGACTCAAAACGTCAGTCATGAAACGCAAATTCCTGTGACACTGCGCCATGAAGAATTGGTTAAAGAAAAAGTTGAATACGATGAGCCAACAGTATTGGCGACAACGCATATCCCACCTGAAGATGTTAACTTGGTTTCAAAGTAATTCCTTTCTACTTTGTTTGGATGAGCTCGCCTTAGCTTCTGTTGGCGTGTCTTTTGTTGGCGCGTGTTGGTATGTAATTTGGGTGTGGCATACATCAACATAATAGTGGCATTATAATGTCACACCTAGCATTTTTAATTGGTTAGGTTTAATCAATTAGGCTCGATGATGGGCAGGTATTGTAGATTTATGAGTAATCTCTGGCAATAAATCCAAAAATCCTTGAATATAAGCCACCTCTTTACTTGTGGTACGGGTCGCCGCATAAAGCTGGCAAAACACGCCTTCCCCCAATGCTCTTGATATTACCCAGCCTTTTTTTTCGTATTCATTGACCACCCAATTTGGTAACGAGGCCACCCCTCGTTCACTCGCAACCAGCTGAATTAACATCGCAGTCAATTCTGTGGTTCTTAGTTTCTTGGGCGCAAGTCCTGCAGGGGCAAAAAAATGCGCGATGATATCAAGGCGTTTGGCCTCCACAGGATAGACGATGAGCGTTTCATCAATCAAATCTTCTGGCAAAATCGGCGATTTTTTATCGACTAATGGGTGCGTTGGTGACAACACCAAGCGACTTTCATATTGGAATAACGGCAGATAACTGATTCCCTCCAAGGGTAAGCGACTGGCTGTGATAAGCACATCAATTTCTTCATCGAGTAGCATTTGGTGAGGCTCAGGTTCAAAGCCTGAGCTAAAGTCCAGCTCAACGTCTTGCCATTCCCTGCGATAACGATTAAGAATAGGCATCAACCAATCAAAACAGCTATGACATTCCGAGGCCAAACGTAATTGTCCCGTTTGACCACGACCCAGTCTTTTAAGGTTGGCGGTGGTACGATTAAATTGCGGTAGCACACTGTCCGCAAGTTTGAGTACTTCTTTGCCTGCTGGGGTAAAGCTTAGCGGTCTTGAGCGGCGATTGACGAGGCTAACACCATAATAATTTTCGATTTCTTTGAGCTGATGGGACACCGCTGATGCCGTGACATACAAGTCCTCAGCCGCGGCAGCAAGCGAGCCTTGCTCACGTAGTGCGGTCAATAATTGAAGGTGGCGGATTTCAAGCATAAAATAATTTTACCGTTTGCCAAGCCCAAAAGAAAAAAGTTCATGATTTGGTGAAACCATGAACTACTTTAACAAGAAACGTGAAAAAAGTTAATCAATTTCAAGTCAAAGCGGCCGTATTACTCAATCACTTTGACTAACTATCACTGATAATGTGCTCTTCTTCATCTTTGAAATTACGCGTCACAAGTAACTGGTCAATTTTATGATGATCAATATCGACTACTTCAAATTTATAACCTTGATATTCAACAAAATCCGCAGGGCGAGGAATTTTGCGCAGTTTGTACATCATAAAACCTGCTAAAGTTTCATAATTGTCCCAATCGGGAAAATCTTCGATACCGAGCGCATGTTTGACATTTTCAATCGGTGTGGTACCTTCAATCAGCCATGAAAATTCATCACGCTGGATAATCTGCTGCTCATCTTCAATCGGTGCGACCCAATCTCCCATCACTGTCATCATGATATCAGATAGCGTAATGACACCGACAATGAGCGCATACTCATTCATCACCACAGCAAATTTTTCTTTACTGGAGCGAAAACGGTCTAACAGCTCAGATAAGGTTAATGTATCGGGGATGATTAATACATTACGAATCGTAGTTTCATTGAGCAAAATTTGCGACTGGTTACTAAGAAGTTTTACCAAAATATCTTTGGTATCGACATACCCAATCACTTCATCAATATGGTCTTTACATACCAAAAATTTTGAATACGGGTAATTGGCGATTTTTTGGCGAATACTTTGCTCAGACTCGCCAAGAGTGAAATACACCACATCTTCACGGGTGGTCATGCTAGAGGGCACATTACGTTCTTCAAGCTCAAAAACGTTTTCGATAAAGTGATGTTCTTGCTTGAGCAACACCCCCGCTTGCGCCCCTGCATCCACCACGGCAGAAACATCATCAAAGGTGATATTTTCTTCTCTTACCATGTTGATTTTGAAAATTCTAAAAATCAGATTTGCCAGCCCGTTGATAATCCATGCCAGCGGCTTAAATACTTTGATTGACAACAAGACAGGCTCAATCACCGCTAACGCCACGCGTTCTGGGTTAATCATGCCAATGCGTTTGGGAATCAAATCAGCAAACAAAATAAACAACAAAGTGACTAGCAAAAATGACATTATAAAACCGATATTATCAAGCATTTTGCCTTGATAAAATGGCGAAATAAGGTCAATAAAGTAGGGACGAAGCGCAGACTCACCGACAATACCGCCCAAAATTGCCACGGCATTTAGCCCTATTTGTGAGGTAGCAAAAAATTCGGCAGAATTTTCTTGTAAATGTAAAATTTTATTGGCGCGATTGTCACCCGATTCTGCCAACAACTTTAGCTTGATGCGTCTAGCACCTGCCAAGGCAATTTCGGAAATGGAGAAAAAACTGGAAATCAACACTAATATACAAATAATTAGTAGATTTTGGAATAAACTCACAATACACCTATATTTATCTATTTTTATCTAGACAACATAACAGATTTGGCAAAAAATTTCTTAGACTTTATAGTAAAGCAATAGTAGTAAACAAACATTGATAAAGAAACGATAATAAAGAAATATGATAAAGAAAAAGGGATAAGAAAACATTGGTAAAAAAATATGGGTAAAAAACTACACGCATAAAAAAACCCTTGATTTCAATCAAGGGTTTTTTTAATAACAACATGATTATACACGTTCAATAATGGTGGCAATCCCTTGACCCAGACCAATACACATAGTGGCAAGACCGAGTTGGGTGTCTTGTTGCTCCATCACATTTAGAAGTGTGGTGGTGATACGCGCACCAGAACAGCCTAGTGGGTGACCTAACGCGATAGCACCACCATTTAGGTTAACGATGTCTAGTTTGTCTTGTAGGTTTAAGCCCTTAAGAACCGATAAGCCTTGTGCGGCAAATGCTTCGTTTAGCTCGATGGTTTGCATATCGTCGATGCTCATGCCAGCGCGTTTTAAGGCTTTTTTGGTGGCAGGCACTGGCCCATAACCCATGATAGCGGCATCACAGCCTGCAACTGCCATACCGCGAATACGGGCACGCGGTGTTAGTCCTAAATCTTTGGCTTTTTGTGCAGACATGATAAGCATCGCAGATGCACCATCAGATAAGGCTGATGAGGTGGCAGCTGTTACGGTACCGCCTTTAGGATCAAATACGGGGCGTAATGCCGCAAATGATTGCATGTTGGCATCAGGACGAATCACTTCATCGATGGTGCAAAGTTGTAGGTTACCGTTTTCGTCATGACCTTCAATGCCGATGATTTCGTTTTTGAAACGACCTTGCTGTGTCGCTTCCCAGGCACGGCGATGTGATTCTACACCAAACGCATCTTGTTCTTGACGGCTGATGTTATTCATACGTCCAAGCATTTCAGCGGTTAAACCCATCATGTTAGAGGCTTTTGCATAGTATTTTGAAGCCTCTGGATTGATGTCAATACCGTGCATCATACCCACGTGACCCATATGCTCAACACCGCCAATAATGAACACATCACCTTGACCTGTCATGATTTGTGCCGCTGCGGTGTGAAGCGCTTGCATGGATGAACCGCATAAACGGTTGACCGTTTGACCTGCCGTAGTACGTGGTAATTCAGCCAATAAACCAATGTTACGACCAATATTCATACCTTGCTCTAGGGTTTGGTTGACACAGCCCCAGATGACATCTTCTACAAGTTTGGTATCAAACGGGTTACGCGCTACCAAAGCTTTAACAAGCTCCGCAGACATGCTGTCAGCGCGTACATTGCGGAACATACCATTTTTTGATTTGCCCATTGCGGTACGAACGCCATCGACAATCACGACATCTTTTGGACTTAATGTAGTCATTCTATTCTCCTTAAAATTTATAATCGTCGATTACGCTTGTGGGTAAAAAGTTTTACCATTTGCCGCCATATCACGAATCATTTGTGGCGCTTCATAGGCTTTACCTAAGCTTGCGTATTTGTCGCAAAGGGCTAGGTAATTTTGTAGACCGATTTGGTCGATGTAACGGCATGGGCCACCACGGAATGGCGGGAAACCAATACCCATAATCATCGCCATGTCTGCCTCTGCAGGCGTCGATACGATGTTGTCCTCTAAGCAGCGAACCGTTTCATTACATAATGCAATCATCAAACGATCGATGATTTCTTGGTCTTCAAACTGTTTTGGCGCATCGATAAAGGGTTTTAGTAATTCAACGGTTTGTGGATCGGCAGTTTTAACTGGCTTACCTTTTTTATCCGTTTCATATTTGTAGAAACCAACGCCATTTTTTTGACCTAAGCGATTGGCTTCAAACAATATCTGACCGCTCACTTTGTAGTCTGGTTTCATACGGTCTGGGAAGCCTTCCGCCATGACTTCTGCCCCATGAACCCCAGTGTCGATACCCACAACGTCCATCAAGTAGGCAGGACCCATTGGCCAACCAAATTTTTCCATGACTTTGTCGATTTGAACAAAATCAGCACCTTGTTTGATCAATAAGTCAAACGCACCGAAGTAAGGGAATAATACGCGGTTAACTAAGAAACCTGGGCAGTCATTTACCACCACGGGCACTTTACCCATTTTTTCTGCTAACGCTACCGTAGTCGCTACCGCTTCTTCGCTTGATTTTTCACCACGAATTACTTCAACTAGCGGCATACGATGGACTGGGTTAAAGAAGTGCATGCCGACGAAGTTTTCTGGGCGCTCAAGTACCGATGCAAGATAAGTAATTGAAATGGTAGAAGTGTTAGATGCCAAGATTGCATCTTTTTTCACTAAACCTTCAACTTCTTTTAATACCGCGTGTTTAACTTTTGGATTTTCAACAACCGCTTCAATCACGATGTCAGTCTCACCAAAATCACCGTAGTTGAGCGTAGGACGGATACGGCTTAAAGTTTCGCCCATTTGTGCTGGGGTTA
The DNA here is from genome assembly GCF_032061225.1 of Moraxella sp. CTOTU48841. Classification (NCBI taxonomy): domain Bacteria; kingdom Pseudomonadati; phylum Pseudomonadota; class Gammaproteobacteria; order Moraxellales; family Moraxellaceae; genus Moraxella; species Moraxella sp. CTOTU48841. Next base: position 167,817 of record NZ_DAMBFQ010000002.1, read on the forward strand.
CTTTACCGCGTGCCATACCGCTTGATAGGTGTTTGCTGGCCTCGCGCATACCTAAGTCAAGTTGCTCTGCCTTGATGTCTTTCATGATGATGGGCAAGCCTTTTGAGGCAGCTTGGTAAGCGATACCGCCACCCATGATACCTGCGCCCAATACAGCAGCTTCTTTAATATCATGCGCTTTGGCGCTGTGAGTTTTAGCGAGTTTACGAACCGCTTGGTCGTTTAAGAATAGACCGACTAGGCTTTCTGCTTGTGGGGTTTTTGCTGCTTTTGCAAAACCTGCAGATTCAATTTCTAACGCTTTGTCACGTGGTAGGTTCACGTGTCTTTCGATGGACTCTAAGGCAATTTTTGGTGCTGGGTACTGGGCTGGATTGGCTTTTGAGAACAGTACACCTTTGGCTGAGTTAAATGCCATGGTTTGTTCTAGGGCGTTTAATTTGACTGGATTGATTTTTTCGTCATGGCGTGCTTTCCAATCTAGATCGCCTGCGATACATTTTTTGACTAAATCAATCGCTGAAGCTTCTAACTGGTCAGCGGCAACAACCGCATCCACCATACCGACTTTCAATGCAGCGGCTGGTTTTTGTGCTTCGCCAGTTGCGATGATTTCAAGCGCGTTATCGATACCGATGATACGTGGCAAGCGCACTGAACCACCAAAGCCTGGGAATATGCCCAATTTAACTTCGGGTAAACCGATGCTTGCTTTGTCACTCATGACACGGTAGTCACACACCAACGTCATCTCTGTACCACCGCCCATGGATGCGCCATTGATTGCCGCAACTTTTGGAAAAGGCAAATCTTCAAAACGGTTGAATGTTTTGTTGATGTCAAATACCCAAGAAGCAATCTCGCCTTCTGGTTTTTTGAAGTTACCAACAAATTCAGTGATATCTGCACCAGCGATGAAAACTTTTTTTCCTGAAGTAACGATTAGACCTTTAACGTCTGAAGATTGTTCTAATGCCGTGACTGCTTCGCCAAATTCTTTGATGGTGGCTTGGTCAAATTTATTAACGCTCTCAGTTTGATTATCGTAGTTTAATTTAGCAATACCGTCTTCGAGTAGCGATACCGAGATGCTATTTCCTTGATAAATCATTGCTAACTCCTTGAGTTATGTTGAAATCAACGGGGAAAACCGAAAAAATGATGTTTTGCACGATGTCTTTATATGATGTCTTTAAAAGATGCTTGTGAAAAGATGCTTGTTAAAATTTTTACATACCGCAGACAAAACAAAATCTTGACTAGTTTACTATGTTTGCGGTAAGTTGAGAATAACGCAAATGACTGTTTAGTCATTGGCTAGCAACGGGGCCGCTGCTGCTGCGGGTTTTGTTGCCAAACTTATTATCTTGCCACTGGGCAAAAGTCAGCAAAAATGTCCTTGAAGCAGCCAATTTTTATCACTAACCCCTCTATTTGAATTCGACATACTGCTTGACATAATTGGCGCTTAGCGTGGTGGAATTGACGCAAATCTGTAAATTGCCAGCAGGCACCTCACTTTTAAATTCCTGCAGATGCGCTTTGATAGCGTCGGCGATGCGCTGCGCCAATGATTGAATGGTAGCGTCATCACGCCCTGGCATCAGATAAAAATGCGCCATAACAAAGGCTTCATCTCCGCTATCGGTCAGTCCTACTAAAGCGTGGTTTGGGTAGTAAATACGTGATTTAATATCACTTTGTAGCTTAAAATTGCCAGACTGCCATAGCGTATCATTGACCCGCGCTAGCAGGTTATCAGGCTGACTAATAAGATGGTCGTGACTCACTTCAATAATGACATTGGGCATGGTGTTATCCTTTATTCTTGAATTAAATCTGCAAATTTGGCGTTTACTGCGCCTGCTAAATCTGACGGTGACAACTCAATCTCTAAGCCGCGTCTACCGCCACTACAATAAATGGTTGCAAAGTGTTGTGCCGACTGATCGATGACCGTGGGCAGGCGTTTTTTTTGACCGAGCGGGCTTACCCCACCTAGCACATAGCCTGTGGTACGTTCTACCAATTTGGGGTCTGCCATTTGGGCTTTTTTACTGCCAATGGCCTTGGCGATTTTTTTTAGGTTTAATAAATGCTCAACAGGCAGTATCGCAACAGCGAGTTTGTCATTGTCATCTTGTACCACCAAGGTTTTAAATACCCGCTTAGCTTCAACTTGTAGTTTTTCTGCTGCTTCAAGCCCATAGCTTTCACTATTAGCGTCATGATGGTATTCATGTAATTGGAAGTTGATTTTTAGTTTTTTGGCAAGATTAACGGCAGGTGTCATGGCGGTTTCTTAACAGGGTTTGGTGATTGAACATAGTCATTCATCATAACCAAACTGCGGGTTAAAACAAAGCACATTGGGTATAAAAAACGTATAAAAAAACCAGCCAACTATTTTACTAGTGACTGGATTTAGTGAGAGGCTCGATGCTAGTTTTTGCCTAGGCTTGAATGTATAACCTTGATTTTATAAATGGCGCACTACCTATTAGCTTGCTTTTGAGACCATATAATCAACGGCAGCTTTTACTTCATCATCAGAGGCTTGACTACCGCCTTTGGCTGGCATTACACCGGATTTTCCTTGATAGCCGCCGATGGCGTGTTTATACAGCGTGTCTTTACCTTGCGCAATGCGAGGTGCCCAAGCGGCTTTATCACCAAATTTTGGTGCGCCCATCAAGCCTGCTGTGTGGCAAGTGGTACATACACTACCAAACAATTTTTCGCCAGCATCAGCAGAAACTGGGGTAGCGGCTGCGGTCGTCGTGGTGGCAGCGGCTGAGGCGGCTGTCGGCGGCACAAATGAAGCAGGCTGTGAAGCCACTGGCATAGGATGGTTTGCACGAGCGATTTCACCTTGCTGTGCAGCAATTTCTTCGGTTGGTTTGCTTTCGGCTGACTCATGCTTACTACATGCGCTCATGGTAAGACCCAAGGCAAGCATAAGACTGGCTAGCGTGGCATTGCGTGTTGATATCGGTAGCATAACCTTTTCCTTTCAAATAAGGTGAAATCTAATTTCACATCAATGTATAAATTTTTAATAGCCCTACAAACTGTTTTTGCACGGTAATATTTTGCGTGGTAATGTCGACTGGCAAATGGCTAGTACGACATTTGGCGGTATGTTGTTATCACATGAGAATTAGTGACTATATTAGCATTACTGCGGTATGAATAAAATAACATTTTAAAGCCACCTTGCTAAATCATTACTATCGTTGTGTATTTTGTTACGATGACAGGCAAAATTTTTTTACTGGCTAGATAAAATAGGGCAATTGGCTAGGAGGGGGATTTTTTAATTTAACAGGTTATGAAAAAGCTAAAATTTACATTGACTTACATTCGATATTTAGTTAAAATTCGCACCTATTTTTATCCTAATCTGAGCTGATGCCAAACCATGGGTAGGTTGGCTAATAATCACCTATACAGCCAGATTAATGTTCCTGACCCACTAACCCCGCTTTGTTGATAGCACATTGATTGTCTATCAATCAGCCTAGACTTAAGGAGTCTACATGCCAGCAGTAAAGGTAAAAGAGAACGAACCTGTAGATATCGCAATTCGCCGCTTTAAACGTGCTTGTGAAAAAGCCGGTATTTTAGCAGATGTACGTAAACATGAGTTCTATGAAAAACCAACTCAAGAACGTAAACGCAAAAAAGCAGCTGCGGTAAAACGTTACAAAAAGAAAATGTCACGTGAATCAGTACGCACGACTCGTCTTTACTAAGGTAATTTGTCGCAAGACACCCAATACCAGTAAATGATAAAATCCACTTTGTTAAGTGGATTTTTTTATGCTATGTTGCTAACCACAATTTTAAAAACGCCATTAGCTAACATTAAGGAGCGTTAAAACCATGACTACCATAAAAGACACCCTGACCGATGTGGTCAAAACTGCCATGAAAGCGCGTGAGCTTGAAAAAGTTAAAGTGCTACGCAGCGTACAAGCGGTGATAAAACAAATCGAAATTGACCGCCAAATAACGCTCGATGATGCAGGTGTACTAGACATCTTACAAAAGCAAACCAAGCAGCGCCAAGAGTCGCTCGCGATTTTTGCCGCCAATGGTCGGGAAGATTTGGCACAAAAAGAACAATTTGAGATTGATGCGATTAGTCAATTCTTGCCACAACCCATGAGTGAAGCAGAAATTGCCAATCTGGTAGCTGCTGAAATTGCTGAGCAAGGTGCCACTTCAATGCAGCAAATGGGCGCTGTGATGAATGCGTTAAAAGTCAAAACCGCAGGTCGCGCTGACCCCGCTTTGATTTCAAAGTTGGTCAAAGCGACATTGGCTTAATCCATACATCCTAAAAAAAGCCGTAAGATTTGTGCTTACGGCTTTTTTATTGGGTAAATTGTTACTGATGGGCTTGCATCACTTGAGAAAGCAAGTCTAACGTTTCCACCAACGGCAGTCCAACCACATTGCTATAGCTACCATCAATCGCTTTGACCCACGCAGCGCCCAGCCCTTGAATGGCATAACCGCCAGCTTTGTCTTGTGGTTCGCCCGTATGCCAATAATGCGCCATCATGCTGTCAGTGAGTGCGATAAATTTGACATCGGTTCTCACCACAGTGCGCTCAGCATAATCCATCTGCCATTGACCGTCACGCTGTGCCATGCGGCTCACTTGCACTGCAGTCCATACTTGGTGCGAGGCATTGCTCATTTGCCGCCACATCGCACAAGCATCGGCGAAATCCATAGGTTTTTGTAGCACTGCCCCATCCGGCAATACGCCAATGGTATCGGCGGTAATCACAACACACTCGGTCATAACAGTTGGCAAAACTTGTAAAGCGGCTTGCGCTTTTTGACTCACCATACGCCCAATATAGTCAATCGCCGATTCCTCTGCTAGCGGTGATTCATCAATGCTGACTGCCGCGCAAGTATGTGGCACCGCAACTTGATCTAACAACTCACGCCGCCTCGGTGATGTGGACGCCAAGATAATCGGTATAGTGGCATTAAATTGATACATAATAACTTCTCAATACGCTTATCGCGTATAACGCAGCATGACAGCGACTAATAGTGGCCAAATTAAGGTACTGACGGCAACGGTATAAAGTAATTGGGGTGCAAACACCCCTTGGGTAAATAAATGCAGAAAAATTAACGCAAGTTGATAAATCAGCAAACAGGCGCCTGCAAGCAGCCACACCAAGTTAGAGGACAATTGGCGTAAATAACCACTGACAAATTTGATAAAAAATGCCACCAGCACCGCACATAAGGCTTGTTGACCGATTCGGCTATCTGTGAGTAAATCAGCAAACAAACCAACCACAAACGCCAATCCCATCCCAATCAAAGTCGGTTGAAATATCAGCCAAAAAATCAGCATCATGATCATCCACATCGGACGAAATAGCGCAATCTCTGCCGACAGCGGATACACACTGAGTACCGATGCGATGATAAAACTGATTGCCATCACAATATATAAATGCTGTTTGGTTTTTTTGCGCTGAACGACGACCATAATCGGTGATTTTATACCTTTTGCTGAAGCAGTAAAACATAAGACGTATTGATAAAATTGGCAGCGGGTTTCACCATAATCTTGGCATAGCCCCCCGCTTGCTCGGCTTCTACTTTTGCCACACGCCCAACAGGAAATCCGGCAGGAATACGACCGCCAAGCCCGGATGAAATAAGCTCATCGCCAATGCGTACATCCGATGCCTTAAAGATATAATCTAGCACCAAATACTGCGGATTACCTTTGCCCGACACGATAGCTTTTTGCCCGGTACGTTTGATAGTCACGGCAACCGATTGTTGGTCATCGCTAATTAACACCACACGGCAGGTATCGGGATAAACATTAACGACTTGTCCAAGAATACCGTTTTCATCAACCACCGTTTGCCCGACAATCACCCCGTCTTTGCTGCCTTTATTGATGACCACCATTTGCCGCAGTGGATTGCTATCGGTACCAATCACGTGCGATAACAGCAAATTAAACTGGTCTGGTGTGGTGGCAGATAAAATCCCTTGCAGTCGGGCATTTTGCGCGACAAGATAATCTTGCTGCTGCAACTGCGCTTTGGCATGCACAAGCTCAGCTTTTAACTGGACATTCTCACGGCGTAACGCTTCTTTTTCGGTCATGGTACTATCAAGCCAGCCTGCAAAAAAACTTGGATAAGCCGATACTTGATAGATGGGCTGCATGGCGGCATGGGTCGCGGTACGTACTGGCTGAAACCAACTGCTATTTTTACTATCCAATAACATCAGCACAATCGCCGCAAACACCACAATAAGGGTCTTGCGAATGGCGAGTGGTTGTTGGGTAAAAATGGTAAGTGACATAAGTAACATCCAAGTAAAATCCGTGGCAGTCAATACAGCGCGCGATAACAAGCCATCAGGATAGCAAAAATCTTTTAAAAAAAAGCTATCGTAAAATCATCTTGTCAATAAAGCAATAAAACCGCTATTAAAAAATAGCGGTTAACGGTAACACATCAGTTCACATCAGACAAAAATCATATTCAATGCTTTGTTATTGATAAACTCTAGCGCTTTACCACCCCCACGGCTGACACAAGTCAGTGGGTCTTCGGCTACCGTGACAGGCAAGCCTGTCTCGCGTGAAATCAGCTCATCAAGATTGCGTAATAGTGCGCCACCACCGGTTAATACAATACCACGCTCTGCGATATCGGCTGATAATTCAGGCGGCGTTTGCTCAAGCGCCGCTTTGACACCTGAGATAATACCAGCAATAGGATCGCTTAAGGCTTTTTGGATTTCGGCAGATGTCACCACAAATGACTTAGGCACCCCTTCTGCCATACTACGACCACGCACTTCCACTTCCAAGGGGTTTTCAGGATCTTCAATAGCCGTCCCTACTTCGGTTTTGATGCGTTCAGCCGTGGTTTCACCAATCACACAGCCATGGGTACGGCGGACATGAGTAATAATCGCTTCATCGAACACATCACCGCCGATACGGATGGAGTCGGCATACACGCAGCCTGATAGCGCAATCACCGCAATCTCTGTGGTACCACCACCAATATCCACCACCATCGAACCACTGGCTTCATGCACGGGTAACCCTGCGCCAATCGCAGCTGCCATAGGCTCTTCAAGCAATAAGGCTTTGTTTGCGCCTGCTGATTCAACCGCTTCACGAATCGCACGACGTTCTACCAAGGTTGATTTACAAGGCACACAAACAATCACGTTTGGATTGGCTAAAAAGCGTTTGACTTTCACTTTGTTGATAAAATGCTTGAGCATTTTTTGGGTCACTTCAAAATCGGCAATCACACCGTCTTTGAGTGGACGAATCGCAGTGATATTATCTGGGGTACGACCTAGCATTTGTTTGGCATCAAGACCGACGGCCGCAACGGTAGGATTTTGGGTACGGTTACTACGAAGCGCAACAACCGTTGGTTCATTGAGGACCACACCTTTACCTGGGGTGAAAATTAACGTGTTGGCAGTGCCAAGGTCGATGGCGATATTACTTGATAAAAATCCGAAAAGGCTCATGTATCATTTCCCAGTGATAACAAAACTACACTGCAAGCAAAGCAGAAATTAGCGGGGTGTTTAATCGCACATCGAGTCAACGACGCATTTTTTAAAAGCGTTCATTTAAAAGCTTTTAATACCGATGTTTCTAATGCCTATGTTTTAAAACCACCCTATTTGCCCACTAGCAAAAAATCTCAAGCAAGCTGCTTACAGCCGCTATATTTTACATAAAAAATAGCAAGAAACTCTTAACGATTCACAGTTAAAAGGCTATCTTTTTAGATAAAAAAGGTGACGATGATTTTAAAGAAGTTTAGGCGATAGTGACTTTAATGCGATTAATTTGCGTTTAGTAAGAATAGTGCTAGATTATAGCGGTAAAATATCGCAAAATATAGTGATTTAATCACATTCTATCTTTATTCACGAATTTTTTGTGACAAATTATTTAGGTCACATCACCCTATTTTTTCAAATTTGTTATTAAAAGTAACTAAACTAAAGCAACTGTTTTTATCAGGTTTTATCCTCTTTTATTATAGCCTGTTGCTATAATTGGCTGGTTTAAAATCGCATCGAACATTTGCCTTGTTTGTCCGTTTTTTATTTTTGTTTGTACTTAAGGAAGTCATCATGTCGCAGACGCTTTCAACTGATGAAATTATGAACATCGCAAAACTTGCTCGGCTTGGCGTTAACGCTGAGCAGGCAGATAGTTATGCCAATGACCTAAGCAAAATTCTATCGATGATGGATATTTTGGCAGAGGTCAATACTGACAATATCGCCCCGCTTACCAATGTCCATGATATGACCCAGCCACTGCGTGAAGATGTTATTGGCGGTAATGGGGTCGAAGTCAATCGTGAGCTAAATCAGTCCATTGCGCCGAGCGTCGCTGATGGTCTATACCTTGTGCCACAGGTCATTGAATAAGCCACAGCGCATCGAATAACTTGTCAAATTTTTGTTAATTAATTATAAGTGAAAATTATGTCTGAACTACATACGTTTTCGGTTGCCCAATTGGCGGCAGGTCTAAAAAATAAAGACTTTAGCAGTACCGAACTTACCCAACATTTTCTTAATCGGATTGCCCAGCATGATAAAGCCATCAACAGCTTTATCACGGTCACACCTGAACAAGCGTTAGCGCAAGCCTCTGCCGCTGATAAATTATTGGCAGAAGGCAAAGGTGCAGACTTGACGGGCGTACCACTGGCTCATAAAGACATTTTTTGTACCCAAGGCGTTTTAACCACTTGTGGCTCAAAAATGCTCGAAAACTTTGTGGCGCCTTACAACGCCACCATCGTTGAAAACTGCCAAAATGCAGGCTTAGTCATGCTTGGCAAAACCAGCATGGATGAGTTCGCGATGGGCTCGGACAATGAGTCATCATACTTTGGCGCCGTGCACAACCCTTGGGATATCAGCCGTGTACCAGGCGGTTCATCGGGCGGAAGCGCAGCTGCGGTTGCGGCAGGTTTTGCGCCCTTTGCCACAGGCTCAGATACCGGCGGCTCGATTCGTCAACCTGCGTCATTTTGTGGCTTAACAGGGATTAAGCCAACTTACGGACGTGTTTCACGTTATGGGATGGTGGCGTATGCGTCAAGTTTTGACCAAGCTGGCAGTTTTGGTAAAACCGCAGAAGATTGTGCTTATTTGCTCAACGTGTTATCAGGTCATGACAGCAAAGACTCAACGTCTGCCAACAAAGACGTGCCCGATTTTGTCGCTAGTTTGACCAGCAAACGCCAAGCCAACGCTAGCCATGATAAACTGCTTCAAGGGTTACGCATCGGTATCCCAACCGAATACTTTGCCGATGGCTTAAATAGCGAGGTTAAAGCTGGCGTAGAAGCGGCATTAAAACAATACCAAGCCTTGGGTGCAAGCTTGGTGGATGTGAATTTGACCAAACCTGAAATCACCCTTGCCACTTATTATTTGCTCGCCCCAGCCGAAGCTTCATCTAACTTATCGCGTTATGATGGGGTGCGTTATGGCTACCGCTGTGATAGCCCAAAAAACTTGGAAGATTTATACACCCGCTCTCGTTCTGAAGGCTTTGGTGCCGAAGTACAGCGCCGTATTCTGATGGGTACCTATGCGCTATCAGCGGGTTATTTTGATGCCTATTATGTCAAAGCGCAAAAAGTGCGCCGCCTCATCAGCCAAGATTTTGCCAAAGCCTTTGAAAGCTGTGATGTCATTGCCACCCCAACTGCGCCAACGACGGCTTATAAAATCGGTGCAAGCCTTAGCCCTGCCGAAATTTATATGGGCGATGTTTATACCATTGGCGTGAATTTAGCCGGTTTACCTTCATTAAGCCATCCGGTGGGTTTTGATGATGACAATCTGCCTGTGGGCTTACAGCTGATTGCAAAAGCATGGGACGAAGAGACACTACTGCAAACTGCCGATGCGTATCAGCAAGTCACTGATTTTCACCAACAACTATCACCCATCGCCAAAGCCTAAGGAGCCTTGTTATGACAAACGAAAATAAACCGCAAGCGCCTTTAGTTGATGGCTATGAAGTGGTTATCGGTATCGAAATCCACTGCCAGCTTAATACCAACACCAAAATTTTCTCATCGACTTCAACGCTATTTGGGCAAGAACCCAACACCCAAGCCAATATTGTTGACCTAGCCATGCCAGGGGCGCTGCCTGTACTCAACAAAGATGTGGTAGAAAAAGCGGTGATGTTTGGGCTTGGCGTCAATGCTGAAATTGGCATGATGAACGCCTTTGACCGTAAAAATTATTTTTATCCCGACTTGCCAAAAGGCTACCAAATCAGCCAAATGGCGCACCCGATTGTCGGTACAGGCTATATCGACATCGTGGTCAATGAAGGTGAAAAAAACGAATATCCCAAACGTATTCACATTACCCGTGCTCACTTAGAAGAAGATGCGGGCAAATCGGTGCATGATGCGGTGCCACAAATGACAGGCGTGGATTTAAACCGCGCCGGTACGCCGCTGATTGAAATCGTCTCAGAGCCTGATATGCGCTCAGCTGCTGAGGCGGTTGCCTATGTCAAAGCCATTCACCAGTTGGTCACTTGGCTCGGTATTTCTGATGCCATTATGGCGGAAGGCTCATTCCGTGCCGACTGTAACGTCTCCGTGCGAAAACCCGGTGCGGACTTAGGTACTCGCTGTGAGCTCAAGAACCTCAACTCGTTTCGCTTTATCGAGCGCGCCATCACGGTGGAAATCGAGCGTCAAATTGACTTGATTGAAGACGGCGGCAAAGTCATACAAGCCACTCGCCTATATGATCCCGACAAAGACGAAACGCGCTCAATGCGTACCAAGGAAGAAGCCAACGACTACCGCTACTTCCCAGACCCTGACCTACTACCTGTGCATATTGATACCGCAACTTTTGAACAAATCAAAAACGCCATGCCAGAATTGCCAGTGCCACGTCGTGAGCGTTTTCAATCGGCGCTTGGCTTACCTGAATATGATAGCCGTATTTTAACCGCTAGCCGCTCGCTCGCTGATTACTTTGAGCAAGTAGTGGCAAAAGTCGGTCATGATAACGCCAAACTGGCTGCCAACTGGATAATGGGTGACCTGCTCGGTGCGCTCAACAAAGATGAAAAAACCATTGAGCAAAGCCCGATTTCTGTCGCCCAATTTGCCAAACTGCTAGAGCGTATCAAAGACAATACGCTATCAGGCAAGCTGGCTAAACAAGCCTTTATCGCCCTATTCGCTGGCGAAGGCGGTGACGATGAAACAGCCGTGGATAAAATCATTGCCGATAAAGGTTTGAAACAAGAAACCGATACAGGCGCGATTAAAGCGATTGTCGAAGACGTGTTGAAAAACAACCAAGCGATGGTCGATGAGTACAAGTCAGGTAAAGAAAAAGCCTTTAACGGTCTTGTCGGTCAAGTGATGAAAGCCTCCAAAGGTAAAGCCAACCCGGCTCAAGTTAATCAGCTGTTAAAAGAACTAATTGGATAAGTTGGTATTGCAAATTCTGTCATTTTTGGTAGAATAGTACACCTTTCGGGGCGTAGCGCAGTCTGGTAGCGCACTTGCATGGGGTGCAAGGGGTCGCGAGTTCGAATCCCGCCGTTCCGACCAAATTAAAAAGGCTTACGTTTTCGTAGGCCTTTTTCTTTTTTAAGTTTTTGTTATACCTATTGTCACAGTATTTTTACGTGAATATGAAAATAGTTTTTTTGTTTTGATAGATAATTTTTTGATAAAATTTTCTCACTATTTGGCTGTATTTATTTGACTGTATTTTTGAAAAATCATGAGTTCGAGCATTAAATCATTCCTTGCTAAGTATAAACTGACAAATTTGGCTGCGGCTTTGGTATGGGTGGTTTTACCACTCACTGCGCAAGCCGATAGCGTTCATCGAGCACAAACCAACAAAGATGCGATTGTACGTTCTTGTCCCAATCGTCTATGCCCCGTGGTGCAGACCATGCCCAAAGGCGTCAAGTTTAGCTGGGTATTAGCCAAAAATGGCTTTGTGAACATTGCCGATTCTACCTTGTGGGTATCCACTGCTGACATCAAATAACTGGTTGTATGTTTTCAAATTTTTCTTAAAAAGCCTGTCATGAATATGATGGGCTTTTTTGTTATGATAGTCTAAGCTTAATGTTAAACGAGTCGATTATGTGTTACCCAAGAATCATTATTTCAATAAAAAAACAACAACTTACTTTACATCTGAGCCCCACCCAATCACAAACTTACCCCGTCTCTACTGCCAAAAATGGTATTGGACAACTACAGGATACTGGCTGTACACCGCTCGGTGCGCACCTGATTAGCGAAAAATTTGGTGATAATTTACCTATCAACAGTGTTTTTGTGGCACGTCAATTTACCGGCGAAATTTATGACGATCATTTGGCAACTACATTCCCCAATCGAGACTGGATTTTGACACGGATTTTGTGGTTAGAGGGAAATGAAACGGGCTTTAATAAAGGCGCCAATGAGCAAGGGGTGTGTGATACCAAGGCGCGTTACATTTACATTCATGGGACGCCCAATACCGAGCCGATGGGCATTCCGCTTTCTCATGGCTGTATCCGCATGCGCAATCAAGACATTATCACACTGTATGACCAAGTGGATATTGGTACAGCGGTCGAAATTTTGCCGTAAATTTATCAAAATTAACCTTAATAATATATTAGATAAAATTAATAAATACAATTAATGGTTAAAAAAAATTACAAAATAGTTTTTATTTATTAGTATTTTAGGCATATAATAGCCGTGTCACATCAATCGGCTTTAACTTTAATTAATAAGGTAGATTGATTATCAAATAACAATGAAAAGGAGCTGATTATGTCAGTCGAAACATTACACAATATTGCAGAAACTCGCCGTTCTATCTATATGCTCAATGACCAATTACCTGTCTCAAAAGATGAGGTAGTTAAACTGGTTGAACATGCCGTGTTACATACCCCCTCTTCATTCAACTCACAATCAAGCCGCTTGGTGGTATTGTTTGGTGAAGACCATCAAAAACTTTGGCAAATCACCGAAGATTTGCTACGTGCGATGGTGAATGATGATGAAAAATTCAAATCAACTGCCGATAAAATGGCCATGTTTAAAGCCGGTGCAGGGACTATCTTGTATTTTGAAGACCAATCAGTGGTCAAAGGCTTACAAGAACAATTCCCGCTGTATGCGCATAATTTCCCAGTATGGGCAGAACACACCAGTGCCATGCACCAATATGCGATTTGGAACGCCTTAGCCGCGCTCAACATCGGTGCAAACTTACAGCATTACAATGGCGTGATTGATGAAAAAGTGGCAGAAACATGGAACATCGATAGCAACTGGAAACTTATTGCGCAGATGGTATTTGGTGGTATCGCCGCCCCAGCAGGTGAAAAAACCTTTGAACCTATTGAAAAACGCTTAAAAGTTTACGGAAAATAATTTTTTAATGTGCACTACAATGCATGTGCTAGTGCTAGTGCTAGTGACAGCAAAAAGCCAATATCTGACGGTATTGGCTTTTTTATATAAATTTGATTGCCATTAACTAAAAAATTAGCTCAGTAAAAACCCGACAATATACATCATGTTATCTACTGTCGGTATCGAAATTAGCGGCTAAATGCTGTCATCCATGACTGACCTAACTAGTCATACAGTGATTGACTGATTGGTGCTTTCTGCAGAGGCAATTTTCTTTAATTCACATGCCTACAATCAAGCCAAACTACTACCAAAACTTTGGCGCATTTTTAACCGTTTTTAGACTCACCGCGCATTGCTCGGCACTCGCTTGCTCACGCCCGCTAAACCAACCCACTGCAAATAGTGCATTTGGGTCGGTTTTGGCTTTCTCAAGATAGTTAGCATGACCGACCACATTGTCATTATACTCACCGAGTACGTCTTGTGCAGGCTCTAAGTATTGCAAAAAGGCATTGAGCTTCGTCGCTTTTTTCCCTTTTTTGCCATTAGTTTGGCTGGCAAAAAGCGGCGCAGCAAACTCACTGACATACCGCAGGCTTTTTAGGTCTTTACGCACACCATGCTGGCTTTCTGTATCGAGACTGGCAAACTTATCACTCGCCACGGCAATCGCGGTAAATAGTTTTTCCAACTTTTTGGCAACAGTGGCTTTGGCTTTTGGATTATCCGCAGGTACGGGCAAATGGGTAAAACCAATCAGCTCTAACAACAGAATTTGAAAATCATTGGCTCTGACGGCATCAATCGGCATGATATCGACTGCCGTTGACCACTCGACATGCGGTGCACCGACTGATTCTAGTAGGGGCTGGGTTTTTATTTGCAAGATTTCTTTATCACGATATTCCCCTAATAGGCTAAAGGTTTGTTTGAGTACCATCAGCCAAGTTGGGTCGATATAATCTGGGGCAAATTTGAAGTGTTTGAGGGCAGTACGCAAACGCCGAATACCGACACGCAGTTGATGTACTAAGTTGCCATCGGGACTGCCTTCAGCAATTGCAGAGGCATTGGGCAAAATCTGCACGAGGCAGTTATTGACCACTGCCTGCAAAAACGCAAATTGGCTGATGCCTTTGTGTAATTGCAGTACAGCCAAATCCGCTTTGACAGGCTGGGCAAATTGCTTATTCGCGAGTAGCAGACCACCCCGCTGGGCTTTGGTAACGGTTGATAAATATAATTTGTATTTCTTACACCAAGTTTTAGCCACCTCAATCAAATCACTTGGGTCACCTTCAAGGAGTTCAAATTCAATTTCATGAATATCCGATTGGGTTAACCCATGATTATTCGCGGATTTTCGTGAGGTTAGGCTACCTATGCCAACCTTGCCGATATCATAAGCGATTTCGATGCGGCTGTTATTTTTCTTAATTTGGCGAGAAGTGCGTTGGACATCGGTAAAATATTGCACGGTTAAGGCTTGTGCAAGCTGGTCGAGCGGCATGATGCTAGTCAACTGCGCTACGACTGTTGGCTCTGTAATCAGTGAAACATCGGGCACAAGGCTACTAACATCAAGGGTATCTGGCGTACCCGTCAGGCTCAGCACGGTATTGAGCTCAACGCGTTTGGCAACGCCATCACCGGCTGTTTTGAGGGTTTGTACCCACTGGCTGTCTTCAAAGCGGATACGCAGGGCAATGCCTTTTTTGGCAAGATGTTGATTGGGGGTATCAAAATAATACGCCGATAGCCGCTGTTGCCGCGCAGTTTTGGTGTCGATGTTTTTTCTTAAGACGCTTTGTTGATAGCTTGGGACAGCAAACTTGAGTTCTAGTTCGTGCATGATGGTGTCGATTAACCTATATAGCTAACGGATAAAACACCATCATAGCACAACTTTGCTTTTTAAAAATAACCACTTGGCTCATTTGTTGTTGGTAAAATTTTAAAGCATTTAAAAAATGACCTATGATAAGTGATGGCCAGTTATGCAATCACATCCAAACCTTCTTTTTTGAGCGATGTAAAGTCAGGTATTGATATAAAAAAAATCCATTTTAAGCTATCATAACCGCAAAATTTTGATGAATTTTGTAATAAATATTTACACTGACCCTCGATTAAATAGGTTTTTTAATAAATGTCAAACGCTACCGCTGACCAAACATCGTCTTCGCAACTCACCAAAAACCCAAGCAAAAAAATCAAACCCACCGCGCGGGTGCGTAAACGTTTGCAAGACGCCCCACCCGTTACCCTAACAGTGACCAACCTTGCTCATGACGGACGTGGCGTGGCAAGTTACGGTGGCCAACCCGACCATCACCTCGATAAACATGGCAAAAAAGTATTCGTCAGCTTTGCGCTGCCCAACGAGACCGTGAGCGTCAAAATCACAGGTTCACGTAAAAGCATGGAAGAAGGTGACGCGGCTCTCGTGTTGGCAAACCCAAACCCTGAACGCACGACCCCGCCTTGCCCGCATTTTGGGGTGTGTGGTGGCTGTAGCTTACAGCACTGGCAACCCGATGGGCAGATTCAATTTAAACAATCGGTACTGGCAGAGCTGCTCGAACACCAAGCCCATATCCAGCCTGAAAACTGGCTTCCCCCATTGGTGGCTGACCGTTTGGGCTACCGCACCAAGGCACGTATGGGCGTGCGCTATGTCGAGAAAAAAGGCACAGCATTGGTCGGTTTTCGTGAGCGCGCTAGCAATTTTTTGGCAAATTTAAACGAATGCCATGTGCTTGACCCGCGTATCGGCTTTGAAATTGAGAACTTAAAAGCGCTTATTAGCTCGCTTGACGCCCGTGACCATATTCCACAGCTTGAGTTAGCGATGGGTGAAACGCTTGATGATGTTATCGATAGCAAAAAATCCATCGCCGTCATTGTCCGTCACATGGTGGATTTAGGTGAACATGATATCGCAAAACTGCAAGCTTTTTTTGCAGAGCGTAACTGGCAGTTATTTTTACAGCCCAAAGGTAGCGACACGGTACATCGTATTGACCCATTATATGAAAATAATCCCCATGCGCGCCCATCAAGCTTGACCGTGCCACCGACGGGCGGTTTGTTTTATCGGTTGCCCGAGTTTGATGTGACGTTTGAATTCTCGCCACTGGATTTTACCCAAGTCAATTTGTCAGTCAATCGTAAAATGACCAAGCTGGCAATTGATTTGTTAGAATTGAAGCCAGGCGAGCGAGTGCTTGATTTGTTTTGCGGTTTGGGCAATTTTAGTCTGCCACTGGCGCGTCAAGTGGGTGATACAGGCTTTGTGATTGGGGTGGAAGGTAGCAGTGAGATGACCGAACGCGCCAAAATGAATGCCACCGCCAACGGCTTGCACCATACCGACTTTTTTGCCCAAGATTTAACCAAAGATTTTTCTGCTGAGCCTTGGGTTGGGCAAGTCGATGCACTGCTGATTGACCCACCCCGCTCAGGCGCCTTAGAAGTGATGCAGTATCTGGATAAATTCAATGCCAAACGCATCGTGTATGTGTCGTGCAATCCGATTACGCTTGCCCGCGATACCGCTGTGCTGCTTGACAAAGGCTATAAACTCACCCACGCGGGCGTGATGGATATGTTCTGCCATACAGGGCATGTGGAAAGCATTGCACGCTTTGAGAAACGCTAAAATTTGGCTTTACTCATACAATTTAAATAGCGTACGTTGACTTTGTCGGCGTACCATTTGGTATTGTAATCGCGGCTGAGTTTTGCCCCAGAAATCACCACTTGTGGCATGATGGCGGCAGGGGCATTTTTGCCAGTTTTCATTTTGTAAAGACTACCAATGGTGCGGTAGGTTTCGGTATTTTCAAAATCTTGGCTTTTTTCTTTTGCCAAATCCATACGTATTTGCCGTTCTGTTAGGCTAATCATGCCTTGTTGTATCATTGATATCAGCGCCTGCTCACTTTGGCTGATATTGGCACTGATTTTATTGCCTTTTTCATAAATCAATAAATCGCCATCATAGTCTATTTCGGCTTTGGATAACTCTTTTAGCATTTTTTGAAAAGCGGCATTACGGCTAGAATACATCCCTGAATTGTAGTCAGCAAAGCGATAAATCGGGTCTTGATAATTGGCTTTGTACAGTAGTAAGCGATGGATACCATAGTACAATCCGCCATATTGGCTATATAGGTCTTTACGCAGTTCAAGGTTATTGCCATTCATACGGCGATGGTCACGCGCATAACTTACTTGCACCTGCATTGAGCCTAACGTGGTAATCGGGTCTAATTTTTCTTCGATATCCCCGCCCACCAATTTGGTGACGCTGTTCAGCTTGCTGGCATAATATTTGCTTGAAAAATACGCAAACATCTGATGATAGATGTCGTCAAGTTCTTCTTCGGTTTTGACTTTAGCGATTTGTTTTTCAAAGCTGTTGTCAGGCGTGGGCTCAGTTTTTAACATGGTGCGAAAATATGGCGCTAGCGTTGAGCCTAATTTTTCTTCCAACTCCTCATTCATCGCTTTTAGGCTTGATTGCCCCAAATTCGGGACGGGCGGATTGGCTTTAAAATTAGACTCTTGGTCGATAATGGCGACAGCGGTACAAATATTTTGCGCATTTTTTTCTATTTTTAGGGTATCAAATATTTGGTTGATGTCTTGTGCCCAGCTTTTGCTATCTTGTCCACGTTTGGGAATCAGTTTGGCAATTTGTTTGGCACCAACGGGCGAGTTAGCGTCGGTTTGCGTTTGAAAATAATCACACCCTGTCAACCCAAGCGATAAAGTCAGCGTTATCGCCAACATTGACAGGGTTTTACCAAAGTTCGCAAGGCTTATTGCGCGGGTCATGGTAAAATCTGACGCTATAGTAGTCGCATTTGTAACAAAATGAGATGGTAATTTCATTAAACTCACCTATACTGAACAAGATAGTTTTATCTTAATTTGGATTGAGCTTCACTCAAATCGCTGATTGGGTCGTTGCCTAACACTCATTTGAGTGATACAAAAATTTTATCGACGGGTTGACTTGCAATTGTTTGCGAATAGACACATCTTAATAAAATTAACACATGAGTAAGCGTAATAAAGTTAGTGTTAAATGGCTAAACATGGGCAACCCTAAAACGGTTAAGATATATAAAGTGACTATGGCATTTGCTTTATTTTAACGTTTAACATTTATTTTAAGGCTTAACACGCCCAAAACCAACGCACTATCATAGCTAAAACGCGCTGCTATAGCGACTACTCTGTCATATTTTATTATTGCTAGCGCAGTATCAAATCAAACTTAATCACACAAAAATTCACAGGGAAAGTGAGTTGATAATTTTAAATGAACAAGGTTAGTTTTTTTGCTCTTTGAGGAATTTGGTAAGTAAGGTGTAGAATTGACATGGTAAAAATACGAGAAAGTTTGCCGCTATTGGATGGAAAAGACGTTGATCATGATAGTACCACGATGATTGCGAGTATTACTGCCAGCCAGCGTCATTTCACCCATACTGACTTGCCCATTGTCTCTGAGCCTGCCAGCCACATCATCGATGAGCATACCATTGATACCGAAGCTTGGCTGGCATCGATGGCAAAACGCGCCCATCTCACCGAGCTGCCTGAGCTGACCAAAGCCTGTCAACTGCTCAAAAATCAAGATTTAAGTACCGAAAGCAACCGCTCTAATGCGTTTTTGACTGGGATTGGGATTGCCGATATTTTGGGTTATCTGTACCAAGATGAAGCCACGCTCGTTGCTGCGATGTTATATCGTGCCGCGCGTATCCAAATTTTTACCCCCAAACAAATCCAAGCCACCTTTGGCGATGAAGTCGCAGAGCTGGTTCAAGAGACCCTAGCGCTGGGGCGACTGTCGGATTTGATAGAGAACAACAAGCGCTTAGAAGACCACTTTAATAACAACCAGCGCGAGCAGTTATCGGGCATTTATAATATGCTCATCTCCATGACCAACGATGTGCGCGTGGTGCTAATCAAATTGGCTGAGCGTACTTTTGCGATGCGAGAGCTGTCGTATGCCAGTCCAGAGCGTCAGCAACGCGTCGCGCGTGAGGTCATGACAATTTACGCGCCGCTAGCGCATCGTATGGGTATTGCACAGCTTAAATGGGAGCTTGAGGACTTATCGTTTCGTTATCTTGCGCCTGATCGCTACAAAGAAATCGCCAAATTACTCTCCGAAAAACGTAGCGAGCGCGAAACCTATATCGACCGGGTTGCCCAACAACTGCGCGAGGCGTTAGCTGCACAAGGGATTGACGGGGAAATCACTGGTCGTGTCAAACACATCTATTCGATTTATCGTAAGATGAAACTCAAATCACTGTCGTTTGACCAATTATATGATATCCGCGCATTGCGGGTACTGGTGCATAACAATGCCGATTGTTATCACGTATTGGGGCTGGTACATGGTTTATGGCGCTATATTCCCGAACAGTTTGATGACTATATCACCAACCCAAAAACCAATGGCTATCGCTCGCTACATACCGCGGTGATTGCCGAGAACAAATCGCTGGAAGTACAAATTCGTACCTTTGACATGCACTATGAAGCCGAACTTGGCATGTGTGCACACGTCAACTATAAAGAAGGCACCAAAAACAAAAAAGACGACTATCTAACCAAAAAAATCAGCTCACTGCGTCAGTTATTGCTCAATCAAGAAAATGCTGACAATCATGACCCCTTAAAATTTGTATTAGATAAACATGTTGAGCATGAGCATGGCGAGCTCGATGAAGAAGAACAAGTCGTTGATTTTGGTGAATTTGAGCGGATTTATGTGTTTAGTCGTGATGGTGATATCATCGAATTGCCCAAAGGCTCAACTGTGCTCGATTTTGCCTATCATGTGCATACCCATGTCGGCAATCGCGCCCAAGCCGCCCGAGTCAACAAACGCTATGTGCCGCTCACCTATCAGCTCAAAACAGGCGAGCAAGTTGAGATTATTACCAAGCAATCACGCGAGCCAAACCGTGATTGGCTCGTGGCATCCTTAGGTTATATCAATACCAGTCGCGCTCGCAGCAAACTGCGCCAATGGTTTAATAAGCAAGACCGTGATAAAAATATCGAAACAGGTAAGCACATATTAACCAAAGAATTGGCGCGCATGTCGGTGCACCCTAACAGTATCGATTTAAATGATTACGTCAAATTTTTTAATGCCAAAAACAGTGATGATATTTTGGTAGGGCTAGTCAATGGCAACGTTGAATTGCATAATTTGACCGGTCATATCAGTCGTCATCTAGATTTAGAGCCCGAAGTCACTGATACCGAGCTTATCCCCAGCATTCACCCCAAAGCCACAGGCAAGCTAGATGCATATAAAATCGAAGTCGATGGCTTGGATAACATCGCTATTCACTTGGCAAATTGCTGCTCGCCCGTGCAAGGTGAGCCAATTGCGGGTTATATCACTCAGTCCAATGGCGTATCCGTCCACCGCAGTGATTGCGTCGAATACGAGCGACTAGTAGAGCGGGAGCCTGAACGCGCTATTAGTGCCGCTTGGTATGGCAATAAAGGCAAAAGCCAATTGGTAAAAATATACCTTGAATCGTATGACAGGCGTGGCTTACTCAAAGACCTAACCCACATCATCGACCAAGAAAACGTCAATATCCGTCAGGTTGATACCCTAAGTGGCAATGATGATATCGCGCGGTTAAATTTTACCATAGAAGTGACGGGGTTAAGTCAGTTATCCAAACTGCTGGCAAAACTAGAGCAGCAACATGGTATTATCTTGGCGCGTCGTATCGTCAATAACAAGTCTTAATGCTTTAAATAGGAGTCACGCGGCACATGCCAGAATTGCCCGAAGTGCAGACCACAGCGACGAGTCTGCAACCTTTGCTCAATCAAACCGTTGAAAAAGTTAGCGTCTTTCAGCCCAAATTGCGCTGGGCGGTGCCTGATGACTTGGTAAGTTTGGTAGATTATCAACTTATCGACATTGAGCGCCGAGCCAAATATCTGATTCTTACCTTTAAAGGGGCTGCGGCGCAAAAAAAACTGCTCATTCACTTGGGGATGTCGGGTAGCTTACAGCAGCATCCTGTGGGGTTTGACAAGCGTAAACACGATCACGTGATTTTGACGTTTAATAATGGCAAAAAACTCACCCAACTGCATTATCATGACCCACGGCGGTTTGGCATGTTACTGTGGCTGGATGACTATGAAGACAAGCTGATTACCCATTTGGGTGTAGAGCCATTGTCAGAAGATTTTAGCGCTGACTATCTATATCACCATATCCATAATCGCAAAAAAACGATTGAGCGCCCCATCAAATCGTTGATTATGGCGCAAGAGATTGTGGTCGGTGTGGGCAATATCTATGCAACCGAAAGCCTATTTTTATCAAAAATTCATCCGCTGACCCCTGCCCATCTTATCAGCCATGAACAGCTGACCACCTTGGTCGCCCATATTCGACAAGTCCTACAAACATCGATTGAAAAAGGCGGCTCAACGTTAAAAGATTTTACCGTAGCCGATGGACAAACGGGGTATTTTCAGCAGACGTTATTGGTGTATGGGCATAAAGGCGGTGATTGTCCGAGCTGTGGCACTACCATTGAAAACGTCAAAATAAATCAACGGGCGAGCACGTTCTGTCCCACTTGCCAGCCGCTGATAACCCACAAAAAAACAGTGAAAAAACTGCTTAAAAAACCACTCAAAAAATAACCGCTCTCCCTTAACGTAAAAAAACCTGCGACAAAGACAATTTTACTTGATAATTCTTGGCAAAATTGATGTAATGTTCCTGAACTATTCAGCAACAACCTAGCAAAACTTGTTAGGTACAACCTGTCAGTCAACCCCAGTTATTTGGTTATCTAGTTGCCTAATTATTTATTTATTTATTTAGTTAGCTAGCTAGTTACCTCGTTAATGGGGGCTTGCTGCCAGTTAGGAACCTGCTATGAAACTATTAAATACAATTGCGTCAGCCGTAGCCTTGATGGTTGCAACGACGACTTGCAGCTTTGCCGCTACCGAAATTGATGAAAAAGATTTTGGTCCAACCTATGGCTCCATGGTCGCTGATACCATTGTGGGTAAGCCATTGGGTGCATTGGCAGTGGTGGGTGGCGTGGTAACGGCGATTGCCAGTATGCCATTTACCATCTATAACGATGAAATCGATCAGGTAGAACGTAAGCTGATTCTTGAGCCACTGGCGGCACTCGATCGCTGCTTGGGCTGTACCCCTGCTGAAGACCAATATTTTCGCTCACAGCGCCCTAATAATAACCAAGTGCGCGTCACCGTTGATGGACCTTCTGAGATTTTAATCGACACCAACCAAAAAGTTGTCGTTAAAACCCCTTAGTTTTTTCGTCAACGATTCAAGCAAGCAATTAGCCGCCGCTGATTGCTTTTTTTATGACTGTTATGTTCATGATAACTTTTTTGCACCCATAAATTGTTTGCTATAGTCGCTTTTAAACGAGTCTCCTCGTCATTTGTCAAAATTTGGCTGAGTGTTCGTATAAGCTTGTATAAAAAGTTGATTACCAAGGAAGATAACAGTCATGTCGAACCTAAACCTAAAAACACCGTCAGCATTAGCCACACACACTACACAGGAAACCATTCAAATAGCCACCAAACACCCTGCCACACTGGCGGCGACTGTGTTTCGACCCGATACCGTTAAAGCCGCCGTGATGATTGCGCCCGCAACAGGTATCAAACGCCAGTTTTATCAAAATTTTGCGCAGTATTTAATGGAGCATGGGTATGGCGTCATCAGCTATGACAATGAAGATATTGGCGAGTCGATGCAAGGCGACCTCAAGCACTCTAATGCGTCATTGATTAGTTGGGGACGCTACGATATGACTGCGGTGCTTGATAGGCTGATTCAAGAGTTTCCCAATACCACCTATCATCTGGTTGGTCACAGCGCAGGCGGTCAATTATTTGGCTTGATGCCCAATCATCACAAGTTCACATCCGTGTTTAACGTTGCCTGTTCGTCGGGGCAAATTCGTAATATGGCGATGCCATATCGTGCCAAAGCCATGTGGTTTATGGATGTATTTATTCCTGTGTCCAATGTGTTGTTTGGCTATACCCAATCAAGCAAGATTGGCATGGGCGAAGACTTGCCCAAAAACGTCGCCAAACAGTGGCGAGATTGGTGCAATGGCGCAGGCTATATCAAAACTGCCTTCGGTAAAACCGTAAAAAAACACTACTATGATGACGTCAAATTACCGGCACTGTGGCTCAATGCGCCCGATGATGATATCGCCAATGATAAGAATGTCGCCGATATGATTCGGGTGTTTCCTAACATGCAAGCCACCACCAAAACACTACAGCCCAAAGATTATGGCTTACAGCATATCGGTCATATGAAGTTTTTTAGCCGACAAAACCAGCTACTTTGGCAGCAAACCCTTGATTGGTTGCACCAACATGGGTAATTAAACAAGGGACATGGTGAGTATGCCCCTTTTTTGCTGCTAACCTTAGGATGAAAACAGTACTCTAAACCCTATCATTTTAAAAGATAGATTGCTAACAACCCACATAGTTAAAACGGCACGGGGCTTTCCCATTCCATCCATACACCCGTATTGGGATGTTTTAAACGTAATTTGTGTGCATGTAAGCAAAGCCTAGGCGATAAATCAAACGCTTGACCGTCCAGTACATCTTGCGCGTAGATGGGGTCGCCAAGCATCACATGCCCGATATGCAGCATATGAACGCGTAGTTGATGACTTCGCCCTGTGACCGGATACAAGGCGACACGGCTAACAGCCTTACCCTCACGCAGTTCATGGTGCAAGGTTTCATATTTCGTATAGGCGCGTTTATCCCAATTCATATCAACGATATGCTTGGGTTTTTGTGGCGGGTCGTAGCGCACGGGCACATCGATTTCGCCTTGCTGCGGCGGCGTTCCCCAGACCAGCGCTTGGTATTCTTTGCTCGGAATACGCTCGATAAATTGTTTGCTGATATGGCTTTGCGCCTCGCTATGGCGCGCAAAAATAATAATGCCTGAGGTGTCCATATCAAGTCTGTGAATAAGTTTGACGTTGGGGTCGGCTTTGAGCAAACGCGATTGCAAGCTTACTTTGAGTTCTTTACCATCCACCGATAACAGCCCGTGCGGTTTGTCGATGACCCAAATGTCGTCATCACGATAGAGAGTAACAGATTTGGCAAAGTCGTCAAAAAAGTGTTGCGGCTGCTGACTTTCTTCAAGATTACGCTGTGCAATGGATGCTGGGGTTAACGCTTGGGGGAGTTGTCGCATGGGTAGTTTTTATTCTCTAAAATCTATTTGATCGAAAATTGATAGTATTTAAATCACTATTTGCGCTCTGACCTTTGGCAAACTTCACCAAAGGCAACCATCCAAACGCAATTAAAAATCCTTTGGCAAATTTTTTATGTGCAACCGTTATGCTTTCGCCATTTCGCTAAACACTTCTTTTGCCGCTTGCAAGGTCGCATCCAAGTCTTCTTGCGAATGTTCACTACTTATAAATGCTGCCTCAAAGGCTGATGGCGCAAGATACACACCGCGATCGAGCATACCGTGGAAGAATGTCGCAAATTTTTGCGCATCGCATTGGCACACCTCTTCAAAGTTTTGTGGCAATGTATCGCTATCAGTAAAAAACAGCCCAAACATACCGCCACAGCGCGTGGTCTTAAAGCCAATACCCGCGTCCTTCGCCAACTGTTCAAGATTATCAGTCAAGTAAACGACTTTTTCGCTTAATGCGTCATAAAAACCCTCAGCCGTGAGCAAATCAAACATGGCAATACCGGCACGCATTGCCAGTGGATTGCCCGATAAGGTGCCTGCTTGATACACACCGCCTAACGGCGCGATACACTCCATAATCTCACGTTTACCACCAAACGCCCCGACTGGCAGACCTGCACCGATGATTTTACCAAATGTGGTCAAATCAGGGGTAATGCCAAAATGGGCTTGCGCTGACTGTAAGCCAACCCTAAACCCAGTCATCACTTCATCAAAAATTAGCACAGCGCCATGCGCGGTACACTCGGCACGCAAGGTATCGTGGAATTGTTGCGTGGGTACAATCATGTTCATGTTGCCGGCGATAGGCTCGACAATCACACAAGCGATGTCATTGCCAAATTGCGCAAAGCAGTCTTTGATGGCTTGCGGGTCGTTGTAACGAATGGTGAGGGTGTGTTTGGCAAAATCAGCAGGAACCCCTTTTGAGCTGGGTTCACCGATATCTAGCATGCCCGAACCCGCTTTGACCAGCAGACTGTCGCTATGACCGTGATAACAGCCTTCAAATTTGACAATTTTGTCGCGCCCTGTATAGCCCCGTGCTAGACGAATCGCGGACATGGTGGCTTCAGTACCTGAGCTGGTCATACGGATTAATTCAACACTGGGAATCAATTCGCAGATTTTGTCCGCCACCGTGGTCTCAAACGTGGTGGGGGCGCCAAAGCTTAACCCGTCATCTGCCGCATTTTTGACCGCTTCGATAATATGGGGGTGCGCATGACCCAAAATCATCGGTCCCCATGAGCCCACATAATCTATATAGGGTTTGCCTTCGGTATCATACATCTTGCTGCCACGGGCACGGCTGATAAAGACAGGCGTCCCTCCCACGCCCGCAAATGCCCGCACAGGTGAATTCACGCCTCCTGGAATATGGGCTTTGGCTTGTTTAAACAGTAATTGGTTGGTTGTCGAGTTGTTTGAGTTATTTGAATTCATGGGGCTCTCAGCTAGATAAATTTTTGCCTATTTTAACAAAATTCGGGGGTATTGAATACGCTTGCCGTCTATCTTGAATTTGGCTGGCTTGACTTTGGGTGACGAAAAATAGGCGATTGTCGATAATAAAATGTAGTTTTGGCTTTTTTGATATGTCCCCACCTTTTGGCAACAATGGTTTGGCAGCAATAGTAGTGAACTACTTGTTGCTCTCTTTAAAGTAAAAACCCCAATGCCATGCACTGGGGTTATTGTGTTGTTGTTTTGCGGTGTTTGACCCATTATTTTACTGGGTAATTATTTGTGGGCTTTAAACGAGATATTGGGTACCGCCAATTCGTTATATTCGCCTTTTTCATATAAAGCCCCGGCACGACCCACAATCAATGGGTCAACCGTGCCTACCACTTTCGGGTCTTTATTGTCGTAAGGTAGTTTGCTTAATACATAGCGCATCGCATTCAAACGCGCGCGTTTTTTATCGGTTGACTTGATGACAATCCAAGGCGATTCTGCACTGTCGGTGTTAAAGAACATGGTTTCTTTGGCAAGGGTATAATCATCCCATTTGTCGAGTGACGCTTTGTCAATGGGCGAGAGTTTCCATTGTTTGAGCGGATGCGCTTCACGCTCGGCAAAACGGCGGCGCTGCTCTTCACGACTGACTGAGAACCAAAATTTGATTAAATGAATACCTGAGCTAATCAGATGTTTTTCAAACTCTGGGACTTGGCGCATAAAGTCATTGTATTGTTCTTCGGTACAAAAACCCATGACACGCTCGACACCAGCACGGTTATACCATGAACGGTCAAATAGCACGATTTCGCCCTTGGTCGGTAGATGCTGGACATAACGCTGGAAGTACCATTGACCCGCTTCTTGCTCGGTGGGTTTTTCAAGGGCAACGACTTTGGCACCGCGCGGGTTTAAGTGTTCCATAAAGCGTTTGATGGTACCGCCTTTACCTGCGGCATCACGACCTTCAAAGATGATAACGATTTTTTGCCCGCTATCTTTGACCCATTTTTGCAGTTTTAATAGTTCAACTTGTAGCTCGTATTTTTGGGCTTCATAGTTTTTGCGTGACATACGGTTTTTGTAGGGATAACCGCCTTCACGCCAGTTGTCCGCCAATTCATCGTCTTTGTTGATTTTGCTTTGCACGGTGGTGGTTTGGCTGCTAAATAGTTTTTTGACTTCGTTGATTTCATCATTGGACATACCATTGATCAGCGCCTGCAAGTGCTCTGCCATTTTCTCGACATTGCCTGTGGTCAGGTCTTTATTCATGATGCTTTCGATGGCGCGTTTTTTGGCATTGGCTTTTTCACTCACCCCTGCTTGCTGAGACTGCTCAAGCAACACTGTGGGATCGGTCTCATAAGGCTGGTCAATGCGCTCGGTCGCTGGTGTTTTAGTATTGCGGCGCGCTGGGGTCTTTACAGCTAGGGTCTTGGTAGGCTGCGACTTTTGGGGCTTCGCTTTATCCGTTTTGGCATTGTCAGTTTTGGTACTGTCAGTTTTGGCGCTATTTACCGCTGTGCTATTGGGAGGATTTGCCATGTCTCACTCCTTAAATTCAATGGTCGGCTGATGGGTTAAAGTAAAGTGTAACAAATTATTTACTATTGACTATAGACCATTTAAAACCAAGCCACAATCGCTTTTTACCCTATATTCTGGTCATACTTTTCACTTGTAGTCGAGCCAAAAAAGGCGTTTAATAACCTTAGGCATGTAAGTAGATAGGTAAGCGAATCAGTCATCGGGTGACGATAAACTGGATGACTAAATATCTTCAAGCTTTAGCACATCATAAGCGGGGGTTTCATACGGGTGTGCCTGTTTTAAGGCTTGCACCACCGCTTTGATGCGCTCATCTGCAACCACCATCTCGACTCGCCATTCTTCGATTGTTTGTAATTGATTGGTGATACCAATAAAGGCTTGATTGCCTGCCAATGGCATAAACTGTCCTGTACCCAACACTTGCCAACAGCAATACTGATAATTGCCAATCTGCCCTGCCCCTGCGTCAAACAAGGCTTGCTTTACAGCCTCTAGATAGTCGGTCGGTATGTATGTGGTGAGTTTATACATGGGTTACCTTATTAAACTGTTAAGCCGTGAAGCCCTATCATCATGGTTTTGTACTTATTTTAATCTAGCTTTAATCTAACATAGTTTTTTTGCAAAAAGCGCGTTGGTCGGCGTTTTTTCGTTGATTATTATCCCATTTTAAAAAAAATTCACCCTTAAACGCGCTATATATTATACAATATTGTATAATATATATTATTGTGAAATGCTTAGGTGGCGTATGTTGTTATTTTCTATTGCAGATTATAGTCATCCATTGGTGGGTGGTATGTTGATTGGGCTCTCTGCGGTTATGCTGTGGTGGAGTATTGCCAAGATTGCTGGCATCAGTGGCATTGTGTCAAGTTTATTGCAACCAAACTCACCCGATTTTACTTGGCAATTGGCGTTTTTTATTGGCTTAGTGGTATCGCCTTGGGTGGTTGGTCAGTTATTTGGTTTGCCAACCATTGAGGTAACCTCATCGCCTTGGCTGTATATTATTGCAGGTTTACTAGTGGGTATTGGTACGCGGATGGGCTCAGGGTGTACCAGTGGTCATGGCATCTGTGGTAATGCGCGCTTTTCGCCCCGTTCATTGGTGGCAACCATTGCCTTTATGTCCGCAGGGTTTGTGACGGTGTTTATCGGTCGTCATTTGTTGTCATTGATTTAATTGAGACGTTAGGGGCATATATCATGCGAAAAGAAATTGTGTTATTGATTAGTGGTATCTGTGGGTTGGTTTTTGGTACAGGCTTGATTGTCAGTGATATGGCAAACCCAAAAACCGTGCAAAGCTTTCTTGACCTAGCAGGCGATTGGAATCCTGCGTTGATGTTTGTGATGGTTGCCGCGCTCATTGTCGCCACCATCGGTTTTAACTTAAGTCACTTAAAAAAGACCAGTCTATCGGGTGCGCCGTTTCCACCGATTCGCCGCGGTATTGATAAGCGCTTGGCGATTGGGTCGATGATATTTGGTATCGGTTGGGGCATCGCTGGTATCTGCCCTGCCCCTGCGGTGGTACTCATGGGCATGGGTATCTGGCAGGGGATGGTGTTTTTTATCGCCATGCTAGTGGGTATGGGAATAGTGACAGCGTTTGATAAAACCCAATCAGTTTAGTCATCAGTAGGGTGAAATAACCGATAAAACCCACCCGTCATGAGCCAGCTTGCTAGTTGCTGTGGCGTTTCTGTTTGCCCTTGTCGCACCCAATGAATATAGGTGTGATACAGCATTCCTGAGGCAAATACCAAATTGTACTCCCCGCTTTTATCCTGTGTCGCGGTCATAGCTTGGCAAGTCAATGCCTGCTTTTTGCGGTATTCGACAAAAATTTTGCTATTAAGGAGGGTGTCTAAAATCAACCCTTCAAAGCCTTGATTGAGCAAAATCTTGGTTGATAACTCAAACTTGCTCAGATAGTCAAACACGCGTACCAAAAACGCATAAAACTCGGACTCGCTTGCCGCCGTCAAGTCGATAAAAGGAAAATCATGCTCAATCTGCGCCAAATAGTCTTTGAGTAACGCAAGTTTACTATCGTAATTGCGGTAATAGCCCATGCGACTCACACCTGCCTTTTGGGTCAGCTCGGTGACGCTGATATCAGCAAATGGGGTGGATTCCATGAATTTGAGCAGCGCTATGGCGAGCGAGCGTCTGACCACGGTGTTGGCATTGCCCATGATATGCGCCTGCTGTCCAAAATCACTCAAGCTCGACTCAATACTCGTACCCGTGGGCGATGGAAGCGGTGTGAAGGTTGGCTTTGGCACGCGTTAATCCTTTCAACTCAATCCTTTACTTAAGTTATCAAAACAAAACGAACCCAAATGTCACAGTTGCAGTAGCCTGCTGAAAAATTAGTATACCCTAATCAGGTAGCGGGTTGAACTGTTTAGCAGTAAACCGCTGTTATAGAAAGACAGATACAGCCAAAAAGTCACTGCAAAGTAGCCCGCGGCAGGTCAGCTGTAAGGACAACTATTCAAGATAACTATTAAGGACAACTATTAAGGAAAATAAGGAAAGCGATACATGGAAGGTCAATCATTTGATACGGATTTTTTGGTCATAGGCTCAGGCTTTGGCGGTAGCGTCTCAGCGATGCGACTGACCGAAAAAGGCTATCGCGTGATTATCGCGGAGCAAGGCAAGCATATCTCTCCTGAAACCATGCCCAAAACCGTGCGCGATATCAAGCAATTTTTGTGGTTGCCTGCGCTCAAGTACAAAGGTTTTTTTTCGCTTCAGCTATTTAAGCATGTTATGGTGCTGCATGGTAATGCAGTGGGCGGTGGCTCAATCACTTATGCCAACACCTTATTACAGCCAGAAGACAAAATTTGGCAACAAGGTAGCTGGGCAGGGCTTCACGATTGGCAAGCGGTGATGCCACAACATTATGAGACCGCCAAACGCATGCTAGGCGTGAGCCAAAACAAAAAAATCGGCAACGCAGATTTGATGCTACAAAAAATGGCAAACCTAAGTGGCGTGGGTGATAGTTTTTATCTTACCGATGTGGGCGCCTACTTTAGTGAACATGACAAGTATGCTCACCCTTCTGTCAATGGTGACCCGTATTTTGGCGGCGCAGGTCCTAAGCGCAGTCCCTGTATAGGCTGTGGTGGCTGTATGGTGGGCTGCCGTTATGGCGCCAAAAATACCCTAGATAAAAACTACCTGTATTTTGCCCAAAAGAATGGCGCTACCCTGCTCGCTGAAACCAAAGTCACGGATATAGTACCGATAGCAGATGCTAGCAAATCGCCAAGCGACCCTGCCTATCAAAACGGTTCGCAAGGCTATCGGGTGACGCTGCAATCAGCGGATAAAGGTGAGTATCAAATCGCCACCCAACAGATTGTACTGTCAGCCTCCAGCCTCGGTAGCCAAAAACTGCTGTTTGAGCAGCGCCATAAAGGCAATATGCCCCATATTTCCCCTTATCTTGGCAAGCGTATCTATACCAATGCTGAATCTTTGCTAGGCGTGCGATTTTTGGATGAGCAACATGGCGCCATGAGCGATGGCGTGGCTATCGGCTCTGGGATTTATTTGGGCGATGGCACACACATTGAGGCGACACGCTATCCTGAAGGTTTTAATATTGCCTCCTTTTTGGCGACGTTAAGCAATTATAAAAACGGCAAAAAAATGTCGCTACTGGCTTGGTTATGGTGTTTTATAGCGCAGTTTATCCTCAAGCCCCGTCAAGCGTGGCGTGCATTTCGACCACATAATATGGCAAAACAAAGTCTTATCTTGCTATGTATGCAAAGCACGCCCTATGCGCTTGAAATGCGCTATCAAAAAAGCCCGTGGTGGCGGGCTTGGTTAGGTAGTCGCTACCAGATGCAAACCTATGGTCCTGCCATCCCTGCCTTTATCCCAGAAGCAAGCGCATTTACCGAGCAGATGGCAACCCAAATGGGAGGAATCGGTTATGGCGTGTTGTCGGAAGTATTTTTGAACATCCCGACCACCGCGCATTGTATGGGTGGGATTTCGCTGGGCAACTCAGCAGCAGATGGCGTGGTCGATAAGTACCACCGATTGTTTAATTATCAAGGGTTTTATGTCTGCGATGGCAGCAATATCTCGACCAACTTGGGCGTCAACCCAAGCCTCACCATAACAGCATTGACAGAGCATGCCATGAGCCATATTCCACACAAAGTAACCCAGTCACCGTACCCTGCGGATACCACAAGGCAAAACGTGACAGTTGTGCAAAAAGATGCTAGCAAGATACCGGCTTAACTGCTATGTTGAGTTAAAATTTAACTAAATGATTGGGATAATACACATGACACCTCAAGACAACTCAGATGCAACTAATTCGGATGCAACTATCAATGCCATGCAGCAGCAGTTTGACATCATGCGAACGGCTAGCCGTCAAGACCAACATGTCGATTGGTCAATTCGTAGTGCGCGGCTAAAAAAATTAGAGCAGCTGGTGATGGATAACCAAAGCGAGATTATCACCGCTATTCATGCCGACTTTGGACAACGCCCAGCGGCTGAAACCACCATGCTTGAACTGTTCCCAACGCTTGAAGCCATTCGTTATACACAAAAGCACGGCAAGGCTTGGTCTGCCAAACAGCCCGTCAAAACTGGGATTTGGTTTTTGCCCGCTCGTAGTTATATCCAGCCGCAGCCGTTAGGACTCGTGGGCATTATTGCACCTTGGAACTATCCGCTGTATTTGGTGATTGCGCCGCTGGCTGCCGCATTGGTGGCAGGCAATCGTGCGATGCTCAAAGTCTCAGAAGCGTCACCGAATTTTGAGCGGTGGCTGGCTAATGCGTTACCCAAGTATTTTGCCGCAGACGAAGTGACTTTGATCACAGGGGGTGTCGAAGTCGCGCAAGCCTTTAGCCAATTACCGTTTGACCATTTGTTTTTTACCGGTTCTACCACAGTGGGCAAACATATCATGAAAGCCGCTGCCCAGAATTTGACCCCTGTCACCCTTGAGCTGGGCGGCAAATCTCCTGTCGTGGTGACGCCAAGCGCTGATTTGGCAAAAACTGTCAACCGCGTATGGACAGGCAAAACCATGAACGCAGGACAAACCTGTATTGCGCCTGATTATGTGTTGATGCAGGGGGATAAAAAACACGCCTTTATCGAACAATCAACCGCATGGCTTGACGCCCACTACCCCAATCTTGCAGACAACCCTGACTATAGCTTTGTCATCAATCCCAAACAAGCCAGCCGCGTGCAAGGTTATCTCGATGAAGCCAAACAGCGCGGCGCCACCCTCATTCCACTGACCGATTATGAAGTGAATCTCGAGACTGGATTTTTCCCACCGATGATTGTCACTGATTTACCAAGCGATGCTAAGTTGCTGACAGAGGAAATTTTTGCCCCTGTATTGCCACTGGTGTCCTACCAAGACTTGGCGCAAGCGGTGGCGTATGTGAATGAGCGTGACCGCCCACTGGCGCTGTATGTGTTTGGCGAGGACAAAACCGACACCGACTACGTGCTCGCGCATACGGTGAGTGGCGGCGCGTGTATTAACGAAACGATTTTTCACATTGCCCAGCAAAATCTGCCGTTTGGCGGTGTCGGGGCATCAGGGATGGGGCGTTACCACGGCAAATATAGCTTTGACACCTTCTCTCATCCAAAAGCGGTGTTTAAACAAAGTCACCTTAACTTCGCGCATTTGCTCCAACCACCGTATGGCAAGACCTTTTGGAACATGATGAAGGTGATATTAAAAGCCTAGTGATTGCAATGCCTAGACAACCTTGTATGGATAACTTTGCCTATATAACTCGGCATAGATAAGCGTTACTGTCACTGTTATAAATTACTAACGTCGTATGTGCTAGTTCATTGGTAATAGTTGTCGTGCTTTTTGAGCCACCAGTTCATGTTATCTTGGCGTTTGGCGCGAAATTGCGCCAATCTTTTGGCAATAGCCGCATTGTGCGCTCGTGCGGTATCAAGCCCAAATACAATCGGCACACTGACAAGCACGCCATAGCGCCATTTTGGGCTAGGTAGTCCCAAGCCATCGCCAATATCATCACCCACTAAAGTCCGTGTGACACTGGCATTGATCCGCTCAACCAGCTGTCCACGTCTGTTATCCTCGCCCATGATTTGCGAGGGTAAATCATGCAGCGCTTTGGCGAGGGGTTTACCAAATTCAAAATCTAATTGCTGGGTTGCCAAATAGCTATAAAGCCATGCCCACGCCTCGGTTTCATCTTCAGGAATGCGTGCCAGCTCAATCCCCATCCACCAACTCGCCAGTTGCCATAAATGCATAATGCCTTGTGATTCTTCGGCGCTGATTCTTGCCCCCAGTAATTTTAGTCCGCGCATAATGAGTAGCGAAAACTGCAAGTGGGTTGCCACCATATCAGTTTGGTTAATGGGCAACCCCCAGTAGGCACTGTCCCAATCATGACTGCATAAGTGTTGTCGTACCAGACCGTGTGTCTGACGCACTTGCAGACTTTGTCGCCAGCCTTCTGTGCCAATTGCCAACGGTGGTTGCTGATTGCGGCTAATCGCTGGATACTCAGACACTGCCAAAATATATGCATAGGTTCGCATGAGCCTCGGCAATGCATCATGCACTAATGCCCCTGTTTTGATGAGTGGCAATGAGAGCGCAGGGATACTATAGCCTGCCATTAGCGCGACATTACGCAATAACCAAATCAGCATCAACGGATAGCGCCGATAGGCAATTGCGCCAATCTCGGCAAGCTTGGCATCATACCAGCTCGGATATTGGCAAAACTGCTGATACAGCGCCTCAAACGCTGGCTGTTGCAATAACGCTTTAGCTGCCGATACATTACCCGTTTGCGCTATCCCTTGCTCATGCAAAATCAATTGCTGCAGGGGTTTGGCGAATTTGATACCGCTGGATAACAGCGCATCGACAGGCTGATCTGCAACACCATACCCCTGCTGCATCTGTTGCAATAAATCCTTTGACACCTCAAAATCACGGGGCAATAAAAATCGTTTGATACGCTGCAACACTTGTAAATCAGCATGGTGGTCAATGTCAGTATTGCGCCCCAGTGTCGGCAAATCGGTTTGATAAAGCGGGTTCATAGCAGTGATGAATCAGTGATGAATGAACAGATAGCCTAGCGCATTTTGGCAACTAAAAAATACTTATGTGCCAAAAAAAATCGAATTTTTTTGTTTAAAAATGTTAGACCTTAATCGACTGGGTGTATTTACTGGATGAATTTGACCGTAGCTTGCCTAATGGGTTTCAATGACCAGTGTGATAATGATGGGTTGGGTATTGATGTCTAGCATAGCGCTAGTCCATGTCATATGCATCATTTCACATTTATCGAACTATTTTGTCGCTGACGCTAAGCCTATTTTTGATTACACTATAGCCAACCTCTCTTGTCTTAACAGTATCAAAATCGAGCTACCCTTTGAAATCACCTAGAATCTTAGAAACGCCACCCAATTGGACCGAGGATGAAAAACCCGCGTTACCCGGTTCCCCACCGAGTATTGCTCACTCTCGATCAAAAAGCATTGTGTACTTTGTCATCGGTGTTTTTATTGCAATTTGTGGTGGCTTGGGCAATGGCATTATTACCGCCAATTTACCGCAAATCCAAGGCGAATATGCGCTGACATTCTCACAAGTGGCTTGGATACCTGCTGTGTATGTGATGGCAAATGTCAGCGCCAACCTGCTGCTGTTTAAAGCGCGTCAACAATTTGGATTACGCTGGTTTTCTGAAATATCCCTGCTGATGTTCATGCTGGTGATGTTTATTCATATATTTGTGCAAAACTATCCGATGGCTTTACTGGTCAGGGCGATAGGAGGCTTTGTCGCGGCGCCGTTATCCTCACTCGGGCTTTATTATGTGATGCAAGCCTTTAGTAGTCAGTATCGCCTGCAAGGTTTGTATATTGGTTTTGGGGTCAGTGCGCTGGCGATTCCGTTGGCTTGGATAATGTCGCCTTATTTGGTCAATGTGAATGACTGGACTCGGCTTTACACCTTTGAGTTTGGTTTGGCGCTGTGTTGTTTTGCGATGGTGGTCGCCGTCAAGTTGCCACGAAGTTTACGGATCGAAGTGTATGAAAAGAAAGACATTCTCACCTTTTTGTTATTGGCGCCCGGTTTTGGGTTACTGTGTGGGGTGTTGGTACAAGGGCCTATTTTATGGTGGGAAAACTCACCGTTATTGGCGTATATGCTCATTGGCGCGTTGGCGCTGTTGATGTCAGGCTTTTTCTTTGAGCATTACCGCAAAAATCCTTTGATTATGACCCGCTGGCTGGGGAGTTTTGCGTTATGGCGTTTTGTAATAGGCGCTTTTTTACTGCGTTTGATTATGTCTGAGCAAAGCTACGCGGTGGTGAATTTTTTAAAATCCCAAGGTCTCATGTCCGACCAGTTTGTGGGTTTTTATACGGTCATATTTTTTGGTATGTTGGCAGGTTTGATAGTCAGCGCACTGACCTTTTCACGTGATCATTTGATTCCGCCGATGGTGGTAGCGACTTTGCTCGTAGCGATTGCCAGTGTGTATGATGCCAATATGCTCACCAGTGACGTACGACCCCAAAATTTTTATCTCAGTCAATTTGCAGTCGCGTTTGCAGGCTCACTGTTTATGGGTCCATTGGTATTGATGGGATTTGGGCTGACGCTACGACAAAGCGTCAATCATGTCATCACCTTTATCATATTGTTTGGGGCTACCCAAAACTTTGGCGGGTTGGTAGGCTCGGCTTTTTATAGCACCCTGCAACAGCAGCGCACCCAGTATCATAAACAAAGTATTTTGCAGCAAATGCAATCGACAGATGCCACAGTAACCCAGCGGCTTCAACAATACCAAGCAGGGTTTAAACCCGTCATCACCGACAGCAATTTGTCGCAGCAACAAGCCCAACAATCCCTCAACCAAATTGTCACGCGAGAAGCGCAGATTAAAGCGTATGGCGATATCATTACTGTGAACAGTTACATTGCCACGTTTTTATTTGCTTGGGGTATGATTAATATCGCCCGCAAAAAATACATTGAAAATCGGCAAAAAGCAGCAATTAAGCAAACATAGACTTGATAAGCTAGATGCTTATAACAAGGCGACCCAATTAGATAACTGTTTTTAGATAACTGGTTTTTTAAATAACAGTTTAATGATAAATTGAATGACCAATAAAATTTAATCATCAATAAAATGCTTACGGAAAACCCAACTCATGAGTAGTGAAGCAACAACCCAAAATGATGCGCCAGCTAATGACAGCGATGATAAACCCACACAGGCGCCTGAAAAGATTATCAACCCTAGACCGCTTACCTTAATTATCATGTTGGTGGTTTTTTTGCTCGGTGTTGGGGTGATTTTATGGGCATGGCATTTGGGTCCGTTTAACTCCCCACTGCAACAAACCGAAAACAGTTATGTCAAAGGCAATATCACCCTATTGTCGGCACAAATTAATGGTTATATCGAAAAAGTCTACGTCACCGATTTTGAGGACGTCAAACAAGGTCAACCGTTAGTTAAAGTCAGCAGTGCTAACTACTCACAGCAAGTGGTACAAGCCGAATCAGGGCTGGAACAAGCGACTACTAATTTAGCCAACCAACAACAAATCATCGAGCAGCGCAAAGCCG
This sequence comes from Moraxella sp. CTOTU48841, assembly GCF_032061225.1. Taxonomy (NCBI): domain Bacteria; kingdom Pseudomonadati; phylum Pseudomonadota; class Gammaproteobacteria; order Moraxellales; family Moraxellaceae; genus Moraxella; species Moraxella sp. CTOTU48841. The sequence continues at coordinate 205,354 of NZ_DAMBFQ010000002.1, forward strand.
ATGTCAAAGCCGCGCAGGCAAAAGTAGCACAAATTAAAACCCAGCTAGAATTGTCTATCCAACAGCTGAAACGACTTGAATCCTTGGTCGGTGTTGGCGCCGTGTCACAAAATGAAGTCGACACTGCCAAAGCGGCAGTTAAAAACAATGAAGCACTGATGAGCCAAGCAATCGCCAGTGTCGATGTCGCTCGCGAAGGTCAAAAAACCGCGGAAGTGGCAAAAATTGGTTTGGTAGCACAGATTAAAAGCGCCAATGCACAGCTAAATCAAGCCAATACCAACCAAGAGTATGGCTTAATCACCGCCCCGACCTCAGGTAGATTAGGGCAAATCAATATCCGTACCGGTCAGTTGGTGACACAAGGCACGCAGTTGGTTTACCTCATTCCAAAATCGATGTGGGTCATTGCCAATTTTAAAGAAACCCAAATTGATAAAATGAAAATGGGGCAAAAAGCGTGGTTTACTGTCGATGCCCTAGGCAAACAAAAATTTACGGGGGTAGTCAAAAGCATCTCCCCCGCAACAGGGTCAGAATTTAGTGTCATTAAAACCGACAATGCCACTGGGAATTTTACCAAAGTGGTACAGCGCATTTCTGTACGCATCGACATCGATGGCAACCAAAGTCGTCTGAATGAGTTGATACCCGGCATGTCGGTAGTGGCAACAGTAGATACGTCAAGTTAGCAAATTAACCCTTGTTTATTCTCCTCTACCAAACGCAGTTTAGTCAGATAAGCTTAAAAAATCTTTCGCTAAATAAGCTGGGTTAGGATATTGATAGAACCCTTCGCCCGTGGCTTCACCCAGTTTGTTGGTATCGACCAGTTCTGCTTTAAGCTTTGCAGCGGGCTGCTGCAAAGAAGGGTCCGTTTTTGCCAGTTCATTAAAGATGTTGTAGTTGGTTTTCATGCCATTTTTATCCAAAATCGCCATCGGTCCAAAGGGTGAGCCCGTGGCTATCATCCACGTTTTATCAATGGTTGCGGCATCGGCAACGCCGTTTGCCCACAGTTTTAACCCCGCTACCAATAACGGAATCAATAAGCTATCAAGTACATAGCCTGATTGTTCTTTTTTCACCGCTATCGGTAACATAGCAATGGCTTTGGCAAATTCGATGACGTCAGCATAGACTTGTGGGTCGCAGCTTGCTGCCGCCATCAACTCCACCGTATTACGGATATGGATGTGATTGGCAAAGTGCAGCATCAAGAATTTTTCTGGGCGGTTAGTAAAGGTCGATAACACGCTTGGCAATAGCGTTGATGAGTTACTGGCAAACACGGTTTTGGTAGGGGCGGCGGCTGAGGCTTTTTGATAAAAATCTTTTTTGATGTCTAAGCTTTCTGGCACCGCTTCAATCAATAGGTCTGCATCTTTTAACGCCTCATTTAAGTCCGTGGTGTAAGCTAAATTTTTACTAGCTGCTGCCACTTGGGCATCGGTTTCACCTAGGTCATGCTGATGCTGATTGGCAAGGTCGGTAAAGCGGGTTTTCGCATTAGCAATCGCGTCATCGTTAATGTCATAAATAGTCACGTTAAACCCATGAAACGCACATTGCACCGCAATTTGGTTGCCTAATACACCACTGCCTGCCACAGTAATATTTTTATAAGGTACTTTGGATAAATCCGCTTTGGGTGGTTTTAAAAAATCAGGGTGGTTAAAGGCGGGATTGGGATATTGATAAAATCCTTCGCCCGTTGGCACGCCCAGTTTATGTTGCTCGATGTACTCTTTTTTAAGCATATCGACGACCGCTTGGTCTTGTTGTTTGCCCTTAGCCACAGCAAGCTTGTAAATATTGTAAGGGGTAGTTAGCCCCAGCATATCATAAAAAGCAAATGGTCCCATCGGCGAGCCTGTGCCAAGCATCCAAGTTTTGTCGATGGTTTGAATGTCAGCAATGCCTTGGATATACAGCTGCATCCCTGCATTTAACCAAGGATTGAGTAGTGAATTTAGTACATAGCCCGAGGTTTCTTTGTTGACGATAATAGGCACCATGCCGATTTGTTTGGCAAACGCGGCCACCGCATCAAATACATTAGGGTCGGTATCGGCATGTGACATAATTTCGGCAAGGTTGCGCTTCCAAATCTCATTGGCAAAATGCATCATCAAAAACTTAGCAGGACGGTCGGTAAATTTGACCAAATCACTGGGCAACATGGTAGATGAGTTACTGACAAATACGGTTTTTTCGGGGGCGGCTGCGGAGGCTTTTTGATAAAAATCTTTTTTGATGGCGACATCTTCGGGCACCGCTTCAATCAACAAATCGGCGTCTTTTAAGGCGGCGCTTAAGTCTGAGCTATAACGCAAATTTTGCTCAGCCTGTTTGGCTTGTTCGCTTGTTTCACCCAAATCAGCCTGATGACGTTTGGCGATATCGGCAAATTTGGTTTTGGCTTTATTGAGTACCTCGTCATTGATATCATACACAACGACTTTAAAACCATGAAACGCCGCTTGTACGGCGATTTGATAGCCCAAAACACCACTGCCCGCGACTGTGATATGGGTAAAATTCACAAGAGGATTCGACTCTGACATACAATACTCCTAGATTAACGGGCAAATACGCAACTTTATATTAGCTGAGTGAGGGAAATTTTTTGCTATTATCGTATTTGCTGTCGACTATTTTTGATTAGATTAAAAGAAAAAAAACCGTTAGCCCAGTCACAGGCTAACGGTTGTTGAATGATTGAGGGCGATGTAGTTTTTCACCCAATGGGTGAAATCTTACCTCAAACAATGCCCCTATAACCGCCCCGCTACTGATTTTTTGCCAAATTTACAGGCTGTAAAAATCTTTATCAAATGCCTGTTTTAGGTTGGTTGGCTCGGCACGTTTTTTATGATTTAAACGATGACGCGTGGTCGAGGCGGTTTGATAGGCACGCAGTCTTGCGTGTTGCAAATTACCAATCGGACGGTTGGCTTCAATACAGCGAAACGGGGTAAATGACAAATGCTCCATAATGTCAAAGTTGCCGTCATCCGGCACATCTTGGCAAGGGATGGTAAGTTTTGCCACTGTCACAAACGGTGCGTCTTTTTCATCCCATTCTTTGGTTAAGTCATTGATGGGTTGGTCTTTTAAGTTACGGCACAGCTGGATTTGCACATCAAACTCATAATCGTGCTCACGGATTTCTTGTAAAATCAGAGGACGAATCGCCTCGCTGGTGGCGTTGACATCTAGGTCACGGCGTTTGATTTTGGCTTGTGACGCTTTGGTCGGGGCGACACGGATTTTTGCCATATAGTCGCCATGACGCACTGCCCCTTGTGAATAAAAACTGTATAACAAGGTATTTTGCGGTTTGATGGTTTTAAATTTACTAAAAGCCCTAAAAGTCTTGAGGGATTCTTTGGATGGCAGTTTTTTGCCATATTGGGTAACCCAGTCAAAGGCAAATTTGGCTTGACCTTTTGCGCCTTTGGCAAAATAATCATTTAATTGTAAAAATAGCCGTGAAATATAACTATAGTCTTGAATGGTGTTACAAAAGAAAATAGGAAAATTAATCAAATTGTAGTCAAAGTTTGGGCTATCTGGCTCATCTGGCAGTAATTTTTCGCCTTTGACACCAAAGACTTTAATCGCCAACCCTTGAGAAAGCCCCAACTTGTTGTCGGCAGCCACACGAGATGAGCCATTAGAAAAACGAATCACCGCTTCATGGCGAGCGGGTTTGGCATAGATACCTTGGGCATATTCTTTGGGCAGTTTTGGTAAAATCTCAAAGTTGGCTTTTAACGCACAGTAGCCTTTGGCATGGGCATCTCGTGTGTGATAGTTGATTTTGCTAACCGTGTCTGATTTGCCGATATAGTCACGAATATCTGCGGTGATTTGGTCGATGGCTTTTTCATCGTCACTAGTAAGCTGGTCGATGGCTGGGTCAAACTTCGCATAACGACGACCGAATAATTTATTTAACATGATGATTGTCCTTTGTTATTTTCATTATTTTATAAGATTAGCAGTACTAAAAACGCCTAACCTTTTTTTATTTAGTTTTACTCTAATATGAATTTTCGTTAAGCTCACTAATCCATTTGAGTGCCGACAAGCTTGGTACAAAAAGATATTCGCCGCCTTGTAGGGTATTAAATTGCAAAATATTGGTATGACGCTTACGAATTGGCTCATCGGGTACAGTGAACACATCGCTATCAGCGTCACTACCTGCGTGTACGCCTAGCATTGGGTCACGTTCTTCCCCAAGGTTCATAAAGTTACCGTCATTAATCCATTGGCTTTGCAAAAACTCAAGCGTGTCCATGGCATGCGCGTTGATACCGATAAAAAATAAACCCCGGTCTTGACCGTCGTCTTGGGTCACGTTGGGCGGCACGATATCGCCATACGATACACTACGACGGATGATACGGTGAAGACGCACATCGCTTAGAATAAAGTCTTTGGTATTGCGTGGGTTCATACGGCGAGCATGAGCACCAAACGGGCAGCCTTTGCCATAGGGATCGTCCGTGTAGTCAAATTTATTGTTTGCTACATTGTCTTTGCCGAGGGCTTCATCATCGTGATCTGGGCTTAGGGTGATGGGGGCACCCGAACGCCAGCGACCGAACATTTTTGCCCCCAGTTTATCGGCTTTAGCTGGGTCATTGTCGCTTTGTTCTAGGCAATAGCGGTGAAAGTCAGCCACATTACTGCGGTATTTTCGCAGTACCATAAACGAGCCGTTTTTACCCAATACTTCAGGCTGTGGCATGGGGGGTACGACGCCCGCTTCACCTTTATAACCTAACACAAATTCACCCGCCGCAATCGGACGTTCGGTGTTATTTTCAAGGGTGATACCACTGCCATCAACTTCTGGGTTACTGATGCCATCGCGATAACCAAACACGTTTTTGACGTCACCATCTGCGCCAAAATCATGTTCTACCAAGATTTCGATAGCGTTACGGCTGGCATCTAGATAAGGGGCAAACGCCTGTTTAAGTTCGGTAAGTTTGGCTTGCCATTTTTCTTGGCTATCGGCAATTACCGCGCCACAAATATGAATATCGCCTTTATCACCAAATGGCGCAAGCCAGTTGCTAGGGTCATTATCGCCTTTGTCACCCAAGATATCAGAGCGACCTGCCATACCTGTTTTGAAATTTTCTGGGAAAGAATCAAGCGAGCTTTGCGGTAAGCCTAAAGCTTTTAGCCCCTCATACGTCATCACAATAGTCAAATTGGCATCCATATCTTTTTGGAAATTTTTTGAGCCTGTGACGTTTGGTAATACCGCTTTTAGTAATTCACGACCCGCGTTGCTGTCATTGACTTTTAGCGCGACAAGCGTGCCATAGTAAGGCGCAGGGCGGTCATGTAAGATGATGGCTTGAATATCCTCAAGTTCCATCGTAGCGATATTGGGATAGATAGCGTTCGTTGCCCGTGTGGTGACGCTGTGCAGCTGCGTGCTGATTTTTTGTGTGGCTTCGTGTACCCGTTCTTTGACACTGCCTTTTTCAGCGGGTGTATCGCTGTGTTCAAATTTGTCTTTAACGGCCTCTATGCCATGCTCAATACCATCTTGTAGATGGGTTTTTAATTTGCCAAGTAGGCTTTCATTCGCTGGGTTGTCGTTATTCATGGTCGTTCCTAGCAGAGAATTTCAAAAATTTGATGCTAAGAACCTGCTCACCATACACCACGCTAAATATCGCCTATGGTAAAAATCACGCAACAAATGGCTTTTGTATCGAAATTTTAACCTAAAGCTTGCCCGTTCAGCGTACGCTTGGAATAGTACCCTTATAATAGTACGATAAACGTGATATGGTGAATACAGGTTCTAAGTCGGCTTATTGGGCTTGTTCAATGGCTTTATTAATGCCACGCACGATTTTGTCATTACGCGCAATATCACGAACCGTTAGATGGGGTACACCCACATACCAACCGGTAGCGGTAATCTGATGGTCAAGGATGAATTGCTTGACAGTCGGGCTCTTAATCCCAGGCCAACCCTCTACATTGCCAAAAATCAAGTCCATGAGTTCTGGAATTTTGGTAGCAAAGTCGTTGATGTAGGCGTCCCAATCGCCATCATAGGCGGTACAAAACAGTAGCTTGGTGTCATTGTCTAAAAACACCAACCGCAAATCATGCAAGGTGCCTACATTGGTCGCCCCTGCAAGATTGCCTTTGGTGATTTCTAAAATTCGCTTGATACGAGCTGCCCCATCTTTGGTTAAGGGAGCGATGGCGGTGAGTTCAGACACTTTGCCTGATTTTAAGCCCTTTTCACCGGCACTGGTGACAGAATGGTCATAGCCATCATTAGCGCCCTCTTTGAAGTTTGCCATGAGCATTTGTGCTTTCAATGCCACATCATCTAATAAAGAAAGTTTTTCGTTGTTTTCAGTTGTCATGTTTTATTGCCCTTATAGTTAGTTGATCATTAATTGAGGTGCATGATTTAAATTTATTTATCCCATTGTTTTATTATTTAAAATTTAAATCTTTTTAATTATATAAGCCGTAAAAAGTAAAAAGCGCTAAATTAACTTTTATCACCCATAAAATTACATAATTAAACTATTGATTAAAAAATGACATACTACAAACTGCAAAATTAACAGTAGTAATTTAAAAATTTTAATTGCTATCAATAATTTATTCAAATTGTGAATGTAACCCATTTATAGAGGAGTCGTTTTTCCTGCTATGGATTTGCTAAAAAAAAGTTGGGATATTGACACCTTGATGATTAACTTTAGCAAAATAGGTTGTTGGTCTAATCTCATCGCATAACTGGCTACCACTTTTAAAAAAAAGGTCTATCAGTTAAAAGGTTTATCATGGCTCGGGTGCATCTCACATACCCTGTCAGATGATAGATATAGATAATTATAGCCAAAGCGTAAAACGTGCCTTAGTTAGCACGTTTTATCACAGGCATTTAAGACGCCTTTAAGAGGCAATAGCTTGTTTGGGTGTTTCAGTGGCGGGTGTTTTTGAGGCTGCAATGCCGCTAGTTTGTTGCGGGGGTGCATAGTTATTAGCGACAATTTCACCAAATGGTCCTGTCAAATTTGGCTTGACCAAGGTGTTTTGGGTGTCAATCGGTAATAATGGGAAAACCAATTCAGCAAACCGATACGCTTCTTCCAAGTGTGGATAACCTGAGAAAATAAAGTTATCAATGCCCAAATCGGCATACTCTTGAATACGCGCGGCAACGGTTTGTGGGTCGCCCACCAGTGCCGTGCCTGCGCCACCACGCACCAGTCCAATCCCTGCCCATAAGTTAGGCGAAATTTCTAAGTTATCACGGCGACCGCCATGCAAGGCCGCCATACGTTGTTGTCCCACCGAGTCCATTTGGGCGAATTTGGCTTGGGCAGCGGCAATGGTGTCGTCAGTGACATAACTCAACAATTCATCAGCGGCTTGCCAAGCGGCTTCATTGGTTTCACGCACAATCACGTGCAGACGAATACCATAGCTTAACGTGCGACCTTTGGCAGCGGCTTTGGTTTTAAGCTGCTCAATCTTCTCTTTGACGGCAGCAGGCGGCTCACCCCACGTCAAATAACTGTCAACTTGTTCGGCAGCCAGTGTTTGCGCCGCCTCAGATGAACCGCCAAACCACAACGGCGGATATGGCTGTTGTAGAGGGGGATATAGCAATTTGGCATCTTCGACTTGCAAGCGTTCACCGTTAAAGGTGAAGGATTCGCCTGTGTGCGAGCGGGTTAAAATCTCTCGCCAAATCGTGGTGTATTCACTGGCTGTCTGATAACGCGTCGCGTGGTCTTCAAAGATGCCATCGCCTTTAAGCTCTTGTTCGTCGCCGCCTGTGACCAGATTAAGCAGCAATCGACCATTTGATAAACGATCAAAGGTGCCTGTCATACGAGCGGCAAGCGCGGGTGTCGTCACCCCAGGGCGTAATGCCACCAAAAACTTTAAGCGAGTGGTCGCATCAATGAGACTAGCAGCGACCAACCAAGGGTCTTCACATGAGCGACCTGTCGGAATCAACACGCCTTCATAGCCAAGATTATCGGCTGCCACTGCAATTTGCTTCATATAAGTATGGTCAACGGTTCTTGCCCCTTTACTCGTGCCTAAATAACGACTATCGCCATGTGTCGGTATAAACCAAAAAATTTTCATCGTAACCCCTGCTTGTAAGCTCAAAAATTGATTAAGATAACTCGCCTTTTGTCATGGGCGGTTTATCGGTAGCCATAAGCTTAAAGCAAATATCGCTCAATAAAAAATAACAAAAACTGCTTTGGTTAGCACAAAAAATACTTAATAATTTTGCTGCTAACCCTATCAATTTAATCGCTAAAGCAGTGACATCAAAAAACGCTTTACAGTTTTCACCATAAAGCGTTTTATCGTCAAATGAATTGATATCGACACCAGATAAACAGGCCCAAATCTTAAAAATAGCACAGCAAGCGAGACAACAAGCGAATTTGACGCGTATTTCGGATGTAACACACGATAAGTTTGCAACCTTGCTTATCAGGATTTAGTGTTAGCTGCTAGGTTGTATGGCATCATGCATTGTTGCTTGGGTTAACGTAGGGTTACACAAGGCTAAAAACTGATAGCCAAATCCTCGTAAAAAATGCCCTTGTCGCACCGCGAGCAAGGTGGTATTTTGATGAAATAGCGGCTCGCAATTGAGTAATGTTAACTGGGTGTCTTTATTGGGATTGAACGCCATATCCGCGATAATACCAATGCCCATACCAAATTCCACATAGGTTTTTATCACATCAGAATCCAACGCCGTCATCACGATATCAGGCTGTAATTCTGCTTTGGCGAACGCTTCATCAATCATTGTTCGCCCGGTATGACCACTAATGTAAGTGATAATCGGATAATGGGCAATGTCGGCAAGCGTTACCTGTTCAAGCTGGGTTAGCGGATGGTTTGGCGGCACCACAATCGCATGATACCAGTGATAATAAGAAAAAGTCACAAGCTCGCTATAGCTTGACAAGGCTTCGGTGGCAATGCCAATATCCGCTCGTCCATCAAGTAGCATTGCCGCAATTTCTGGCGGCGCGGCTTGTAGCAAGCGCAAATGCACTTTAGGAAAAAGCTGTTTAAACGCTTGCACAACGGGCGGCAAAATATAACGAGATTGGGTATGGGTGGCTGCGATGGTCAATTCGCCTTTATCTTGGCTGGTATATTGTTCAGCCAAGGTTTTGATATTGTTGGCATCATGTAGCATCCGCTCTACAATGACCAACAATTCTTTACCCGGCTCGGTCAAACCTAATAGCCGTTTGCCCTTACGCACAAACAGCCCGACGCCAAGCTCATCTTCTAAGTCTTTGATATGCTTGGACACACCCGATTGTGAAGTAAATAATGCATTGCCTACTTCCGTCAAGTTATAGTCACAGCGTACCGTTTCTCGAATAATACGAAGTTGTTGAAAGTTCATAGTCTGTTGCCCCAAATAATCCGATAATGAATAAAATTAGTGTAAGCCGAGCGGCCTAGGACAACAAACGCCTATCAAACAAATTCATATTCCAAAATTACATATACCAATCACACAAAAAACAAAATTTGAATAACCCAAACAGTTTGTTGCTCGGGTTGTATTCACTCATACTGAACCTTTGATATCAGCTAATACGCACTAAGACATGCGCCCTTTAGGCGACGGATGGATGGTTTTTAGGGGATGATTGAGTAGTTTGCGGGTGTAGTCTGGCTTCGGCACTCGATAAATCTGGCACTGCCACAGAGGGTAATATTTCGGCTTGTTCGACTTGTTTATTAATGCCTAACTGCTGATTGGCTTGCGCTGATTTTTCTTTAATGGCTTGGGCGCGTCGGCCTTTGGCGGGTGCCCACTCAAGTATCGGTAACGCGCGCGCCACCGCTAACACAATACGGTCACGCAACTGTTGGCTTGAGACGGTGTATTCTGGGGTAAAGTCTTTATCCGTCGCATACACGCCTATTGGTAATGTTTGGGCTTGGAAAAAACTAAACAATGGGCGAAGTTGGTGCTCTAGAACCAGTGCATGACGATCGCTACCGCCAGAGGCAGCCAATAATACCGGCACATCCACGAGCGCGGTTTGCTCCACAAAGTCAAATAAGTGTTTAAACAATCCGGTAAAAGACGCGCGATACACTGGCGTTCCTACAATCAAGGCGTCCGCCGCCTCAATCGCTGCCAAGTCGTTTTGTACTCGCTCTGGCAGTTGGTTACGATAAATCGCCCCACTGAGTAAAGGCCCGATTTCACTAAGTTTGATAAAATGTACGTTGATGGGCGTGGCTTGTGCCAATTCATCTACAATATTTTGTACCAGACTTTCGGTTTTTGATGGTGTGTTGAGCCCACCTGATACCGCAACGATATTGAGTGGCATGGCTGGATTTGATTGATTGGTTAGATGTTGAGTCGCAGACATCTTTATTCCTTAATTTAGTGTAATCAGATAAATCGATGACATTTCGATAAGCCCATTAAACGAAAAATTAAGCCGTTTGTGAAACAACAATATCTGCATTATTTAGCTGATTTTTTGCTATATCAAATTTGCCATATCAAAGTGGTAAATCTGCATGGCTACAATTGGCGTTTATCGACCCATTGAGCCAAACTATCGCCTGTGGCTTGCACCAACATCACCAATGTCACCAAAACCACAATGACTGATACCATCATTTGCACATCAAAGCGCTGATAGCCATAACGATAGGCAATATCGCCCAAGCCCCCCGCCCCAATCGCGCCAGCAATGGCAGACGAATTAATCATGGTGACAATCGTCACGGTAAACCCGGCAATAATGCCAGGCAATGCTTCGGGCAATAAGACATACCGAATAATCTGTGTACGGTTGCAGCCAATCGCTTGTGCCGCTTCTATGAGCCCTGGGTCAACTTCACGCAGACTCACTTCGGCAATTCGAGCAAAAAAAGGGGTCGCTGCTAAGGTTAACGGTACCACGGCTGCCCACACACCATAGCTTGTACCGACAATCATTCGAGTGGCTGGAATAATAGCCACCATCAATATCAAAAAGGGAATAGCACGCACGATGTTCACCGACCAACCCAAACTTAGATTGGTCAAAAATGATGGGGCAATACCTTGCTCGCTTGAATTGACCAATAACAATGCGATCGGCAACCCCAATAAAAACGCTAAAATCGCTGATACGCCAACCATAATCAGCGTATCAGTCAACCCCGTCAGTAACAACTCAAGCATAACCGATTAACTCCACATGCAAAATTTGATGACCCAAGCGATGCGCCAACTGGGCGACATCTAAACCCGTGGTTGCGACGCCAACGACGATATTGCCTACCAAGTAGCCTTGAATGGTATCCACTTGACTTTGATACAAAGAGACGGGCGCTTCAAATTGCGCAAAAATTGCTTTTAAATCAGGCGCAGATTTTACTGGGGCAACGTATCTTAGATTGAGCAAGGTATGAGTGGCATTGTGTTTGTCGGTGAGTTTATCCTCACCCAAATCAATGGATGACTGGTTATAGCCTAGTAACTCTTGCGTCATGGTGTGCATGGGTGAGGCAAATACTTTCCACACCGGTCCTGTTTCAACGATTTGCCCTTGGTTAATGACAATCACTTGGTCACAAATATCTCGAATGACTTGCATTTCATGGGTAATGAGCACAATGGTAATGCCAAGTTTTTTATTAATTTGCTTGAGTAACTGCAAAATTAACTGGGTACTTTCTGGGTCTAGTGCTGACGTGGCTTCATCACACAATAAAATTTTGGGTTCATTCACGAGCGCCCGCGCAATGCCCACCCGCTGTTTTTGACCGCCTGATAACTGAGAAGGATACATCAATGCTTTATCACTGAGCCCCACCATCTCTAGCACTTGCGCCACCCGTTTATTGATATCAGCCTGACTTACCTTGGCGACTTTTAATGGCAAGGCGACGTTGTCTTGTACCGTTTTGCTCGACAGCAGATTAAAATGCTGAAAAATCATACCAATGCCTTGTCGAAGCTGTCGTAACTGTGCTTGGTTGAGTGCCGCCACATTGTTATCATCGATATAAACATGGCCATCACTAATCGACTCCAAGCCGTTGATAATGCGTAATAAAGATGATTTGCCTGCCCCGCTTTTGCCGATAATACCCAGAATTTTGCCTGTTGGCACCTCAAGCGAGATATCTTTTAGTGCATGAATCGCTTGCGCTTGTCCTTGATAAAACTTATTGACCTTATCGATTCGGATATAGGGAGGTGATGAATGACTGTCATCTTGGGTAATATGAGTAAACGACTGCATAGCATGATCCTTTGTAATTGTTATGGCTAAAACTTGTTAACGCATTACGAGGTCCAACCTGGAAACCAAAGTTTTCCCCCGATTTCTTTATCAAGCACTTGTTTTACGTTGGGTGACGTTTGATAAATGTGAATAAATTTTTTCAGCTGTTCGGCTCGTTCAGGATTTTTTTGGGCAAAATCATCCCGGGTGACAAATAAAATCGCATAGCGGTTGTTGGTGGTATCATCAAGGATTAAGGCTTGATTGGGGTCAATGGTTTTGGCTAAGCGCAAATAATGCGGGTAGCTAAACACCAAATCAGCATCATCAACCGCTCTTGCGGTCTGCGGGCCTTCGACTTCAACAAATTGCAATTGTTTTGGATTGCTGCTGATATCGTTTAAGTTAGACAGAAAATTATTTGGGTCTTTTAGCCCAATTAATTTTGCCTGTTGCAGCAGTAGTAGCGCTCGCCCTTGATTAACAGGGTCATTTGGCACCACCACACGGGCACGCGTCGGCAATGCTGTTAGGCTTTGGTATTTTTTAGAATACAAACCGACATGGGTGGCAACCCCTTTCCCCAAAGCCGATAGCTTATACTCTGGATGCTGTTTGAGTGCATTGGTTAAAAACGGCTGATGTTGAAAATAATTGGCATCGATGTCGCCACTGTTAAGTGTTACATTTGGGGTATTCCAATCCGTAAACTCGACTAATTTAACGTTGATACCTTGCTGTTTCGCCGCCGCGACTGCTTCTTTAAGTGGATTGGCAAAAGGCGGGCTAATACCGATGGTTAACGGTTTATCTTTGGTGACGTTTGATGCTTGGCTTTTATTGTAAAATGCCCAGCCGCTCAGTAACACCAAGACAGCAATGATAGTTACCCCTAAAACAGTAGCACGATGTTTTGCTGCGATTGCCATAATAGCTCCTTAAAAATGATGGTTTAAAAATAGCTGCTTAGAAATAGCTGCTTAAAACATAAAAAACTGATAGCACTAAAAAATATCCTCTAAACAAGCCCTTAATATCGAAAGCTTTGCACTGGGTGTGAACTGGGTAACCGCTCACCTTTGCCAATGAGCTTGTGGCGTAGACTGCCTTGTTTGTATTCGGTTTTGAAGCGTCCACGACGTTGTAGCTCAGGAATGACATACTGAATAAAATCCTCGTAAGACTCAGGCGTGACCGTGCGAGTGACGTTAAAACCGTCAATCCCTGTCTCGTCCACCCAGGTCAACAATGCTTCAGCCACCTCACGTCCATCACCCACGATTAGCGGATAGCGTCCCCCTAACCGATGCTCGGCTATCAGCTGCGCCTTGGTAACCTGCTGCTGCTGAAAGCGCTGGTTTACCGACGCAATGCTATTGGTTTGTTGGTAGGCAATCACCTCGTCATCGGCATACTGTGATAAATCAATCCCCACCGAACTTGAGTAATGTGCCAATCCTGCCTCGCTACTGGCATAGCCTTCATATTCTGCCAGTTTTGCTTGGGCAAGGTCGTGACGCTTGTCAGTCACTACTGTGATTCCCATCAGCACTTTGATGTCATTGGGATTGCGACCCTGTGCTTTTGCCAACTGGCGAATCGTCTCCACCTGCCGTTTAATCGCTGATTTTTCACCACCCCCAATAAAAATCGCCTCCGCGTGCTGGGTGGCAAATGCCAAACCTTTGGCTGATGCCCCTGCTTGAAATAACACCGGCGTGCGCTGAATAGACGGCATCACTTGAAAAACGCCGTCACTTTGGTAAAAACGCCCTTGATGGTGAATCGCTTTTACCTTGGCAGGGTCAGTAAAAATGCGCGTCTGTTTGTCTATTTTGACTGCATCGTTTTGCCATGAGCCTTCCCAAAACTGGTAGCACAACTGCAAAAACTCGTCCGCTTGCTCATAACGTAAATCATGCGCCTTTAGCCCTTGATTACCAATCAATCGCTCAGCGCTGTCCAAATACCCTGTCACGATATTCCATCCCAAACGACCTTGGGTTAAGTGATCTAGACTCGCCATACGTCTAGCAAATTGATAAGGCGTCTCATAACTTAAATTTATAGTGATACCAAAGCCCAAATGCTCGGTCACCGACGCCATGGCAGACACCAAGGTGGTCGGGTCATGGCTTGGCAATTGCACCGACTCTTTAAGGGTCACATCAATGTTATGTTGATAAACGTCATAACAGCCTGTGATATCCGCCAAAAACAACCCATCAAACAGCCCTTGCTCCAAGGTTTTTGCCAAGCCTGTCCAATAGCTAAGCTCATTGAATCGATAAGATTCATCCCTTGGGTGCGTCCACAAACCATGATTGATATGCCCAGCGCAATTCATATCAAAGGCGTTGAGAATAATCGGCTTTGGCGGGTTATTTTCTTTTTTTACCATTTCACCCATCACAACGTCCCTCGCCGTGGCGGCAATACCCCATTGAGTGCATAATTGGCAATAAAGTAGTATTTCCACCGTGCCGCATCGTGCAAGGTATGCACCCGTGCGTTTCGCCAATACAGGTCTAGCCCTTTGTCACGTTGGCTACCGCGACTGCCTGCCAGCTCAATGAGCTGTGAGGAGGTTTTTAGTGCCACTTCGGTGCTTAATGCGCGCACTGCCGCGACCGCCAATGACGCTTGGGCAATATTTTGCTCATTGGGCGTTGGACGAGCGGCATCGATGGTTTGGGCAGCGTGTTTGAGCAACACCTCCACCGCTCGCACATCTGCCGCACTGCGCCCAATTTGCAATAGCGTGAGTGGGTCATCGGTCGCTTTATCCACGCCCGAATCAATCCAAGGACGAGCTTGCCGCACTTGTACCAAGGTTTCATCAAACGCCCCACGTGCAATACCTGTCTCAATGGCGGCGTGCAACAGCTGGGCAAACGGCCCGCAAACCGTTGGGTTTTGATAGGCTGTATCCAAAGCAATGACATCGTCTTTATCCACAAAAACTTGGTCAAATAAGACCGTGCCTGAGCCTGTGGTACGTTGACCAAAACTTTGCCAATCATCAATCAGCGTGAGACCTTTGGCACCTCGCTGCACAAATGCCAAAAATTCGCGGTCGTTGTCATCTTTTACCAAGGTCGGAATACGGTGTGCAAACAGACTGCCTGTGCAGTAGAATTTTTCGCCATTGATTAGATAACCGCCTGCCGTCGAGGTGAGTTTGGTGGTTTTATCAACGGCATTTTTGGGCTTAAACTCAGCCAACGCATTGCCTAGCCGCGCCCCTTGTAATACTTCAGCAAAAATGCGTTGCTGCTGGGCTTCTGTCCCCGTGTTTTTTAATACTTCTAACGCATAGTAATGATTTTGCGGAATTTGCCCAATCGCCCCATCTGCACCACTCAATAGCGCAATGATTTGAGCGACGGTCCAACTTGATACATCAGCGCCGCCAAAGCGTTTTGGCACGGTGATTGCCCATAACCCTGATTGGCTCAAGCTTTCAATTTCTGCAAAGGGTAATAGCCGTTCGCGGTCTCGTTTTATACGTTCTTGTTTAAACGATTGGGCAAGCTGATAGGCGATTTCTAATGCTTCGTTGTCCGACTTGATGATATGGGCGACTGGCGCAGGTTTGACTAGCGAGGCTTGAGCGTCCGTTACTGGACGGGTGATGGTATCTGACATGGTGTTTTCCTTACTTTCTAAATCCAAGCATGACGGTTGGGCAATTTGTGATTTAAGTAATAATCGCCCAATGCGTGTAACTTCCAGCGCACTGGGTCATGCAAAGTATGCACGCGGGCATTTCGCCAATGCTGATCCAAGCCATGCTCGCTAAGTGATGAACGACTACCGCCAATTTCAAACAGTTTTTCAGAAATCGTGAGAGCGGCGTCATTGGCATATACTTTGGCTTCTGCCACTTTGATAGACGCGAGTGCTGCCTCTTCTGCGGTGACAAAATCCAATCTATCCAGCGCATCCAAATAATCAGCCGCTTCTTGCAGTAATAGGGTAGCCGCATCCAAGCGTACTTTTAACTTTCCCACTACTTGTAGCAAATACGGCTCAAAGCGCGCAGCTTCGACTTTGGCATCGACAATGGGACGGGCTTTTTTTGCCACAGCTAAGGTATCTTCAAACGCCCCTTCTGCAATTCCGACATCAATCGCCGCTTGTATCAGCTGAGAATAAGCCCCACGATACGTCGGTGCATCGCTAAGCAAGCGCTCATCAAAAATTAGCTCAGGTAGGACTTTGACTTGGTTGAGTTTGACCGTGCCGCTTGAGGTGGTACGCAGTCCAAAACCATCCCAATCATCTACTACCTCAACGCCCGTTGCGGTTTTATCAATAATGGTAAGTACCACATGACCCTCAGGGTGTAAGGCTTTAATCGCCAAGTAATCGGCAAAACTGCTGCCTGTTGAATAGAATTTTTCCCCGTTAAGATAGTAACCATTGTTGGCAATGGTCAATGTCGTTGCCAAGGTTTTGCTGTCTTTGGTGTCACGTTCTGGCCCGCCATTGGCTAAGCGACTACCTGATAAAATCTCGCCAAAAATAAAGCTTTTTTGACTGTCATTGCCGATGATATTGATGATATTGAGTAGGCTGATTTGATTTTGTGGAATCAAACCAATATTGGCATCGGCTTTGCTCAAAATGCGAAAGACGTCTGCCAAGGTGCGATTTGACACTTCGGCGCCGCCATATTGTTTGGGAATACGTATGCCGCCAAGCCCGGTTTGGCTAAATAGATCCATCACTGCAAAAGGTAATTGTCGCTGTTGGTCGCGCTCGTCGCGCTTGATGAGGGCAAAATCCGCCACTTGCTTGGCAGCTTGAATGGCTTGCTCATCAGTGACAATGCGTTGCGCTTTGGCATATTTATCAAGTGGCTGATTAAAATCCGTCATGCTAATTCCTTACCGCTAAATGCTTGAATAAGACATCATGGTAAAGATTTTTTTTCGCAAAGATAACCAAGATATTTTGCTATCTATAGCAAGAAATGTGATGAACAGCATGTCATTTAATTGATTGGGTAAACATAAAAAAAGCCCATTAATTTTTTAATGGGCTTATCTCAGGGCTTAGACCAACAGGTAAATTGTTGGATAAATTTCAAACCAATAACAAAGCTAATTTGTCGCCATAGTTTTTTTCAAACCATCAAAAATATCCCCACTGCCGGTGATAATTTACTGTCAGCTGATATTGATTTTCATCAATCCCCGCTGCTTTGAGGGCTTTTTTTAACTCCCACGTATCAAAGACGGCTTGGGAGCAATGATTGCTAAAGCCAAATTGCGCTAACACCGTCTTTGGCAATGGGATTTGACTTTTGATAGTGGTTGATTGGGTAATCATAAATTTATCCAATAGTTTGCAAACACATGGTTAGAGAGCCAATAGCCTAGCGGTAGATTGACCAAAACACCCGCTGTAAACGCAAGTACAGGTTTAATGCCCACGCTTGCCAATGCTTTAAATCGCGTTGTCATACCAATTGATAAAAACGTTAAGGTAAAAAACCAACCGCGATAGTCCTTGATAAGACCCAATGCTTGTTTATTAAAGGCTTCAGCGTTGGGTGCAATCAATACAAATAAGGTAGTGATGATTGAGGCAATAAAAAAACCGATAATAAATTTAGGAAATCGACGCCAAATCTCTGATTTATCAATTCGCTCGTTCGTTGAAGCACGCTCCCAGACAGTGACCGATAAATAAGCTGCCAAAAATGCCCATAATCCAACAAACATATCTCGGCCTACCACTTTCATTAATGTAAAGGCTTGGGTAGCAGACTCATTACCAATCGCTTCAACCGCCGCAAAACCAGCAGCATCTGCAAATTCAGACGTTCCAATCCAAGCACCGGCAATCGCAGGGGGCAAATCCAATAACTTACAAGCAAATGGCAGCGCAAAAATCATAATTACCGCCCACACAATCACCAACGAAATTGACGCCGCCACATGCTCATGCTTGGCTCTACAGGCACCGCCAATGGCGATCGACGCTGACACCCCACACACCGAACCACCTGCCCCAAGGGTCGCTGCAAATCGGTTATCAAGCTTGAACACTTTTGTTGCTACGAAATAAATGGTAGAAAAAGTCACAACCGAAACAATTAAGGCTTGTACGATGGCCGCCGGACCCGCTTTTAAAATCGTAGTGAAGGGTAAGGTCGCCCCCATTAAAATAATACCAATTTTGACATAGTATTCGGTTCTCAGCACTTCCTTTAATTTATCAGCAATTGAGGTAAAATTGCCAAGTAACAGACCAATGAACAAGGCTACTAAAGGACTTTCTAGTTGCCATGCTTTGACAGTCTTATTACTGCTTAAAATCAAAATGCCCGCCGCCATCAAAAACAATAGGATAAATTTGGCTAAAAATAGGGGTAACTTTATTTCAGGTTGCGCTGATTTGGCGCCCAAAAATAGCAGTAACCCGAAACCAATTCCTAAGCTTAGCAGTCCTAGGATTGAATGGCTAATTAGGTTAAATAACTCACTAAAGTCTGACCAAGGTTTTATTTTGACATTTAAGTTGGCGATAGGTATTTGCAATATATACAAGGTGCAAATCACCACCACAATAAATAGTCCCAGCACAACCGACCAATTATCCTCATTTTTTAAAAATTTCATGACCTCACGCTCCTTTCTCCCAATATTGATATAACACTTGCATCAAATAAAAAAGGCATTATTTCATAAATTATTGATTATACTTAATAACCATAACTGATATGAATATAAGAAATTATGCTAACAGGCGGTACTGTGACCGCATAATGTTTAGGTGTTTTTTACTTACTGACTTAGCGCCAATAAAAGCGCTGAGCAAAGCTTTGACTAGCCTAGACAGAAAAAATCAAATCGATTAAGTTTATCGTTAAAAAAGCCCATTAATTTTTTAATGGGCTTTTGCTAAATAAAGGGTGCCAAAGAGTGCCAAAAGGTATCAGTGGCTTGTCATTGAGCGATAGGGAGACTCAATGCACCGCTAAAATCTTATCCAGCACAATTTGCTCAAGTGGCGCAGTTTTAGTCATGTTATTACGAGGATGCGGCAATAAGATTGGCAAGTCCAGTCCAATTTTGCCTTGTTCAATTAAAATCACCCTATCGGCAGTGATGACCGCTTCACTGACATCATGGGTCACTAAAATCACCGTAAATCGATGTTCTTGCCATAATTTAACCAACAGTTGCTGCATATCAAGACGAGTTAATGCATCTAGCGCTCCCAATGGCTCATCAAGTAGCAACAGCTGGGGACGATGAATAATCGCTCTAGCCAAAGCCACTCGCTGCTTTTGCCCCCCTGACAATGCCGATGGCCAATCGTCAGCCCGCTCTGCCAAGCCGACTTCCGCTAACGCTTTCAACGCTTGCGCTTTCCAGTCTGGCGTTTTTAGCCCAAGCCCCACATTTTCCAGCACTGTTTTCCAAGGCAATAATCGGTCATCTTGGAACATCAGCCGCGTAGATTGTCGCCATGCCTGAGGCGACATTGCTTGATTGGCAATTGACATGGCTGTCAACTCCCCACTACTCGCCGTTTCTAACTGAGCAAGTAAACGCAGCAGTGTTGATTTGCCACAGCCACTGTGCCCGACAATAGCGATAAAATCACCACTTTGAATGTGCAAATCTAGGTTTTTAATGACTTCTCGATTGTCAAATTTTTTGACCACATTGGTTAAGCTTAAAGCCAATCCTGCTGAGGTTTTTGATGGCGTTCTGGATGACGCTGACAATGGTGCTGACAATGGCGTTGACATTAGTGTGCTCCTTGTTGATAAGCGGGGTGCCATTTGAGCCAAACAAATTCAAGCTTTTTGGCAATAAAATCGGCTAAAAACCCTAATAATGCATAAACCAAGATTGAGAACATAATGATATCAATCTGAAAAAATTCGCGAGCGTGCATGGCTAAATACCCAATGCCTGTGGTAGCCGAAATGGTTTCCGCCACAATCAGCGTCAGCCACATAATGCCCAATGAAAAACGCACCCCCACCAAAATACTCGGCAATGCCCCAGGCAAAATCACTTCTTTAAACAATGCCCAACCTGTTAAATCATAGCTTTTTGCCATCTCGACCAGATGTTTATCTACATTACGAACGCCGTGATAGGTATTCAAATAAATCGGAAAAAATGTGCCAACTGCCACCAAAAAAACCTTTGCCGCTTCATCAATCCCAAACCACACGATGACCAGGGGAATTAATGCCAAATGTGGGATGTTTCTCAGCATTTGAAAGGTGGTATCCAATAACGTGCGAAATACAGGCAAAGTGCTGGTCAATAGCCCAAACCCCAACCCAAACAACCCGCCAATCAACAACCCCGCAAACGCTCGCAGCGCACTGATACCGAGATGCTGCCAAAGCTCACCACTTTTTATGAGTTCATAGCCTGCTTGAAGAACGGCACTGGGTGACGAAATATTTTTAAGGTAAGCTTCAGGCAGTAATTGAAAACTTGCTACCAGTTGCCAACCCGCCAACATGAGTAACGGCAACCACCAACCCCCTGTACGCCCAAATAGGGTTTTAACAACCTTGCGGGTTGACAATGTCTTGACTGGCGCATTCACCCTTATCGGTTTCGTCGGTAGCGGCTTTGATGCCGCTACCACTGAATTATCCGCAACAAAACTTGACGTTTTCATAAACAATCTCTCAATGCAAATTTATCAATGCAACTTTATTAATGACTGTTAAAAGCTTAACTGTCGGCTGTATCGCTTCAAAGTAGTAAGTGCAAGCTAGCGTCATAAAGGTTACCTACCCTTTTTTACTAGCCATAGGGTTTACTTGGGTGGATACCAGACAATATCTTTTACCTGTATTTGTTTTGGCAGCAATTTATTTTTATAAAAAGTATCCGCTTCTTGCTGCTGCGCTTGAATGATGTCATCGGTGATATAGTTGACACCGTAATTTCTTGATTTCACCGAGGCTAACGCCACGTCAGGTTTTAGATTGGTGACTTTTTGGATCATTTTGCTAAAAGCTACCGGGTCAGCGGTAATGGCTTTATCCGCTTCATCAATGGCTTTGACAATGTCTTTAACCACATCGGGATGTTTTTGAGCAAAATCCGTTGATGCCAAATAAAACGATGTATTATTGGGCTTAAGACCTGTAGCATCGGTCAACACTCGCGCTTTTAGCTCAATTTTAGCACTCGATAGATAAGGCTCCCAAACGGTCCAAGCATCTAGTTTCCCTGATTCAAAGGCAGCACGGGCATCAGATGGCTGTAAATACTTGACATCTATGTCAGCAAAGCTCAAGTTGTCACGTTCCAATGCTTTTAGTAACGTATAGTTGGCACTAGAGCCTTTAGTCACCGCCACAGATTTACCTTTTAATTCAGCCACTGACTTTAAGGTTGAACTCGCGGGGACAATGACGGCTTCAGACTGTGGTGAAGGTTTTTCATAGGCCACATACACTAGATTACTACCCGCAGCTTGGGCAAAAATGGGCGGCGTGTCCCCTGTGGTGCCAAAGTCAATATTGTTGGTATTTAGCGCTTCTAGCAGCGGCGGTCCCGATTGAAACTGCACCCAATTGACTTTGATGCCCGATTTTTCGAGCGACTTTTCAAGCAGCTTACTTTCACGCAAATACACCAACGCCCCTGAACTTTGTAATCCGATACGCACTTCTTCAAGTGGTTTTGAATCACCGCTCTTAGTGTCATTGGTCTGTGCTTCATTGGTGGTTGCCGCATTGGCAGATTTGGTGGTATTTTGCTCGCAACCTGCTAATAGCAAGCTAATACTAAACCCCGAAATAAGTAGAGCAGAAACTTTTTTCATTACAATACCTTATGCAATATTTAGGACAATTTGTCCTTATCCTCAAAATTTTTCATTTTTTTCGAGATGAAATGCTATCAAGCGCTATCAAACATCATCGAATGGCGCTATTATTCCACAGAATAATAACAAAGCTTAATAATTATAATTGATAAGAATATAGCGGAATTTGCTAACTGCTTTAATTTATTGTTTATTGATAGCGCAAGGGTGTGTGGACAGATAAATGCTATTCTGCGTAGAGAAAAACATAGCGCGCAAGCGCTACAGCCAGTGCTGGACCGTTCATTTATTAATAATAGCGGACAAACATTCCTAGATTGTTGTTCGTGTATTTGTAAAATGCGTTATTCTCTTAGTCATGCCGTGAAATAGCTTGCCATAGGATATCAAACAAAGGATCAAAGTCAGCTGTCATCGGTTTGGCAGCGTTTCTTAACACGTGCATCAGCCCCAATCGGGTGATAAACCCCATAAACACATCTAATAAGGTTTTAAGCGAGACATTTTGATTAAGCTCCCCACGCTGCTGCCCATCCGACAACACTTGCAAAAAAGCTTCCATCAAATCCTTGTTTTCATAAATGGCAATATGTTGATAGTGGGAGACAGGAATCGCTGTAGAAAAAAACAATACCGCATCAGGATTGTGGTCAACAAAATCAAACATCACCCATAGCGTCTTACGCAGCCGGTCTTTGACACTATCAATACCGCTCAAATGGTCAATCATTCGAGCGGCTAGGCGACTAAGCACTCGATCTAAAATCACATAAATCAGCGTGTTTTTATCGCCAAAATATTTATACAAGGTCTGCAGTGACACGTTCGCGTGTTTTGCAATTGACTGCATAGTCACACTATCCGCAGCGACCTCGCTCTCATCACTGGCATACAGCGTAATCACACTTTTTTCGATTTTATCTAAGGTTGCAGGTCGTATCTGCGCAAGTAAGGTTAAATCACCCACTGCATTACTAGGACGTCCAAGCGTCATTGGCTTTTTCAACGCAGTCATAACATTCTCTATTTAGATATTTAAAAAATAGTAATATAGGTTACCATATCCACAGACAATATTGTTCTCATTTTTTATCTTTGTTATGATGACGGCATTATTTGGCTATTTAATCATAATCTTAGGGTTTTTAGTTGGTATTACAATGGTAATATAAATTACCTTTGTAATATAATTTAAGGATAAATGACTATAAATAGCCGAGCAATTTTTTAAGGTAGTAATTAATATTACTATTATAACGGTTCAATTAATCTCTCAATAACGAACGAGGAATCAAGGATGATCAACCATTTTGAATCAAGCTGGATGAACGAAGAAGTCGCCATGCTAGAAGATACTGCCAAGAAGTTTTTTCAAACTTGGATTGACAAAGACATCGAGTGGCGAAAAAACGGCATGATGGATAAAGAATCATGGCTTGAAGCAGGCTCGATGGGCTTTTTATGTGCATCGATGCCTGAAGAGTATGGCGGTGCCGGTGGCGACTTTCGTCATGAAGCGGCATTGATTTATGCCCAAGCCGATGCGGCCTTGAGCGGATTTGGTGGCTTTTTGCATTCAGGTATTGTGGCACCTTATATCTTGCATCATGGCAGTGAACAGCAAAAACAGCGTTGGTTACCAAAAATGGCAACGGGCGAATTGGTTGGTGCGATTGCGATGACCGAGCCAGGGACGGGGTCAGATTTGCAAGCTATCAAAACCTATGCCGTTAAAGACGGTGATGACTACATTTTAAATGGTTCTAAAACCTTTATTACCAATGGTCAGTTAGCCAACCTAATTATCGTCGCTTGTAAAACCGACCGCGAAAAAGGCGCTCAAGGGGTATCTCTCTTGGTGTTAGAAACCGATGGTTTAGCAGGCTTTGAGCGGGGTCGCAACTTAGAGAAAATCGGTTTATCATCACAAGATACCTCAGAGTTGTTCTTCAATAATGTGCGTGTCCCACAAAAAAACTTATTGGGCAGTGTGGAGGGCATGGGTTTTATTCAGTTGATGCAAGAGTTGCCACAAGAACGCTTAATCATTGCTTTGGCGGCGGCCGGGGCGATTAAGAAATCGATTGAACTTACCATCGAATATACCAAAGAACGCCACGCCTTTAACAAGCCTGTGTGGTCATTCCAAAATACCCGATTTAAACTTGCCGAATGTAATGCGGACTACCTTGCCGTCAGGGCGATGTGTGATGCGGCACTCGAGGCCCATCTTAACAAAAAACTGACCGTACAACATGCCGCTCTATTAAAAGCCTTTACCACGGATAAACAAGCCAAAGTCACGGATGAATGCTTACAGCTATTTGGTGGCTATGGTTATATGCTGGAGTATCCGATTGCCCGATTATACGCCGATGCCCGAGTGCAAAAAATCTATGGCGGTACCAATGAAATCATGAAAGAGTTGGCGTCTCGTTTTATGTAACTCATCGTTTTATATGGCTGCGCCACTTTTTAGCTAGCCTAGATATTGGTATCAGATATTAGGATTAGCCATTAGCAATTGACAAATTTTAATCATGATTAAGGAAAATCAAATGAGTAATACCGCTTATATTTATGATGCTATCCGCACGCCGCGTGGCAAAGGCAAATCCGATGGCAGCTTGCACCAAGTCGCCCCAATTTGGTTAATCAGAGAACTGCTGACAAATTTACAGTCGCGCAATCAGTTGGACACACAGTTGGTGGATGATGTGGTACTAGGTTGTGTCACCCCTGTTGGTGAGCAAGGCTCGGATATCGCCCGAATTGCGGTAATTGATGCCGGTTGGGCAGAATCGGTGGCAGGCGTTACCCTATCACGGTTTTGTGCATCAGGGCTAGAGTCGATTAATTTAGCCGCGAGTAAAATCATGTCAGGCATGGAAGATATGGTGGTGGCAGGTGGCGTGGAGTCTATGAGCCGTGTCAAAATGGGGTTAGACGGCGGGGCTTGGTACATGGACCCACGTGTCAATACCGCCACCGGCTTTGCCCCACAAGGCATCGGTGCTGATACGATTGCGACGTTAGAAGGGTTTAGTCGCAGTGATGTTGATGCATATGCCACCGAGTCTCATCGCAGAGCCCAGCAGGCTTCTGAGCAAGGGTATTTTGCTAAATCGATTATTCCTGTTAAAGATATCAATGGTCTGATGATTTTAGACCATGACGAAACCATTCGCGCTGATACCAGCGTTGAACGCTTGGCAGAATTAAAGCCCTCGTTTGCCATGCCAGGAAAAATGGGCTTTGATAAAGTAGTCTTAGATAAATATGCCACGATTGAAAAAATTAACCATGTGCACCATGCCGGCAACTCATCAGGTATCGTTGACGGGGCCGCGTTATGTCTGCTTGGTAGTCAATCAGCGGGACAAGCGGCGAATTTAAAGCCCCGTGCCAAAGTCACGATGGCGGCAGTGGTGGGGTCAGAACCGACGATTATGCTAACAGGTCCGACATTAGCCGCAAGAAAAGCCTTAGCTCGGGCGAATATGCAGGTGTCCGATATTGACCTATGGGAAATTAACGAAGCGTTTGCAGCGGTGCCAATGAAAACGGCAAAAGACCTAGGGCTTAATATGGATATCGTGAATGTCAACGGTGGTGCGATTGCTATGGGACATCCATTAGGGGCAACAGGGGCAATTTTGATTAACACCTTGTTAGATGAATTGGAGCGCCGAGATTTGACCACTGGACTTGCGACCTTATGTGTCGGTGGCGGTATGGGTATTGCCACGATTATTGAACGTGTTTAAGTCGCCTATTTAATTGAATTAAAAAACTGAAGAAAAAAGGATGTTTCTATGACCAGTCTTACCAGCCAAGCGGCGAATCAATTGGCCAATTTTTCTGCCACTGACGACGATAATATTGTCATTTTGACCATTCAACAATCTCGCAAAATGAATGTGCTTGATGAGCATTTTAGCAATGATTTAGAAAAAATCGCTCAAAGTTTTATGGAAGACAAAGACAGCAAAGGGCTTATCATCACCAGCGATAAAGATAGCTTTATCGTGGGTGCCGATATCGACCAATTTGCCAATATCCAATCCCCCAAGCAAGCTTTTGATTTTGTTGAACATTTCAAAAAGGTGTTCCGCAGCCTTGAAACCTGCGGTAAACCTGTCGTCGCTGCATTAACCGGCACTGCCTTAGGTGGCGGGCTTGAAGTAGCGTTGGGCTGTCATTATCGCATTGCCGTTGACCAACCGAATGCCAAATATGGCCTGCCTGAAGTCAAATTGGGCTTATTACCTGGGGGCGGTGGTACGCAGCGTTTAATGCGTCTTGTCGGTATGCAAAAAGCGTTAGAGTTGATGACCCAAGGCACTAAGCTTACCACCCAAGCCGCTCATCAGCTTGGCATTATCGATGCGGTAGTTACTGATAAAACATCACTGATTGAACAAGCCAAACAGTGGATTCATGAGCATCCAACCGCTCAGCAGCCTTGGGATGCCAAAGGCTTTAAAATCCCTCAAGGTAACGCCTTAACCCCGCAAAATGCCCAAATGCTGAGCATTGCCCCTGCGATGGCAAATCAAAAATCGCATGGCAACTACCCTGCCATTACCCACATTTTATCATGTGTGTTTGAAGGTAGCTTAGTGGATATCGATACAGCGCTGGCGCTTGAATCCCGCTATTTTGTCGCCTGTGCCATGTCACAAGTGTCAAAAAACATGATTGGCACGCTTTGGCACCAACTCAACAGCATCAACAAGGGCCAATCTCGTCCAAAATCTATCCCGCCATACCAAACCAAAAAAGTCGGTGTGTTGGGTGCAGGGATGATGGGTGCTGGTATTGCCTATGTCTCTGCTAAGGCAGGCATTGACGTGGTATTGCTAGATACCACGATGGAAAATGCGGATAAAGGCAAAATGTATTCAGAAAACTTGCTGAATAAAGCGATTGCCAAAGGCAGAAGCAATGATAGCAAAAAACAATCCTTGCTGGACAAAATTCAAACCACCACGGATTATGCAGATTTAGCGGATTGTGACTTGGTGATTGAAGCGGTGTTTGAAGACCGTGATATTAAAGCCAAGTGTACCCAGCAAACAGAAGCAGTCACCGCTAGCGATGCGATTTTTGCGTCAAATACCTCAACCTTGCCAATTACCGGTTTAGCCAAAGCGAGTGGCCGTCCTAAGCAATTTATCGGCTTACACTTTTTCTCACCTGTCGATAAAATGCCGCTTGTGGAAATCATTATGGGCGAGCAAACCGATGAAACTACGTTAGCCAAAGCCTTTGACTATGTATTACAAATTGGCAAAACGCCGATTGTGGTCAATGATAGCCGTGGTTTTTATACGTCTCGTGTGTTTGCCACCTATATCACCGAAGGCTCTGCCATGCTCTCTGAGGGCGTCCATCCCCGTCTGATTGAGGTAGCTGGTATCAAATCGGGTATGCCAGTCGGACCGCTGGCACTGCAAGACGAGGTGTCTTTAGGTCTGATGCTGCATATTAATGAGCAAACCAAAAAAGACTTACAAAAAGAAGGCAAAGAAATGCCGCATCACCCCGCCGATAGCGTGGTCGAACTGATGGGCAAAACCCACGGGCGTTTGGGTAAAAAAGTCGGTAAAGGGTTTTATGACTACCCAGAGGGAGGTGAAAAACAACTGTGGCCCGGGCTATCAAACTTATTCCCTGTCGCAGACACGCAGCCTACTCAGCAAGAGCTTATTGACCGCTTTATGTTTATCCAAGCCAATGAGACCGCCCGTTGTTATGAAGAAAACGTGATTAATTCAATCGCAGATGCCAATATCGGCTCTATCTTTGGTTGGGGATTTGCCCCGCATCATGGGGGTACCTTGCAGTTTATTAATGCCTATGGCGTTGATAATTTTGTCGCACGCAGTCAACAACTTGCCGAGCGTTATGGTGAGCGCTTTGCCCCTGCCCAAGTTTTAGTAACTATGGCAAAGGCGCATAAGGAGTTTGTTAATGAATGACGCCATAGCTGCACTGGGTATAGCTGACTGCTTAACAGGGCTAAAAGTTATTGACTTATCACGCAACTTGCCGGGTCCATTTGCCACACGACTGCTCGCTGATTTGGGGGCAGATGTGATCAAATATGAACCTAAGCCAGGTGACCCTGCACGGGCGTTGGGCAATTTGTTTGATGCTTTAAATCATGGCAAAGCTTGTCACAAAATGGACTTCAAACATCCCGATGATATTGCTAAGCTCAAAAGCGACATTGCCACTGCTGATGTGATGATTGATAGTTTCCGCCCCAACGTATTAGAAGGCATGGGACTTTCGCCACAGGCACTGCTTGCGGAAAACCCAAAGCTGGTGATTGTTTCCATCACTGGCTATGGTACGACGCCCAACTGGGCGGATAAAGCCGGACACGATATCAACTTTATGGCAATGAGTGGCGTACTTGACCAACTCAAAACCGCATCGGGTGAACAAGCCATGCCCAATGTTCAATTTGCCGACTTGGCTGGCGGGAGTGACACAGCGGTTATCGCTTTATTAGCGGCCGTTGTCAATGCCAAGCTAACTGGCAAAGGTCGCCATATCATCATCAGCATGACCCATAGTTTATACAACCATTTGGTGATGCCAAAAGCGACGGGGAAATTTGTCAAAGCATTAACCCAGGTAACACCGACGCCTGAGCAGGATTTTTTAGGCGGCGTGCTGCCATGTTACCGGCTATATCAGACACAAGACGGTCGTTATATGGCAGTCGGCTCGCTTGAGCTAAAGTTTTGGCAAGGCTTGTGTCAAGCGTTAGATGTTAATGAACATGCGGCTAGCCATTGGCAAATGGGCGTACTGCCTACTCATCCGCAGAGCCAAGCCGCTGCCCAAGCGATTGCCCAAAAATTTGCATCGCAGCCACTTAGCCACTGGCAGCACTACTTTACCCAATTTGATGTGTGCGTGACGCCTATTTTAACCTTGGCAGAAGCCGCCTGTCATGAACTATTTGCTAATCAAGATGAGTATGGTAATGTTAAGCCTTGGTGTGATAATGATTGCAACTAGGCTATTCATTTGCGTCACTATCAACTCAAGGCACAGTAATTGATAGTAATCAAAAAGCGCGGCAATACGCGCACCCTAATAGGCCCATGGAAAAAACCTTTTCAAGGGCCTATTAGCCTATTTTCTAAGGACAGAAAAAGGATAACAACATGGAAAATTTTTGGACAAAATTTTATGACCCTGCCACCGCCGCACGCATTCCCGCTTTAACAGATCAATCGTTAATAGAATTTTTTGATGATCGTTTAACGGCCTTTGCCTCACGAGAATTCACCAGCAATATGGAGCGAGCTATCAGCTATCAACAGGCGGATAACGTCGCACGCCTTGTCAGCCGCTGGCTACAAGCCCAATCCTTAAGCGCAAATGCCAGTGTCGCTATCATGCTGCCTAACGTACAAGCGTATTTACCGGTCATGATAGGTGCGATTCGCTCAGGGTATGTTTTGACGCCGATTAATCCGCTACATACAGCTCGTGAATTAGAGTTTCAGTTGATTGATGCCAATACCGAAGTTATTTTTATTTTAGAAAATTTTGCTCACACTTTACAAAAAATCATTGATAAAACCCCAGTGAAAAAAGTCGTGATTATCCGTTTAGGGGACTTGTTAGGATTAAAGGGTAAAATAGTCGATATCGCTGTAAAATATGTCAAGAAAATGGTAGCGCCTTACCAAATTGACCAAAAGTATCAGCCATTACGATTGGGTCAAGTGATGAAAATCGCTAAATCCATGCCTTACCAACAGCCATCCAAATCACTTGATGATGTTGCCTTTATCCAATACACCGGCGGCACCACTGGCAGACCCAAAGGCATCTTGCTGACCCATCGAAATATTTTGACAGCAGTTGAACAATACTATCAGTGGTTTTTGCCGGTACTCAACCAACAAAAAAATGCCGAACAAGTATTCCATAGTATCCTAGCGTTGCCGCTATATCATATCTTTGCGTTTATCTTTTCCATGTTAGGCATGAAATCTGGCATGCGCATGACCTTGGTGACTAACCCTAAAGACACTGCCAGTTTTATCAAAATATTATCTGCTAAGCCGTTTCACATTCTTCCTGGGGTGAATACCTTGTTTCAGGCATTAGTTAACCACCCCGATTTTAAAAATGTCGATACCCGTCAACTAAAATTATCAATCGCCGGCGGTATGGCAGCCACCCCCGCCACGGCCAAGGCTTGGCTTGAGCTCACTGGCTGCCCATTAATAGAAGGATGGGGCATGTCCGAAACTATCGGTGCAGGCACGTGTAACCCCCTCACCAACCATGAGTACACTGGCGATATTGGCCTACCTTTACCGAGTATCGATATCAAAATCTGTGATGATGTGGGCAACGAAGTGGCGTTAGGCGAAGTGGGTGAGATTTGTATCAAAGGTGATAATGTGACTATAGGTTATCATAACATTGACAACACCGATTATTTCTTACCTGAAGGTCATTTAAAGACAGGCGACATTGGGATGATGATGCAAAACGGGCATATCAAATTAATGGATCGCAAAAAAGATATGCTGATCGTCAGTGGCTTTAATGTCTATCCAACCGAAATTGAAGCGGTGCTGTTAAATCACCCGAAAGTCCAAGAATGTGCCGTGATTGGCGTTGAAGATGCGCTTCAAGGACAATCGGTTAAAGCCTATATTGTCAAATCAGATGACAGTTTGACGATAGATGAGCTTAAAGCCTTTAGTCATGAGCAATTAACCGGGTATAAACGGCCACGTCAATATACGTTTATTGAGCAATTACCCAAAACCGCGGTTGGCAAAATTCAAAAAACTGAACTGCGATTACTTGAGAAAAATAGTAAATAATGGTGTCAGCCCAAAGAATGGTCAGATGTTTACCTTTCAACCCTCGAAAAATCACTTAAACCCTTGATATCACTGCAATAAAAAAGCCCCAATCAATCGACTGGGGCTTTTGGAATATGGTAGGCATAATCTGACTCGAACAGACGAAAACCTTTAAGTTAAATTACCCTAAATTGCATGTTAGCAAAATCCATTAGATATAGGACTTACGCAAAAGCATAAATTTTTGCGTAAGTCCTAATATACAAGTTATGATTTAAATCAATACGATAGTTTATTGCTGAAATGAGAAAGCCGTTAATGGGGAGTCCCAGTAACGGCTTACAAGTTCAATAAAAACAGGTGTTTTGACTAAATTGTCGGCTCAATCTTTTCCCCATCTTCTTTGATAAAGGTTTTGGTTAAGGGCGTATCAATCAAATCTAATACAACTTCGGAAGGACGGCACAGCTTAACGCCTTTATCACTCACAACGATTGGACGATTGATTAGAAGTGGGTCAGCTAACATAGCTTGAATAAGGTCATCATCAGTCAAACTAAGGTTATCTAGTTTACGTTCAGCGTAAGGCGGCACATTTACACGCAGTAATTGTCTTGGGGTAATACCCATTTTGGTAATTAAATCACGCAGGGTTGTTTCATCAGGTGGGTTATCCAAATAATGAATAACAGAAGGCTTAATGCCTTGATGTTTGATAAGAGCAAGCGTGTTGCGTGATGTGCCACAGTTAGGGTTGTGGTAAATTGTGATATTTTGCATACTTGTTCCTTTTTAAGTTTTAAAATTATTGAATTATTGGCAACCAAATTGCCAATGCAACCAATGTAGCCACCAATACAGGCAAGGTTAAAATAATACCGACTTTAATATAATAACCCCAACTCACCGTAATATTTTTACTGGCTAAAACGTGCAACCATAATAAAGTAGCGAGTGAGCCAATCGGGGTAATTTTCGTGCCTAAATCACAGCCTATTACATTGGCATAAATCATGGCTTGCTTTATCATGGGGTCATGGATAGTCGCCTCATCAATCGCTAAAGCTTGAATTAGCACCGTTGGCATATTATTCATGACAGATGAAAGCCCTGCCGATAATAACCCTGTTGCTACTGTAGCTGTCATCATGCCATGATTAGCGAGTTGGCTTAACTCATGAGCTAAATAATCGGTCAGCCCTGCATTTTTTAAACCATACACCACCAAATACATACCCAATGAAAATATCACCACTTGCCACGGGGCATTTTTGACAATCGGCAATACCGTTATTTTTTTACCCATTTTCGCTACCACAAGCAACACCAACGCTCCAACCCCTGCAATGAAGCTAATGGGTACACCTATAGGCTCAAGCACAAAAAAACCCAACAAAAGTAACGCCAATACCACCCAACCCATGATAAAGGTATTTTTATCCACGATAGCCGATTGTGAGTTTTCGATTAAATCCAACGCATAAACCGTAGGAATGTCTTTATGATAAAACCCATACAATACCAATAATGAGGTGACAACCGCTACCACGTTTACTGGTATCATCACTTTGGCATAATCGGTAAAAGGGATTTTAAAAAAGTCAGCCGACACAATATTTACCAAATTAGACACCACGAGCGGAATACTGGCGGTATCAGCGATAAACCCTGCTGTCATAATAAAAGCAAGGGTAGTCGCAGGGGAAAAGCGTAACGTGGTTAAAATCGCAATCACAATGGGTGTTAATATCAAAGCCACACCATCATTGGCAAACAATGCCGATACCACCGCCCCAAGTAGCACAATAAACGCAAACAACCGATTACCGCTACCTTTTGCTAATCTTGCAACGTGCAAGGCGATATAGCGGAAAAAGCCTGCTTCATCAAGTAACAGACTAATAATGATAATAGCAATAAAGGCAAAGGTAGCGTTCCAAACAATATTCCACACTACAGGAATATCGGCAACCGTTATTACCCCTAATAGCAAAGCTATCCCAGCCCCAATACTGGCAGTCCAGCCGATACCCAAGCCTTTAGGTTGCCATATTACAAATATCAAAGTCACTAGAAAAATGAGTAATGCGGTAATCATTGACTGCCTATAGAAACCTGTTAAAATTGAGCTATACTATAATCTATATATTTGGATATGTAAATATATGAATAAAACAGACTTTCTCAAGGCGTTAAGCGACCCCACTAGATTAAAAATTGTGCGACTACTTAATCAGAAGCAAGCGTTATGCGTGTGTGACATCATCAGCGAGTTAGGCCAACCACAGCCAACTATCTCACGGCATTTAAACCAATTAAAGCAAATCGGTATTTTAGAAAGTGAGCGTAAAGGCACTTGGATTTGGTATTCGATTAGTCAAGAGTTACCAAGTTGGGGCAAAGCGGTAATTGGTGCATTGGAATTAAATTAAAGGCGTTTCCTCGCTTAATTCAAAATACCTCTCCATGGGTTTTTTTCCCTTCAAAGCTGAATGTGGTCTTAGCCAATTAAGGCTATGTCTGAGCTGTTTTATTTTAGAGGAGAGTTACATCCAACGATGGCGTCATCGTTGTTTCAATCCATGATAAGACATTTTCCCATAATGGCTGGGCGCTGGCTCTAAAATAGCCCATGTGCCCAATCTTGGGCAGTGATGCGGTTAAGGGAATGTCTAGCAAGGTTAAGTCTGCGTTTGTATAGCCTTGCATAAAGGCATCCCGCGATTTTGGTAATGCCCACAAATCATCCACCGCGTTTGCCGCCACGATAGGCACCTTTATTTGGGCAAATTTTTCTTGCATTTTTTCTGATACAATTGGGTCATCAAAAAAATAATGCGGATATTTGCACCATTGTCGCCACTGCTTATAGACACCATAAGGCAAATCTTCACCCATTCCCAACATTGACATCGGGGTATAACCTTTAAAGAACGTTAAAGCAGGTAAGATAGCATTCCACAACAAATTAACGCGCATCGATTCTCGGCGTGTCATCCATCCACGCCACCCTGCACCCGTAGCAAAGACATACATACCCGAAATTTTATAATGGTTGGGTAGAAGTCCAAAGGCATGACCACCAAATGAGTGTCCAACGATAAAGGTTGGGGTTTCACCTGTGGCAATTTCATCAATCACTGCCGCCAAATCTAACCTAGCCCAATCAAGAAAACTTGCTTTAAAGCCTTTAAGCTTCGCTACCTTAGATCGAGCAATGCCCCTATAATCAAACGTCACTGTGCGATAGCCATTGTCTGCGGCAAACTTAGAAAATCTTTGGTAAAATTTTTGTGGCACACCCGTTGCCCCTGCGATCACAATCGTGGCTTTATACTTTTCAGGCTCATAGCTTGTGGCTGCCAATGCAAAGCCATCGGCTGCTACAATGGTAAAATCTCTTTGGGTGAAGTGTTCAAAAGTAGGTGTCATAAGTCACAATTCATTGGGTGATAAAATGGGTTGATAAAATGCGTCAATAAACTAGGCATTGACCTTAGTCATCTATTTACTTGCCTTGAAACTGGGCTGATCGCTTCTCTCTTAAGGATGCGACACCTTCTGCAAAGTCTTGGGATAAAAACAAATCTGGTAAGTAACCAAGGACATTGGCAAAGGCAGTTTTAGGATCTTGCTCAGTCCCTTGTTTGGCAGATTGTAATAAACGTTTGACGGCTAGAGGGGCAGAATGACTGCTAATCTGTGTGGCAATCTTAAGTGCGACGGCAAACTGCTCGCCTTTAGGCACTACTTGGCTGACCAATCCCATCGCATCTGCCGTGGCGGCATCAAAGCGATCGCCAGTAAGCAAATAAGGCATGGCTTTTTGCCAACCTGCCGTTTGTACAAAACGGATGGTTGCCCCACCAAACGGCATCAAGCCTCGTTGCACCTCCATTTGGGCAAAGCAGCTGTCATCACTGGCAATCACAATGTCGGCATTGAGCATCAGCTCGATACCCGCAGTAAAACAAAGCCCTTGTACCGCAACAATATAAGGTTTAGTGCGTTGCATACCTGACACACCCCAAGGGTCTATACAGTCGTTCGGATAATCAAAAATACCTGACAGTACCTTGTCTTGCAGCTCAATCAAATCAAGCCCTGTGGTGAAATTCTCCCCACGCGCATACAGCAAGGCACAGCGTAATTCATCCCGCTGCTCATACTCAGTAAGCGCCTTTGATAGCTCTTGAATCATCAAGCTATCAAAGGCGTTATATTTTTCTGGGCGATTGAGCTCAATGAGTAACACGCTATCTTTTTGTTCTACATTTAGACGGACATAATCGGTCTGGAAACTGGCTTTATCTTGGTTATTAGATGTCATCTCTGACTCCTTGTATTAGTTGGCTAAAACTGGCTTACTGGCTAATTGAGCATCGATGCGTTCATAAACGGCTTGTAAGTAACTGGGGTCATCATAAATTCGCCCCAGTAAAATCGCCCCTTCATAATCCGCCACACTTTGCTTGGCTAAGGCATCCGCCTGTGCTTTAGAATAGACCTCATCAAATAACACCTGCATGGTTTGTTGCCAACGGCTTAAAAACTGCCGAGTTAATGCCAGTAGCGATGGCGATAAATACCTTGCCTCACCGCCAATTACCGCCATCAAGCAGCCCATACCGCCTTGGCTAAAAAACTTGACCGCTTGCTCATGTAGCCGTTGATAACGCATTTGGGCGGTGCCTGCCTCATACACCAAACTAAATAATTTATGGTCAACCAATTGGTGCACGTAGCTGAGCATATCTGCTACTAAGCTTTCTTTGTCTTGGTACTCATAATAAAACGCTCCTTTGGTCAAATCACAGGCACTTGCCAACATCGCCATACTGGTGCCTTGATAGCCATGTTGTTTAAAAACAGGCATACAATACTGTAACAGCTGCTCTCGACTGAGCTTTTGTGGTCGCATCTTGGCTACGCTCCATTCTTTAAGGTGAAGGGCTTTGTCATCTGTACATAGCCCATGACATACGCTAATAGCCCAATCGCCGCAAGTGCCTCTAGCCAAATAAACGCATGAATCTTAAGGCTAATGTGCTCACTGGGGATGAGGTAGTGACCCAATACCAATAAACTCATTAGGCAATACAGCACCATACTCACCAAGCCCCAATACAAGTGCTGATGTCTAATCAGCCAAAGTGCCAAAAGGGCAAATGGGGTCATCAAAAACCAAAATGCATCCACCAACGCGGGATTGAGCCAGGTAGGTTCGGGATAATGCGCAAAAAACAAAATATTGTCCACATAGTGCAAAATCGTGGTGAAAATATTAAACCATACCAACCATTTTAAGCTGGTATATGTCCAATATTTGCGGTTAGGTTGTTCAATTAGCATATTAACTCGTTAACGATGTCCATTTAGCTCTTTAATAATCATAATAAAAACAATTTAAACGAACGTTTAAAAATAGTCAATAAACATTTTGCTATTAGTGCATGCTGCAAAGCAGTACTTTAAGGTGCTCCCCAATGTCTAGACCCATCAATTACCGCCATCAAGTATACAAAGCCCCTGACTAGGCGAACGTAGGTGATATCCGTACGCCATACCTGATTACACCGTGTGATGGGCACACTCATCTCGGGGGTGAGCTTGGTTTGGTGCTTTTTAATCAGTCATTCAAGCATAGCCTTCGTCTTGCACGCGTGCAAGACGGAGAGCTATGCTCGTAGTGGATGCGGAGAATATCTACTATTATTCATTAATTCCGTCAGGCTATGCTGCCTGACTCAAGTAAACCTGTCTCCGATAAATTCGGGGTGGTTCAGGCGGCTTAGAAATAACGAGGTGCGATTCGTTAGGGTTTTGGTATATTCACCGCCACACAGGCGACTGAGTCTTAATTAGTAAAACAGTGAAGTTTATTTATTTTTACTAAAGTGACCAAAAACAAGTGGGTGTGAAATTAAAAGTCTTAAAAAAATGCGTGGTCACCTTTTGGTCACCATTCAATTTCTGTAGTAAAAAAGGTGCCCAAAATCACAAAAGTGGTCAAAATTTCAACTCTCGAAAAACCACGTGAAGACTTGATATCACTGCAATAAAAAGCCCCAATCAATCGACTGGGGCTTTTGGAATATGGTAGGCATAATCTGACTCGAACAGACGACCCCCACCATGTCAAGGTTGTTTAAATTTTTTTAAAACAATTATTTGCATTAATTTGGCGTAATTTTGGCGTAAATTAAGCCGCGCACGGTAAGCCAAAATGCTCGGCAATCACATCGGCTAACTCACGTGCAACCAACCATTTTTTGCTTTGATAGATTGCCAGCTCTTTTGGATTGCTGATAAAAAACAGCTCCAAGATAATGCCGCCACCACTCACATACGCCAATCGACTATGCTGCCCACTCGATTGGTCTTTCCACCCACCCGCGTTGCCGCGGACGGGAATGCTCATCACATCACTGATTGCACTGCAAAGTTTTTGGCAAATTGCCTTGTCTTTTGGCTGTGCCAGTGCCTCGACGCCACCCGCTTGGCTGGTTGATGCCGCATTACAGTGGATTTCAATCGCCAAGTCGCTGCCGGGGATTAACCGCAGCGCTTGGCGCAAAGATTGGTTATCGTTGCCATCGCCATCGGTACGTACTTTGAGTCCAGCGCGCTCAAGATAGAGTTTGAGCATGTTACGCATGTCAGTTGCGATGTAC
Organism: Moraxella sp. CTOTU48841; assembly: GCF_032061225.1. NCBI lineage: Bacteria > Pseudomonadati > Pseudomonadota > Gammaproteobacteria > Moraxellales > Moraxellaceae > Moraxella > Moraxella sp. CTOTU48841. Next base: position 243,022 of record NZ_DAMBFQ010000002.1, read on the forward strand.
GCCTCGGTGATGTTGCCGTTGACTGCGCCTGGGTCACCGCCGCCGTGACCCGCTGTGATTGTTACTGTTTTTGTCATACTTTATCCTTATAAAATAAAACCGCCTTATTTGGCGGTGTGGTTTTTGATAATGATGTTGATGGTAATGATGAGTATCAGACATCGTACAATCACTGTCCAAATTACTGGCTCAAAACCTGTAAAATCCGCCAGCGCGAGTAGCAGATAAATTGCAACAAATAAAACAAAGTTAAGTACATTGATGCGCGTTGCAGTGCAAACTTTGTGTGATAGCAGTGCGTAAGTGCAAATAACCAAACCGACAAACGGCACAGCGTCATTGATAAAGTCCATCATTTAGCACCCCCGAAAAAGGCTGCAATGCTTTTAAACTTACTGATTAAAAACTGCTTAACCGTGTCTTTAACCGCATCTAACAACTCTTTATCACCAAGTAGCTCGAAGATTAAATGCAGCAAAATCGTACCCGCTAATCCGCCAAAGAACGCTGTTATCATCAAAAAAAGTACGCTCGGTGTGCTCACTGCTACCGGCAAAATCAAAAATGTGATGACAAGCCCGGCAAGCATGGCAGTTGCGACTTTTGACCACTGACTACTGTCCAACTTTTTAACAAAATCGACGCGTAGCGATAGCAATGCGCCCATAAAACAAAGCACGATTGATGCTATCAAAAAATACTTGTACTCGATTTGCAGTCCCAAGTATTCGTGCGGCGTTGATAGCTGTATCGCTATGCTAACGCCGCTTACCACTGTACTAGCCGCAGCTAATACAGCAGACTGCGCAATTTTTATTGCGATGATGTTTTGCGGCATTTACGCCCCCTTAAATAAAAAACCCACTCGGGTGAGTGGGTTGTAAGCAATTTACATATTGTATGTCATGCGGCTTGTTAGTGATGGGATTGTGGCAGATGTCGATGGGCTTAACTTGCAGCGTACATCCAGCCATAAAGATTGATGATAAAATCGCACATAATTTTTGCATATCTCACCTATATTAATGTTAGGTCAACCAGTAACGGTGTTGCTAATTGTGGGTAGTCAAATATTTCGGTGGGTGATGGATTACCAGTGGAAAGATAGTACCAGTTGTGCCTTTCCCTGATCAGCACCCTGTCTACTCGAATCGCACTGCCCTCAATCCAAATCAAATCGCTACGCCAGTATTCATCCACATACCACTTCCCACCGCTTACTTTGCTGAGCCATTCGTACTTGAAGCCAAGTTTAGAGCGTAACAAAACACCATACTTACGGCTTGGGTCTATGGGCATACCGTCATAAATCTCACCCAATATTTGCAGATGTTTTAAACGACTGTCAAATGTAAGTTGTCCTGTATTCGGGTTATATATTTTCAATGCTGCTTGACCGTTAATAATAGCGTTTTGTGGATTGTCAAACACATAAAACACACAGGGCTTGTTCACTTTATCGGCGGGTGCTTGTACATACCTTACAGCATAGCTGCCATCGCTTTGTTGCTTTGTTTTCGCTACATATAACCTATTGTTAATTCCTCCTATTTCGTACACTAGAATAGGTATATCACCTCGATAGGAAAAGTCCACGGTCGACGAATCCCAAGACCAAGCACCTTTATCTGCCCCCATGTTTATAACGCTACTGAGTGCAAGATTTTGGTATGTATCATCAACTAAAACCTGCCTATTGCCATTGTATATTTTCACTCCTGCTGTCATACATAAATCCCATAAGCAAATTTAGTTGATGCCTGTTTGCGGTAAGTTAGCACGTTTTCAGATACCGTAAACTGTATCTCAGATATAGCGGTTCTTGTTTTGTTTCCAGACTGATAATTCTGCACTTGATAATCAATATCATCATCTAATAACATCCAAAATAACTTGCCGCCGCCCAAGTCAGGCACAGTGATAGTACCGCTAGTAGAGCTATCAGTGACATAGCCGACAATGCGGCTGGTCTGTGACGCGACGCTGAACAGCAGCTTTCCAGTGCTTTGGTCATAGCACTTTATATCAGCACTCATAGTAGCCCCATTTCAAGTAATAAACGCCCTTGCGGGTCGCGTAGCTCAATCTTTGAGCCTGTATAGGTAAAAGTACCACGGCTGTCAGATGTAGTGAGCGTTCCGATATTAGCCGACAGAGCCGACAGCGACGTAATGCTTGCCTTGTTAATCTTAGCAACATCGATTGAGCCGTTTTGTATCCATGCCGACTTGATGTAAGCACCCGCGGGGACTACAGTGCCGTTGATGGTCTGACTAGTTGCAAGCACCGTGAATGGGCTGTCGCCTTTGCCAGTACCGTCAGGTGGCGCGATGTAGAACCTGTCTGCACGGATAGCAAAATCCGACACAGTGTTTGATGACGCTAAACCAAACCCGCTGACACGCCCATTAACATCAACTTTAACTGTGTATTGGGCGTAAAGCCCGTTGATTGATTGCTGCTGAGTTTGTATGCTTGCTGTGTTGTTACCAACCGTGGATTGCACTGTGTCAATGCGGCTAGACAATGCGCTATCTGCATTAGCACGCGCGGTTTGCTCACTGGTGATTGACGCGGCATTACTATTAACACTTGCGGTCAAGCTATCGATACGCTGTGATAACGCACTATCACCATCTACTATCGCAGATTGTAGCGTCCAAGCCGTTGCTTGTTTAGTGCCACTATCTGCTGTCCAGCTATTACTATCAGCAGTTAAAGGCACAACCCTAGCATAAACGCCATCAAGTTTGGTGGATGCCGCTTGTAATTGACCGTCAATCCTGTCCGCTTTTGCAGTCGTTTCTTGCAATGCGCCCGCATCTGCTTTTTTGTTTAACGCAGGGTCAACAACCTCAGATTTAAACGTGCTGATTTTTTGGGCAATGGTTTGGTCGGTGGTAGCTTTAGTGTAGTAATTATCCATTACTAGCGCTAAATTACCACTTTGCGCTGCTTTGATAATATTTACATCGGTTGCCAATGCTGAGTATTTATCGCTAACCGCTTTAGTTTCACGCTGCACACTAGCAAGGCTATCGTTATACGTTGATGATACATTATCAATCTTTTGCGATAGCGCCATATCAGCCGTAGCATACGCAGATTGTAGCGTCCAAGCCGTTGCCTGTTTGGTGCCACTGTCTGCTGTCCATTGATTGCTGTCCGCGGTAAGCGGGGTCACAATCGCATAGACACCATCTAGCTTTGTCGCTGTGGCAGATTGCGCAGTAGTAACAGTTTTTATATCTGACTGCACGGCTGCTAGTGCATTGTCGTTAGAGGTTTTATAAGTGGTGATAACCTCAAGTGTTTTGCTATCACCACTTTGTCTGTCTTTGATTTCCTGCGTCAAGCCATCGCTGACAGATTTAACCGCAGTAATACGATTTTGCGTCTCTTGATTAATCGCGTTACTGCGGTTGGTAGCTTCTTGTGCTAATGCTTCAACACGGTCTTGGATTTCTTGTGACAAGCCTGTCTCAATCGTGGTGATTTTAGCAATCTTTGCGCCCAAGTCTTGATAAAGCTGTGACTCAGTGATTTGACCGTTTAATAAATCAAGCACTTTTTGAGCGTCAGCACTGGTGACACCTTTTACCCAGTTTGTCCACGGTGACGCATTGCCCAATTTATCAACGATGCGACCACGATAATACTGCGTTAAATTGCCTTGTAAACCGTTAATTGTCGCTGTATTAGTTGGGTAGGCATAAGTACCTAGCAACGCCACATTGGTATCGGGCGCACTTGCTACTTGTATCTCAGTGTAGTTAGTGTCGCTTGAGCCTTGAGCAAATAGCCAATCCAACTGCATACCAAACAAAATGCCTGTGGCTTTTAGATTAGCAAGGGTAGGTGGCGCACCGATTTTACCAGTCACTGCGGTGAGCATAGATGCGGCAAAGTTTGATACCAAATCAAATGCTGATACAGACGCAACGCGCGCTAGATAGTTACCACTGTAAACGCCATCAATTTCTATCGAGTTGTTACCCGTGCGCGGTACTTTTGTCCAGTTACCATCGTCTTTGCGCCACTCTACATCATACGCTACCGCACCGCTTACTTGCTCCCACGATGCAATCATGGTGGTTATGTTTTGCCCCTGCTCGACACGGTTACGCTGTGTGATTACAATGTTTTTAGGTGCATCGATGACGTTGGGTTTGATAATGCTAATCGATGTCGGCTCAACAATCGCGCCATAGTCAATGGCATCATACTTTTGCGGCTCGTGTTGCAATGCGGTGATAGTAAAGGTCACGTCATCTTGTTTGATGGATAGCACTCTAAAGCGCATGGTTTTTAAATCGCTGCTATCGACTGCCCATACGTTTTGAGATGATACGCCATCAAATGCCACTGATACCGTCACAGCGCGACCATTAACGGCTGATACAATTCGTCTTTGCGCCTTACCATCATCAGCATTAACGACAAGCGTATCACCTGCATTAACCGTAACATCACGGTCAAGCGTGACAGTTAAAAAATCACTCGACACGGCAGACACACGACCACCATTAGCGCGACCTGCTAGTACCTCGTCCGACACATTAATGATACTGCCAACAGTGGGGATAAAACCATCCAAGCCAGTTTTAAAAGTGACTGTGCGTGTCTCTAATTGCTCAGACTTTAATGCCCACAATCCTGCACGTTGGGCTTGCCCTTGTGACGTGCAGCCAACAATCGACAAATCAAGCACTTTGACGCCGTATTTAGCAATCGCGGCTTCATCGCGCACAAACTCATACTCGGTTTTAAACTTCTGCTCAGGGTTATCCCATGCCACTTTTGCAATAGTGTGGCGGTCTCGCGCTCGTGTGCCTGTGTAGCTAAATTCACCACCAACTACATTGGCACGGCTGAACGTATAGACAGGATCTTTGGGCAAATCCGCGTCAAGTACAATTTGCTCACCTTGCCAATAGCTCATCGCACGAAAGATTGATGCTAGGCTTTGTAGTACGCTAAACGCATCTTGCTGTGCTTGTAAGTAAACATTGACCGTAAAGCGTGGCTCTTGACCGCCTTTACCATCGCTTACCTGTTGGTCACAATATTGTGCAAGACTATACAATGACCATTTATCAATCATCGCGGCTGTGAGTCTGTTGCCTAAACCATACCGCCATTGGGTGCAAATGTCGTAATACACCCATGCAGGGTTATTGCTATACGCCTGTTTAAATGTACCATTCCAAACGCCCGTATAGGTGCGCGTCACTGGGTCATAATTACTCGGTACTGAGATGATTTTTCCCTTACAGCGCACGGATAATTTTGCGACATTGCTAAAGGTAGCCGCATTGTACTGTAAGCCAAGCATTGCCGTGTTTGGGTAGCGCAATTTAGCGTCAATAATCTCTGTAATCGCATCGATATACATTTTGTCTGAGATTAAATCACTTGTCGCATTAGGAGTTAGGCGGCGCACACGGATATTCCAAGTACTGCCGCGTGGCAAGTCAATGCGGTGGCTGCGCTCATATTTAGCGGATGTTTTATCACTGACTTTAGTTAGCAAAACTTGCTGATACGCACCGCCGTTAGTTGATAAATCAATAGCGTATTCGATGGTTATACCGTTTACATCGCCATTGGTTTCTTGCTTACGCAATGCAGCCCATGACAGGCGCAAACGTACAGCCGATAGTTGGCTGTTGGTAACGGTTTTAACGTATGGCGTACCACCTTTTAACTCGACATTGATATTAGTTTCATTTTCAACAGACGGGAAGCCTTTGATATACTCTTGGTCATTTGTGCCACTGCGAAAATCCCATACAACGGCATTATTGCCTTTGTCATCTTTAAAATTAGGATTGCCGCTATCATCAATCAATGGCGTATCATCAAGATAGATAGATTTCGCGCCATCGGCTAAACCGCTAATTTCACCTTCAGACAAGCCGTACAGGATTTTAAGATAGCTGATAGATGCGGCACTGTCTTTAGCGATAACTGGTTGCCGTTGTTGTTGTTGTCCTGCTTTTGCGCCTTTAATCGGCAGGCGGTTTACCATGTCGTGCATGACAACACCGTCTGGCAAGTAGTCAGCGTCACCCAAGCCTGTGCCATCATTTCGCCACTTAATACCTTTATATGCGCCTTTAATCATCTCTTACCCTTACATTGAGTCTTCTGCGTAGATACCGCCTGAAGCATAGAAACCGCCAATCTCACGCTCACCATAGAGTATTGGCACTGGATTGCCCTGCGCCACGGTAGTGACTGCACTACCAAACCCTTTATTTGCTTTATTGCCATCGGGGTCTTGATTGCTCATATCAACCGTTGGCATCAGTAGCCCAGCCACACCACCCATAAGCAGACCTGCGCCCGCGCCGATGAGTGCAGGGTTAAATCCCATCACCACACCTACACCCACCAATACCGCACCCGCCATCACTTGCAGCCAGTTAAAAGTACTGCCACCGCTACCCACAATGCGCGGCACAATATGGATGACATCGGTATCGGTTACGTTATCAATATCATTTTCAGTGATATTTTTTCGCCCTAAAAACACGGCAAACTTTAATCCTAGCTTGTCGCTCTCTAACATGAAGCGTTTAAATTCTGCGTTTTGACAGGCAATCGCATGGGTGGCTTCGCGCGCGGTTTGCACGTCAAGTTTGAAAAACTGCCCAAACTTTTTAGCTAAGATGCCGTGAAGCTTAATCGTTTTCACAAATAATCCTTATGTCGCAAATACACGACAGCACGTTTAGCCCACATTTCGCCCCATATTTCGCGTACAGACAAGCGACCATAAGGGTGATGTAAAATGATATTATCACCAACTACGCTATGCGTTTGCTCGCTGGTAAGCTGCCCATCACCTAGATAAATAACTGCATGATTAACGTGTTCAGTGCGACCTAAGCAGCATAAAATGCCGTCATGTTTTTGTAGTGGTGTGATGGTAGGGTCAAACTCGATAAATCCCTCATTTTTGAAGTTATCAAGATACAGGCTAGGATTGTCTTTTAACTCCCACCATAAATCATCGCGTGCATAATCGCTAAGTCCAATGCCACACTCACGATGATAATAATCGCGGCACAAACTATAGCAGTCTTGTAGTCCATGATAATACTCTCGTCCTAGCAATGGGGCTGTGTAGTCAGTGGGTTGATGGATAGCAAAATCGCCCTGCGGATAACCGACAATCACCCACGGTACGCCATGCAATGCCATTTGCGCTTTATCGACTTCGCTAGCCGCGCTTGAGCCATCGGGATGACTATGCACGATAGCGGTAATCTCGCCTTGTTCACTGGCTGCTACATAGTCTTGCGGACTAATGGCAAATTGGCTATCAAGGGTAGATTGATTGGTGCAGGGGATATAGTTACCACCGACAATCAAGCCGCAACACTCTCGCGGATATTCGGACTCTGCGTGTTTTAATATCGCTGTCTTGAGTTTTTTAGTAAGTTTCATTTTTCGCCCATAAAAAAACCACCAGTGACGGTGGTTTATGAGTTGATTTGTTTGCTAACGCGATAAATATAAATCAAAAGCTTGATGTATTGCATCGTAAACTTTACCGATATTTCTACAAGCTAAATGCTCTTCCAATGTTAGACTGCCTATGACGATTTGCGGTTTTTCGTACTGCAAACCCAGTACCTTAGCGTTGTAATCACAGATTTCGGTTATATTAGCTAAATGCTCACTAAGTTGTACGTCGTTTTTGCTAAAGTCAGTTTGTATTAACTTAATGTTGTCAGTATTGCTTGTTTTAGCGATTGTCAAAAAAATATCATTAATCGCCTTATCAGCAGATAGTAGGGTGCTATTTAAATCAAAATTTTTAAATTCAGCTTTCATCATTACCTCCTTTTAATTGTTTTGATTATTATACCACTTAACTCAAACTACTACTTGGGAAGCCGCCAAAAGGCAGTGGATTGTTTTCACCAAATCTGATTTTGCAGGATTGGATTGTGCCGCCACATTTATCAAGGGATGGGTTGTTGGTAGGCTCGTTTTTCTCGGTGAACATGGCACTCCCCATGTAAGAGCACTCCTCACCACGATACCGCCCTGTAACGCACCAGTGGCAGTAATTTGTGATTTCTCGGCATGGGATTTTCGCGCCTTCAAAATCGACTGGGTTTGATAATTCAAAGCTGACTTGACTGTGATTTTCGGATGTTTTTTGCTCGACATACCAAATTTGCCGCTTGTACTCATTGGCTGCCGATGGGTTGCCACTGGCAAAATTAGCTGCGTCTAAGTATTTAGCAAGGGTGGTGATGACGGTTAGTTTTGCCCCTGCAAAATCATTAAAATGCAGACACAGCGCAGACACAGCACGATTGATGCCATTGATTGTGTTGGCTAGTACAAGGCTCGGTGTTGATGCTTTGCCATCACCGCGTAACTCTAAGCCGTCCGATTGTATGGCAATCGGTGAGTAAACTTGCCCCTGCCAAATAATGTCGCGCATGACAACTTTATCTGTGCCAACCGTATAAACATGGTCTGCTTTGAATTTATTGCTATCGGCTCGCCATTTATTGCTATCAGCCGTCAAGTCATAGATACGCTGCCAATCTTCCCATGTGATATGCCCATGCCAATAAAAAACGCCACCGCCTAAGCGTGTAGCGTCTAGTTGATACAGTGTGACAATACCAGCCACACTGAGTTTTTGAAAATCGCTATTCAGCATTGGTGGTTACCGTATTTTCTTCAGTGGCAAAAGGCTCGATATCAGATTGCGGCAAAGCTTGTAAACGTAAATCAATCCAACGAGTTGATGGGATATCACGCGGCTTTGCGATGTTTGCTACGATATCACCTGTTTCTTCATCAAACATTTTTGCATACGTTTTGACGCTGATATCGTTGTTTGCAAGCTGCTCATAAACAACAGCGACAAGCACGTTACCATTTGCATCTTTTGGCATCTCGATATACCAGCCTTCTTGTGCAAAACCTGTACTACCTTTGACCAGATAATCACCAACGCCTAGTTTTTCAAACGTGATATTTTGCTGTTGTGCTTCATCGTTTAATTCGATTTTGTCAGCAAAGAGTTTGACAATGGGTGATGCTGCTTTAATAAAGCCGTTGCTGTCAGTTGTTGTATTATGATCTCCATAAAGCTTATAAGTTGCAATTGCACCATTATACGCTGCTCGCACCATGACCCCTTTGTTAGCAAACCGCCCTACTAGCAATTGCGTCCAATGCGGCTCCCCAGTACCTGCCCAGTCTGCGTTTTTAAAGTGTACGGCGTTCCATGTTTCGTACCATGATGCAAGCTGCGATGGCGATACATCAACATTGCTGTTAGTCAGTGTAATTTGATTAATTGGTACGCCGATATTGTATGCACCTACTTCGATTACATTGCCCGTAGCTGTACCTACTAAACGGCTGGCTGCATTTGCATTATCCGCAAAGTTTTGGTTAATCTTAGTAAAACAAGTACGTGCTGGGTCGCCAGTGCCATCATTTTCCGATTCGCCTACTTTTACCATTTGAATTGCCATATGTTATCCTTAGCCAAAAAATGGCTCAAATTTAAGTGAGATTTGCCAAAAATTGCCCTTACGCTGTGGTGTTGAGTAACCGCCACAGGTGTATTGCTTGGTTTGTCCGTGTGGGTCAGTCCACAAAAACGGTAGTGCGCCCTGGTGAGCATCGATAAAGTCCATGATTGGCTGTATCACCGTTGCCAAGTCGCCTGTCTTTGTGCCTGACCATGATTTGCGTTTGTTGTTGATGCCGTGTGTCGAGTATTGCGTATAGCCATCACCAAACTGCACTTTATTGACGGCAAACTGGGTGTCGCTACCGGCACCCATATCCATGCGCCAATTAAACACTTGTAACGCCATTATCGTCTCCGGATTTCTTTGTAAATCATTCCATTTTGTCCAAGTTCGGTTTTCACGACTTTAAGCGCCACTGCCGCCATTGCATCACCCATATTTTTGCCGAGCTGCTGTTGTGACTCGACACTGCTGGTGCCGTCGCTGTTGACAGTGACGTTGACATTGATGTTAGTATCACCGCCGATGCTTTCACCCTTGCGGATACGGTCAAGATTTTTGACGCCAATCGCTTTGGTGGATGGGGCATCAAAGACGTACTCTTGACCATGCACGTACCCAGCTCGGGCATTGGTGGGGATGTTGCCTGTGTAGCCGCCGTCCATAAAGCCTTGCATTTTGATTTGCTGGGCAGCTGTAATGATTTTTAGCATTTCAGCGCCAGCCACAGATGCAGCGGCTAACTTCTGGGGCAAGGTTGCGCCCTGTGCCCAGCCGTCTGAGATGGCTTTGTACATATTTAAGCCCGCTTGCGCCATGACAAACGATTGCGACAAGGCAAACAGACGCTTGTAGCTGCTCGATGTTTCGCCAAGCATGATTTTGCCCATGTTGGCGACACTATCGATAATGTTTGCTGACTGTGTCGCTTGCAGCTGATAACTCGCGTACCAATAGTTTTGCTCAGCTTTGGCTTTGGCTCTTTCCGCTTGCTCAACGGTGGCCACCTCCTCAGCTTTGGCTTTTTTGATGATTTCAATTCGCTGATCAAGCTGATTTTTTAAATTTAACAGCTCAGTCGTGCCGTTAAACTCTGCCATCATACTGTTGTATGGGTCGGCAGCGCTTTTACGGGCAATGCGGATTGCATCGTTTTGCTGACCAGCTAAGGCATTACGCAAGTCTGATTTTTGGGCATCATTGATATCAGTACGCATATCAATCGCACTGCGGCGCGCAGTAAAATCATCGCGGATTTTTTGCACCTCTGACTTGGCGTATGATGTGATGCTTGATAGTTCAGACTCAAAATCACGTCGTGCTTTATCAAGTGCCACTTGCTCAGCTTGATTAATCGCGTCAATTTTGGCTTGGCGCAAATTGGCGTCCATCGTGATGTTGAGGGCTAACTCGTCACGCTGTAACTGAGCCTCCGCTTTGATGTTTTCAATCGCCGTTTAATGCCCAGCATTGGCAGCTTGGCGCTCTTTAGCCTCTTGCAGGTCAATTGCTTTTAGCTTCAGGTCGCGTTGCTCGGCAATACTATCCATCGCCAATATTTTTTGCTCAAGCGTTGCTTTGCTGTCATTTGCAGCGGCGCGGGCTTCAAAGTTGGCATTTTGGATAACTAGCTCACGTTCTGACTTTTTAAAGTCGGTAAACGCTGCCACTTTTCTGGCTTGTGCAAGCTCGTACTCATTGACGTCATGCGCGTAGTCCGCCGCCTCTTGATCTAGCAATCGTTTGCGCTCTGGGTCGTTTGGATTGGTGTACGTCTTTTTAATCTCTGCGACGTTTTTTGCGTGTTCGGCAGCGCGTCTTTCAGACTCGACAGAGTATTTGGCTTGTAGGGCAAGTTTTTGCTCTTCGAGTTTTTGCTGATTTTGGGCTTCGTTTGCCATTGCACTAGCGATATCATAGCCGCCGTCAATTGCCTTACCCCCATTCATAAATGACAAGTAGCTGCGCACATTTTTGACATAGCCAAACGTCTGCCCTTTGGCAAACCGATTTGACATGATGGTATCCCACTTAACTTTTTGGACATTACCCTCACCTGCATTATATGCAGCGATGGCTTTGTCTAAGTCGCCAAACATGCGTAGATGCTGAGAGAGATACTTGGCGGCAGCTTCGGAGGCGACGGCAGTGTTACGCTCCTGTCCTGCAATGCCAAATCGTCTTGCAGTTGCTGGCATAAACTGAAATTCGCCTTTCGCACCGACGTAGCTAGTCGCATTTGGATTGCCTCGGCTCTCTTGCATACTGATAGCAGACAGTAAGCCAGCTGGCAGCCCATAGCGTTTTTCAAGCTCGCTGTAGCTGTATCTGCTTGCATGCGCCAAGACAGTGCTATTAACTGGTAATGGCGCATACTTGCCGCTTGCCTGCTCTTTAGCTATTTTTTCACGCTCTTTAGCAAGCTCTTTTTCTTTCTCCTTGTTATCTTGGATTTGTTTACCAGTTTCACCAAGCATATTTTTATATTTTTCAGTGGCGATGGTATAGTTTGTTAGCTGAGTCACCTGACTATTGGCTCGACCGCTTGCACCCAGATTAAAAGTGGCTTCCATTGACTTATTGACATCAGCGACGATACTTTTGGCGTCTTCCCATGCTGATTTCATGATGTTAAATGCATCAAGTGGATGTAAGATAGCAGCGCCCATAGCACCAGCATAGCTGCCAATAAGCTTAAATATACCTACCACGCCATAGCCAGTAGCAACAATAAACTTAAAACCTTCTGCTAAAGTTTTGCCTGCTGCTGCTGCTTGCTCTTTTAGTGTGGTGTCTTTAACCATGTTAGCTGCTAGATCACTTAAGACTGGCATAAACTGCGCAGCAATTTGGTTTTTCACACCTTGATAAGACATGCCTAATAATTTGGTTGATGTTTGCAGGTCTTGCGTGGCACGGATGGTTTTTTCATCCATTTTGGCACCCACGTTTTCAGCGGCTTTTTCCCATGCCTTAAAGCCTGCAGCATTGTCCTGTAACAGAGGGATAAGCGCTGATGCCTCATCTGCCACGGCTTCCATATAGAAAACCATTTCATTTTGACTGAGATTGGCTTTTTCGAGGCTGTTGTAATACAGTTGAAGCGCGTCGGGACCTGACAATTTACGAAATTCGTCAGCAGTTACACCGACTTTAGGCGCGACATTGTCAAAAAATTCTTGCATCTCACCGCCGCCAGTGCTCAAAAAATCACCGACTTTATCCTGCGTATCTTTAAAGATATCGCCAAGTTTATCCATCTCGATACCAGTGGCAGTAGCACCGATAGTATATTTTTGGATAGCTTCGGCAGATGTATTTGATTTCAGCGCGACTTGATTAAGTTGGCTTGCTAATTCTATTTGCTCTTTAATCAATGCGCCAATGGCTGCCGCGGCAATACCTGCGCCAGCGGCAGCATAACCAAATGCGACTTTTGCTTTTTCGCCATAGTTGGTTGTTGCTCGCTCTTGATCTGCGATAGCATCAACTTGCGCTTGTGCACGTTCACGTGCTTGAGCCAAATATCGTTGCTCATCGGCACTGTTAAATCGCGCGGCACGGATACGCTCAACCTCGTCAGTCAATGACATCTCGATGCGGCGGTGCTCAGACGCATATTGCCGCTCAATCTGTAGACGTGACTGGGCTTGTTGTTGCTGTTCACGCTGTAATTGTGCCGCTGCTCGGCGACTAACCGCACTAACCTCTTGGATTTCCTGTTGAAAACGGGCAGAGTTAGCGCTAATTTCAATGTCTAGACGTGATAAGACAGCCATTTTCAACTCCTTAAATTTTGGCAATAAAAAACCCCATCGGATGACGGGGTTTATTTATTTTATTTGATTGTATTACCAGTTTTTATCAATGGTGCCAGACTTCACAATATCGTTAGACAGGCTGTTGATAGTTGCATCCAAGACAGATTTAGCTTTTGCTTTATCTTCATCTTTGTAAATTTGATAATTTGACTCAGCAACTGGCCCCATCAAAGCACTATATCCCGCTGGATAATGCACATTTAAATCATCAAAAGTAACTCTTGCTCTGTTATCTTTGGCGTCAACTTTAAAAGTAAACTCCAACGAGGGTTTGATACCTGACGCGCAATTTATTCCACTACATTGATAAGGCATATTACCTTTACCAATGATGCTGCCAACTGTTTTATCTTGATATTGGATAACTGAGTTGGCAGATTTAAAGTTTTTTGCAACCCATTGGCGAGCGCCTTCATAAACCATATCTTGTTTAACATTAGGCACATCTACAATGCGCTGATAGCTTGTCATAGGCTCGCTGGTGGGTACTGTAGCACAGCCAACCATCATCATTACAGGTAAAGCTAATAAAACTAATCTTTTCATGCTGTAATCCTTTTTAGCAACAATTGTGTAAGATTACAGCATAAAACAAAAATCAACTTTCATCAAACAACATTTTAGTCATTGCCTCGGTTTCAGCTCTTAGCCGTTCAATCTCAGCTTCGCGCTCACGTTCAGCAGCGACCTCAGGCGATACTGGATGCGGGTCAACAAACAGATAGTCTTTTAACGGCATTGACTCGCCGCCCATCCAGTGCGTTGCCAATTGCAATAGTTTTGCAAACTGGGCATCCATCCGATAATTGCCGAATGGGTCAATACGGTCATACGCTATCCACTCTATCAATTCATCGTTTGATAGCTCATTGGATAGCTCATTGACCGTCTTGCCCAATTGCATGGCTAACTTAAACAAAAACCGCCGATTAGGGCGGTTTAGGAGTTTTTTTCGGCTTCATCCACTTTTTCAACCGTGATGCCGTTGTATTCGTTGTACGCGTTGAATACAGGCATGACGATACTTGCTGGATAGTTGGCGATGGCAGCGATGTCTTCGTCTTTATACAGGCGCTCGCCTTTTTCATCGACCACGGCATTGGCAAAAATCACTGCGCGAAATGGCTGCTTGTTTTTGTTTTTACCAAAACTTGCATCTTCCATTGCTTCGCGCTCGGCGACGGTTTGGATTTTGACATTGACGTCACCGCCCAATGCGGGTACATACACAGACTTGAATGATACTTGAGAGGCGGCAGCGATTGCCGATGCGATAGCAGCTTTTGATAATAGAGCCATGATTATATCCTTGGTTTATAGGTATTTAGTGGGTTAAAAGGTTGAAATAATGAAAGGCCAAAAACCCAGCGTTATGGCTGGGTCAATGATGTGGTGATTGGTGTCACATTTGAGATGGTAAGCGTGCCTTTTTTACGCAGTTTTTGGGTTTTGGTTTCGGTCACTTCTTCCCATTTCATAAGCTGCGCGTCAAAGGTTTTGCCTTGTTTTGCTTGCGTAAGAAAATACTCAAAGTACCCATAGCTGTTGTCTTCAAACATTTTGTCAAGCTTCATGTGCGTTGGGTCTTTTGGGTCGTAGACGATTTCAAATTCAACATCACCGTTTTTCTTAAAGTTAACGATTGCAAACTCTTCTTGCGTGTCATCGGTATCGGTGATTTCGTCTTTAACTTTCTCTTGCGAAATAGGCGCACATTTTTGCAAGTGAGGGATTTTTTTATAACCCGTTTTATCGCCGACAGTGTCGAGACCAAGGGTATAAAAACTATCAACTAAATTTTCTTTTGCCATGTGTTAGCTCCTAAAAGGTTGTACCCCAGACATGGATGTCTAAGGATTGGCGGAAAATCTTTGGGTTGGGGTCAGGCAGAGATTGACGGCTGCCAATCTCGGCTTTAATGTTGTTGAGCGCATTGATGACTTGTAGCATCAACACGTCAGTATCGCTATACGATGGGCTATACACATCAATTTGCATCAATGCGTATTCATGCCCTTCAAAGCCATCATTACTATTTTCTGGGTTGCTAGATACTAACGTATAGACAATATAGCTTTGCCCAGCAATGGTTTTGGATTGGCTTTCAGGGACAATGACAGGATAGACACGCCCAGCAACAAGCGGATTTAATGTCTGAAAAATCAATTTGCTTGCGTTCATGGGCTGCCTGTTAATTTATCAATGCGCTTGTGCATCTCGTCTTTAAAGCGCTCAACTACTTGCTGCCAAGTCTGCTCAAAGGCGGGTCGTAAAAATGGTATTGCTGCCATGTTTGAGTTGCCATGCTCGACAAAATGCCAATAATAGGGGTATGGTGCAGCGCGGTTTTTTTTGCCGACTCGGATAGTGACAGTTGGGTCAAGACGGTCTTTGAGTCGTTGGCGCTTGACGCTGTTTTTCATAGTACCGGGTTGGATAAGCATGTATTCGCCCGTCTTGCTGTTGCGTAAATTATGCGCAGCTTCAGACACCGCTGCATTTTCTTTTGCTTTTTTCATCATGGGCAAAGATGCCGCCATCAACGACTGCTCAATGACTTTGCGCTTCATGACGTCGGTCAGCTCAGCAAGTTTGTCGTCCAGCTCGTCAAGTCCTTGGATTTCAAATGCCATATCCATTATTTTTGCTCACATAACACCATAATTTTTTTGTCAGCGGGTACCGGCATCACACTGGCCACTGTGTAGGTTTGGCTGGTCTCAATCAGCCGGATTTTGTCCGTGGATTGAATATCGGTTTCTATATCAACATAAAGTTTGGCAGTGATGTTGACGCCTTGCACTTTGCCTGTGATAGCCGCATTGGCCGAGATTGGCAGCCACTCGCAAAATACGGTAGAAACGACTGACGGTTCACCATCAACCGGTTCGCCATAGTCATTGGTGGTAGCAATTGAGCGCAAAATCTCGATGGGCGTTTTAAGTTGATTTCGACTAAGACGCGCCATAATTAATCCAATTTAATTTTGTGTTTGGTTAAACTGCCATGTGATTGGCGCTGCTGGTCAAATCGTTGGCGCATCTGTTTTTGCTGCTTGTATGCCATCCGCCAAAACGGTATTGCGACAGTGACAAACATAACGATCGCAATCAGCCCAATAAAACCAACGGCTACCAGTAGATAAAAGATAAGCTCTAGCATTTACACTCCCATCCGTCGGTATTTGCTGATAAGCCGCTCAAACGCGGGATTATCATAAATTTGCTCTGCTTGTTGGCTGCCACGGTAGTCATACAGTGAGCCAATCATCAGTAAAATGGCTTGTCGTAGCGGCGCTTTAAGCTCGCCGTTTTCATTGATACATTTGACGTCATCAAGTGAGCGGTCAATAGTGTCCTCGACGTTGGTAATCGCCGTTGGTATCAAACTGGAAATATAATCATCATTAACCGTATGAGTGATTGCCAAATGTTTTTTGACTTCAGCAAGGGTGATTTCTGGGTTAATCATGATTAGATTCTCAATTACTATATCTAGTGGTTAAGCTGCTCATAAAAGACACAACATATAGATTTAATAAAAAAAGCCTATCAATCTGACAGGCTTTTTTGGGTAAGGGACTGATTTAGACCAGTCTTTTGGTTAGTCGGTTAAAACGGCTGGTGTGGCATCTAGGTCGCCAGTCACACACGCATCAGGCATAATCACACCAAACGCGGCGCGCATTTCGGCACGGATAGTTACCAAGTTTTTGATAAAGTTGTCACGGTCTTCAGTGGATAGCTCGACTGCGACATCTTCGCGGATATAGCCTTCAGTCGCCATGACCACGTTACCAATCCAGTATTTACCTTTTGGCATACCGGCTGATTGGATGACGCGGACGCCCCATAGTACAGGCGTTACCGTCGCACCTGGTGAGCCAAAGATATAGTGACCGTCGGTGCCTTTGGTGCGTTCAATCACAGACCAGTCTTCTGGGTTCATGATGACCGCATCAGGTGGTACATAGCTTGCAAATGCCTTGGCTTTTGCCGCTGATACGGTATCGATTGGGTTATTCAACGCTGGCAAAACGATTGAGTTGCCTGTTTTTAGCAAACCGCTAAATGACGTGGTGTTGCCGTTGATAACCAGATACTCAAGTTTTAAGCGGATGCCATACGCCATACGACCGCGGATATACGCCACCAATGCGGGCATATCATTAAGGAGCTGATTGGTCACACGCACCCAATGCGCGATGACACTGATAGTCAGCTCTTCAACTTTAAAGTTAAGCTCTGATTCAGGTTTAGTTTCACCCTCTGGTACCACATCCGCCATAAAGTTATGGGCAGACTCTTTAAGCAGTGGGATAAGTGACTCAGTCACTGGCGTCCAGTTGATCAGCTCAACGATTGTCAGCGGCTGAGCAACGACTTCCTGCAAACGTAACGCTGTGTCGTTAAGGTGCGCGGCATTGCCTGAGATGGTGCCGAGTCCGATGGTGTTACGGGTGTTAAACTCACCGTCAAGTACCATTTTACCGCGTGCTTTGGTGATTGCCTTGGCTTGGTTCAGTACATCTTCATTGCGCGCAAGCAATGCGCCGATATCGTTGGCATCGTTACGGCCTTCAAGCACACCTTCGACCAGTTTTTGCTCAATGTCAGTCAAGCGACTGGATAGGTCGTTGGCTTTTTCGACTTCTTCAGTCAGTTTTTTGAGCGCGTCGCGGGTTTCTTTGTCGGCTGTGCCGTATTCGTCGATGGCTTTTTGGTGAGTTTCAACCAGTTTGTCAACTTCAGCCAAACGGGTTTTGAGTTTTTTGGCGATGTCTTCAAGTTCGTTTGGCGTTTTGTCGTCACGGGTTGCCAACGGGAATTTGTGTTGTAACGCTTTACTGGTGATGCCAGCAGTGGTAACGCCAACGGCGATGGCGGATAAATGAGTGTTTTTCATAAAGTTTCCTTGTCAAATGGTGAGGTTTGGGTAATAAAAAAGCCCCATCATGTGATAGGGCTTTTTGAATTTTGAAATGAGTGATTAGGCTAGTGAAGGTAATCGAATTGGTCTGGGCTTATGCAAATTATCATCAAAAATAAAATCTTTGCCAAATAACGGCGGGTCTTTTGGACGATCAGTCATGAAAAATTTATCCGTCCACTTACTGGCTATTACTTTAATGCCCATAAAAGCAGAAAATGGCATAGGTTTATTTGGCGATCCAGTCGCTAATGAAGATAACTCTTTATATTCATTTTCGCTTAAAACTATAATGTCTGGGTCTTTGCCAAAATCAGCTTGATAGCGTACTAATGTTGCGATGATTTGCTCAGATAAAGTCATACTTAAACTCCAAAATCCAAGATATCCGCCACACTGCGCATGGCTTCAACATCTGCCTGTGGCGTTGGGTGTAGCACATCATCCAATTTGCCGATAAATGACCGCGCTTGCTCTTCGCTCAAGCCCAAACTGTGTAGCATCCGCGTGGCGTCCGCTTCGCTTTCCATTTGCTCAATGTTCTGCGTATCTGTACGGGCATCACGGTCACTTGGCTCATCGACAACGCTGATTTCGTAAAGGTCAGCGCGTTTGATGATGATGCGATCCGCTTGCTCTTCATAATCCATCGGTGAGACGGGATAAAAGCAGATGGATAGCCCATCAACGGTGCCATGCGCCATCATTGCTTTTAAGTCTTCAGCGATACTTAACCCTGCGGTCAACTCACCGGTGACTTTTAGTCCCGTGTCATCTTCTTCAAGTTTGACCCATTTACCCACACGGCGGCGGATGGGTGTGTCGATAAATTCGCGCCACCCGTGGTTATAGTACATATAGACTGATTTGGTACCGGCGTTAACCGCAGTCACCAGGTCAGTAAATGCGCCACGGGCAAACTGTTCGCCATAGGTATTGACGCTGTCCCATTTGACCGCGTAACCCGTAAATTGATACGCCGCTTTTGGACTTTTGCCAGACGAAAAGCGGATATTGCTACTCTCAATCGGTAGCAGTCGCACCGGCATATCGCGGTTAGGTCGATTGCGTGTTTTGAGTTGAGTCGGTTTTGACATTATTAATTTCTCTGTTTGATTCGCTGATAACTTCAAGGGTGCCCATGTTGATTTGCATAAATAGATGGTCGCCGCCCACCTGAGGTGGCAAGCCTTCATTGCGTCGCACTTCGTTTGGTGTTATCTGCCCGCTGGCGATAGCGCCGCGATACGTTTCAACACGCTCTTTAAGTGATGCCCGCAATACCGCATCGGCATTAAATGCAAACTCGTATTTGCCCCAGTCTTTACGTGGTAGCAAACTGATAAGCATCGATAACTCGATTTTTTCAAGGTACGGGCGCAAGTTAAACTTATAAAATGCGTCAATAATCGACTGGATACCCGTGCCCCAGTTGCTCGACTGGGAGCTGTCATTAATCAAAATCGATGGCACGCCAAAGATACGCCCAATCTCTTCGATGCTATAACGCCGTGTGCTCAACAATTCGATATCGCTTGGCGTCAAACTAATCGGCTCAAAGCGCATATCAAGTGGTAAAACTGGAATAAACGTCTCTGCACCGCTGGTTAATTCGCCAATTTCTTTGCGTAAATCATCGCGCTGGTCTTTGGTCGGTGCGCCTTTAGTCATCAAAACACCTGACGGCTTGGCGCCATTGACCATCAAACTGGTAACTTTATCATCGGCGCTATCGGCAACTGCAATCGCTTTGCGTGCATGCGCCAAGGGTGACATGCCGATAAAACCTGTGCCAAATAACTTAACGTGCCAAATTTCGTCGGGCGTATAGTCCTTGGCGGTCTTGATACCAACATCATCGGTCAAAGTACGTCGATAAATGATTTTATTTTTATCAACAATCACGTCCATGTTGGCCGAGTTGACAATATCAAGACTGACAATATTATCGCTTGACTTGCTTATTTTGCCTTTGATGACATACGCATTGCCGCTACTCACCAGATTGAGCATCAGCTGCTCAAAAAACTCTATACGGGTTTGCCGTGCATTGGGCTTAAAACGTATCAAATTCATCACATCATGATCTGCTATAGTGCGATTACCATCTTTATCGATGGCGTACATCTCAAGCGGTAGGCTTGCCACTGTCTCTGCCAAGAGTCTAATACTGGCAAATACGGCAGATACGGTCATTGCGCTGGCAAACGTGACGTTTTTACTTGTTTTGCTATTGCCTGTGATAGGCATGGCAAACTGGCTACCCTTTGCAGGGTCGCTTGGGGCGTTTATTGATATGCTCCCAAGTGTGCTATATACACTCATGCTCTTACACTCACAAAATCAGATAAATAATCGTCAAGTTGACTGCTAAAATCGTTACTCGGTAAATTGCCGGTTTCAGCAAAATGATATGCTCGGTTGGATGCGATAATCCCAGCCAACGCGGGGTCAATTTTGCTATCGTCAGACTCTTTGCGAGGGAATATGTTGCCATTGGCGTCGGCCTTGACCGTCACATTACCCATACCCCACGTCAGCACTGGATTATTTGGGTGATGCAGTCGCCCCGCTGTCAACATTGCAGACACCCACTTCATAGGTTCAGATAAATGCTTGACGTTTTGGGGTACTTCGACCATGTTGACGTTGTTTTCGATGGCACGCATCGCAAAATACACCGCGTTAAATGGGTCATAACCGCACTCAACGATGTCATAGTTTTGATTGTCATCGTACAAATCACGCTCGATACGCTCAAAGTCGGTGATGTTGCCATCGGTGACGGTAAGCCAACCTTGCCGCTCCCACATTTGGTACAGCTTTTGGTTGCGGTGCTGGGCATCCAAGCGCGCGCGATTGATGTAATTGTCACTAAACCAATAGTAATGCTGCTCACCATCAATCGTGCGCACAAAGATTTTATTTTTGGCTGCCAAGTCTTGCTTGGATGCCAAGTCCAGCCCCATAAAGCATGGGTCATTGACAAAATCAGACTCTTTTAAGCTGCTATCACCCGCTTTTGCCCACAAATCCATGTTTAACCAGCCACTTCGCGCGGCCACCCAAACACAAAGATGCTTGGTTAAAAAGTCGGTTAACGCTTCAGGGTCAATCTGGGCACGGATACAAGCTGCTTCAAGCGCGTCTTTACTGACAGATATGCCGTAGTTGGGGTTGGCTTTTCGCCACGTTTTTGGGTCTGTCCAGTCGTCGCCATCATCCATGGTAAAGATAATGCCAAAGTAACGGTCATGACTTTCAACGCCTGACAATACTTTAATCACCAATGTGCGCTGCTGATAGCAAACGCCGTCAAGGTTAAAGCCCGCGGTAGTGATGGCAAATAACAGCGGTTGGGTGCGTGCCCCCATACCCGTTGCAATGACCTCGTAAGTGTCATTGGACTTATGCGCGTGTAATTCATCGATAACGCCGCAATGCACGTTAAGCCCGTCCAAGTTGCCGCCATAATCACGACTGACTGGCTTAAATGTCGACATGCTTTTTTGCTGACTTACTGCATGACTTGATACTTCAATGCCCATCGCTTTTTGCATGTCGGGACGTTTACGTACCATGCCTTGTGCCGTTTCAAATACAATGCGTGCTTGGTCGCGGGTTGTCGCGGCACTATAAACTTCTGCGCCCTGCTCGCCATCTGCAAATGCCATGTAGAGGGCGATGCCCGCCGCCAACGTAGACTTGGCATTTTTACGAGGCACCTCAATATATGCGAAACGAAAGCGACGATATCCATCAAAATCCACCCAGCCAAACAAGTTGGCAACAATAAAAATCTGCCACGGCTCAAGCAATATCAGCTCTTTTTTATTCGCCAATTCGCCCTTGATGTGTGGCATTAGCTCGATAAATCGGCAAGCTTTTTCGACGCGCTTGATATCAAACTCAAACTCATAACCGGACTTTTGCGTTTTTGCTAAGTCATCAATAAATCGCTGACACGCTTGACGGACATATACACACGCATCTACCCTGCCACTTACCACATCGTGAGCGTACTCACTGGCGATATTGGCGTATGCGATGATGTCTGTCATGTCAAAATTTATGTACCTGTAAATTGCTCAAAGTCACTACCAAACAAGTCGCCTTGCTCGGTATTGACTTTAATTGATGAGCGCGCAGCTGGCGTCATGCCAAACTCGCGACCCAAGGCGACCATTTGCTTTTGCAGTGAGTTGCGTAGCTGAAATAAAACGGACTGCACTTCAAAGCCGTTTGGTGTGGTTGCCATACAAGCCTCAATGCTGTCTAGTTTTTCGCATACCTCACCATAGCGGGTGGCGGTCTCGACGTAGCTGCCAAAGATGTCGCCATCGATGACAGTCAATAATCCAAGATTGACCAGCTCTGGTCCGATTTTGTGCCATTTTTTGCGCATTTTGGCATCTAGCCACTCTGGGCAGTTTGGCATTCCCAGTTCTGGTTGCGCTTGTTGCTTGAGTGCGTCGCGGTCGTCACGAATACGGCCGCCTTGCAGCACTTTTAGCTGTGTTGGTTGACGTGGACGTGCCATTTTTTCACCTAATTTGTTGATTTTATTGGGTATACCCCCTATGGGGTTTTGACCATGCGTAAAAAAGACGGGGGCGACGGTCTTTATCGGTGAAGCCGTTTACTTTAAAACCGCCCCACCCGCTTTGCCGTTGGGTAAAAGCGCGGTCGTCAATTTGCGGTCGATGGTTGCTGTCTTGATGTCATGGCATGACTTGCATAGCGGCTGCCAGTTGTCTTGATCCCAAAAGCGGCTTTGGTCGCCGCGGTGTGGGATGATATGGTCAACGACTGTGGCAGCGACAATCATGTCTTTATCCTGGCAATGTTTGCAAAGTGGATGCTCATCCAAAAACGCCAAGCGCGCTTGATTCCACCGATAGTCATATCCGCGTTTGTGTGCGGATGGTCGTTTGTCTTTGGTTCGCTCACGTTTGATGGGTGCATCAGTGGGTCTTGGTTGATGCGCAGGGCATTTGCCATTGGCGGTTGCTTTGGCATTGCAGCCGGGATGACTGCATAACTTAGCTGGTGCAGTTGGCATACTTTGCCCCAAATAAAAAAGACTCATAGCGGTTAACTATGAGCCATAAAAAAGCTACCGGGAGGATGCGGTAGCTTTGATAGAGTTTTTGATTATGAGAAAATCATAGTATTTTTTAAGTCATTTGGCAATATAACTCAAATCAAACTGTCATCTGTAATTGTATCGCACGGCTTACTGCGTCTGTGTTTGAGCGTATTTTATCAATGATAAAATTAGTATATTTGCACAGCTCGTTACGACTCCAAGACTTTTGTGGGATGCCACAAAACGCTGAACGCTGACAGCCTGACCATGTGTATTTGTCACCGTTTGTTGCGACTGGATAGGTCAGCTCACCCAATGCGGTATCAACAACCCGCTCGATGTACTTTGGCTTTATGTCTTTAGCGGTCAACTCATTGATAAAATGCTGGCGCAGTGCTGATTTATTGTGAGCGCTAAAGCCGTCTGTCATGTAGTGATAGCAAGCTGATTGGATGGGCGTCAAGCAAGCAAAGGCTTCGGCAGCGGCTCGGTCAAATTGTTTACGCATAGTTTATCCTCCTTGGCTGATAAATCTATCGTATGGTAAGGGTTGTATGCAACTCTTACCCAAACCCTTACCCAACTCAAAGCCTTGATATATCTGCATTTGGATAGTGTTGGGTAAGGGTGCCAAGGGTGGAAAGGGTTATTTTTAATCCTATAGAGAAAAATATTTTTATTTGTCTGTCGTCATTAAGTCTTATAAATAAATTTCTCTTATAGCAATAGGCGCAAAAACCCTTAACACCCTTACCCAGATACACGAAAACCGCCATAGCGGCGGTCTTGGTTGGGTAAGGGTTTGTCTTTTAACCCTTTCCCAAGGTGTTACCCAACGTCTTACCCAGTTAGGTTTTGGCATAAGGCGAATGGAATTTCTGGGGATTGGGATTGTTTAGCTCATTAAAGTCATCTAACGCAATGCGCCATTTGCTAATCTCATCGCCCAGATAAGCTTCCTGATTGGGGCATTCGGTTGGTATATTAACACAAATAATTGTAGATTTCTTGCGTGTTGACATAGTTGGTGTTTTATACCATAGCAAACGCTTGTCTTCACGGGTGCCAATAAACGATAAAAACTTTGTAGCCGTGGTACTGCGCTCATTGTTTTGTTTGCACCATGTCAGATAAAACTTAAATAAATCTTGGGACAAACAAGATGAGTACGGCACCGCCAACTCACCCGCTGCCCACTCATCATAAAACGATTCCCAACTGGGCTGTGATAATTTAATTAACTGCTGTTTGGCTTTCGTCATAATAGCAGGCGTATGTTCGTTTTGCCCGGCTAAGTCCACTTTGAGTAAGTATGTGTAAAATGCTTGCACCATGTCACTACTGGGGTCATTGACTGACACCTCTACCCGTTTTAACAGGGTCGCAGGGATTTTTGCCTTAGGATAACTGACAACGTGGCGGCGGTCGTTAACCTCCAATGACAATGGCATCATGTCATTGGATAAAAAAACCGTGTTGACATAGTTGTCTTCTTTCCAACCGCTCACAAACTTTTTGCTGATATAAATCTGGTCGCCTGTGACTAGCTGTTTGACAAAGCCCATGTGCTTATAGCGGTCTTGCCCGGTAAATATCTCTTCAAACACGGTGTAAAGTTTGCCTGCTACCCAGTCATTGTATGATGACTCAAGCTGACCTTGTCCCAATGTGACGGCATACTCGCCATACACACGGCGCATGATGCGGTCAAAAAACAATGATTTACCTGCGCCTTGGATGTGGCCATGAAAAATCAGTGCCGTATCTAATTTGGTGCCAGGCTTTTGCAGCGGGATGGCAAGCCACCGCAACACCCACAAATACAAATCATTATTGTACTCACAGAGATGATGCAATAGTTCAAGGATAGGTCGGCATTTTTCTGTCGCGGTTTTGCCGTCGATATCGAGTGGCTTGAGTGGCAATCCCACAAAGGTATTAACAAACGGCTCGTCATTGGGTGCTTTGCGAGTGCGTGATGGGTCAAACCAAATATTATCAACATCAACCATCTTTTTGCGCGGGGATTTTATCCAGCTGTCAAACGCTTCTTTGTCAGACAGCTCCACTGCTTTGGCTTCAATGCGGCGGTGTTTTTGGATATCCCAAACTTCTTTGGTGCCATAGATGAGTAAATAGCGATTAAAAAATCCTTTGGCGTCGTCTTTGCTAATCAGCTCATTGCGGTCGCGGATAACTTCGTCTTGCGTGATTGTCTTAGTAGATGCCTCAAACCAAAGTTTGGCAATTGCCTTATTGCCAATATGGTCGTTAAATTGAGTCTTGGTGTACTCAACCTTTTGCTGTAAGTCATAGACTTTGTTTGTCGCACGTCCCGGTGCCATGATTTTGGCATAACGCTGCAACATAGCATTTAGGTCTTTTTGTTGCTGATCAGCAATGGCTTTGTCAGCGGGTGCAATGTCGTCATTGACTGCGGGTTGTTGCGGTGCAGCATTGACGACTGCCATAATTTGACGGGCAACTTCGCCAAGTCCGCAAGCAACGGCTAAATCGTTAAAATCTGTTAAACCGCTCACTTACGCCACCGCCTTATTTACGCTATCAAAGTTTGGAATAATCACCTCGCCGCCAACTGCCTGAGCTGCCTTAATTGCTTTACTAATCCCTGCATTGTACTCAAGCAAATCTTTGGGTTTATTGCCCTTATCGATATCAGCTTGGCGCATTTGCGTAGCGGTCGCTGTGTCATCATCAGCACAAAATAAAATTCGTGTATTTGGATAACGCTGACGCACCACTTGACCCACATCCAATAAATTACCCGCGTTAAACGCTACAAACACTGGGATTGACTGATTGACTGCTAAATAAATGCTGACACCCGTCGCCCAGCCTTCGCATACTAAAACTACCGCAGGATTGACAAATTGCGAGTCCATGCCGACAGGACAATAACAACCCTTGACTTGACCGCCAGTCATAAACATCTTGCTACCGTCATTGGCGATAGTTTGGATGTTGCGTATAACTTGCTGATTGTCAATCAATGCAATGATTGGGATAAGTAGATTGTTGCCGTCAAAACGCGCAGTAAATGGCATGACTTGCTTACGTGTCAAATAGTCGCTTTGACCCGTCATATTGGCATTATTCCAACGCTCAGATGCTTGATTGGCGGTGGTGTTTTGCGTTTGTAGTTTGGCTTGGATTTCAGCTTGCTCTTTTGCGGCTTGCTCGGCTTTCCATTTTGCTCGTTGCTCAGGTGTAATCGTTGATGTCGCACCAACGCCCAAGATACCGCCGACCATTGCCATCAAGTCATAGCCGCTGGTGTTGGTGTAAATCTCAACGAGCTTAAGCCCGTCACCAGCGCCACAGTTTGAGCATATCCAAGTGCCGTCGCCTTTTTTATTGTCGCATCTAAAGCGGTCAGTACCGTCACAGACTGGGCAAGGTTGGTGTTGTTTTGGGGCTTTATCAAACTGGATGCCAACCGCGGGAAAAATGGTATCAATCCATTTGCCATTGGCGGCGATTTTAATTGCATCGAAGTCTAGGGGTGGACGTTTGGTAGTCATGCAACACGCTCCAAAAATTTAGCCGTTTTGCCGCGGCCGTTGGCTTTGACGATGCGCAATAATTCAGCTTTTTCGAGTTTTTTAGCGGTCTGTAAAAACGTGTTGCGATTGAGATTGTGCTCATTGATAAGCGCATTGATGTCAATCACCTCATGTTCGACCAATAGACCAATGATTTTTTGCGATAGATTGCCCTCTTGTAGCTTGCCGTATTGACCCTTAAACGGCTTATGCTTGGCAGGGTCAATCATGGTAGCGGGGCATTGCGCGATTTGCGTTTTACGCGCCCATCAAACAGACTGTAATAATAATTTGGGTCAATATCGCCACGTTTTTGCGCTTCATACTTTGCCATTAGCTCAGTTTGTGGGATTCTGGGTTTACGACCTTTTTTGCTTTCAGTAGCTGTATTGTCGGATGCGCGACGTGCCGCTTGCTCTTCGCGCAGCTTTTTTTGACGCTCTATGTGTTCTGGGCTATGGTCAAACAAAAATGTGTTTGTTTGTTTGCGGGTCAGTTTAAGCGCGTTATTGGTGATGGGTGTATCTGCAACATAGCCGTTTTCTTTTTTCCATTCGGCAATGATGCGCTCTTGCTCATCAAGATTAGTTTTTGCGTAGCCTGATATCATCATTTTTCACCATCCATAACCGTTTGCGCTGTTGCTAATATCTTTTGGATTTGCCCGATTAGCGCTAAGCCAACTTTTTGCATAGCTTTGTACTCATCGCCTGTAATGCGCTTGTCGGCAATTGCAGCAAGCGTCGTGCTATTCATATCCACAAACTTTTGACCTAGCTCGACGATATCGTCAATCATTTCGCCATCATCCGCTGTCGGTAACTCAAACCAACCAGCATTGCCGTGAGCGCAACACATAGCATCCATAATCAGTGTCTTATTTTCCGCATGTGTAAGTACGTACTCAATAATGTCAGGTGATAAGGTATGGCTGTCATTGTTTGGGTTGATTTGCGCAGATACGGTGTTGTAATTAAGCCCATATTTGCCACAGATAAAATGCACCAATCCGCGCTCGCGCTTGGTGGTTTGATACACTGCCAAGTCGAGTGGCAATACGCATTTATCCGCGCGCTGTTTTGCTGTGTAGTATTGGTTCGACATATTCCCCTCGTTTTCGTCGTGTGATTATTGCTGTTTTGTTGCTATGCTGATTGTGTTGATTGAGCATCACACTCGTTAGCGGGGGCTGGAAAAATGTCAGGACGCAATTCATAGCATGGCACCCCAGTTACTTCGCTGATTTTTACAACATACCTTGCTGAGGCTTTTTTATCGCGAGCAACCATGACATTGACATTTGATGAGGTGCGTGAAAGACCGATTTTTTCGGACAGTTCTGCGTTACCGCCTGCAATAGTTATGGCTTTTTTTAGAGCATCTAGCATTGATGACTCATGAGCATTTGACATTGTAATTACCTTTGTATTTAAAACTTAGGCATATAATTACATTTGTAATTGAATATGTCAATTACTTTTGAAACTGGTAAATTATTACATTTGTAATTATTATCGCGGAAAATTGACACTCAAAGTTACTGGAGTTCGCATGTACGCTGAATTAGACACATTAGGGAAACGGGTAAAATATTTTCGTGAGCAAAAAAAATTAAGCCAAGCCCAACTTGCTAATATGGTTTTGGCCAAAGATAAAAACACCGGTGAGCTGCGACCGATTGATCCGTCTGTGATTGGTAATATCGAAAATAGAGACAGTAAAAAAAGCCAACATACAGCAGGGCTTGCAAAGGCATTGGGTGTGAGCATGGAATGGCTTGCGACTGGCGAAGGCGAACCTGTACAGATGCCAGTGCGTGATGAGCCAAAAAAAGATGTTGTGTCTGAAGAATCAGCATTTGACTATGTTGTCATTGGTGGTAGCACGGATTACCCACTTGTTTTGGTTGATTACCTGGACAAAAAAGCAAGCTGTGGCGGCGGTTATGTCAATGGTGAATATGAAGAGAAAAAAGGACAAATAGCCTTTACGGTTGAATTTTTGCGTGAAAATAAATTACCAATTGACGGTGATGGCTTAGTGCTAATGCACGCATGTGGCGATAGTATGGGTTATACCATCCCAGATGAGACAATGATGCTGGTCAATCGCAAAGAGTGTCATTTTGAGAACATGATTAGCAAAGAAGTCTATACTTTCAACGCCGATGGTGAGATGATTTGTAAGCGCGCCTTTAAAAATTTGGACGGTTCAATCACGCTGGTATCAGACAATACGGATAAAACCCGTTATCCCGACCAAATTGTTGATAAGGACAAGTTTAATCATTTTGATATTTTTGGGCGTGTACGGTATACCTTTAACAAGATGTGAGGCAGTTATGGATTTTGTCGCATTGGATGTAGAGACGGCAAACTTTGACATTGGGTCAATTTGCCAGATTGGGATTGCGAAGTATCGACAAGGCAAACTCATTGATACGTTTGAGAGTTTGATAAATCCAAGATGTTCGTTTAGTCAAAAAAACATCGACATACACGGTATTACAGCCAGTACCGTCAAGGATGCACCCAACATATTTGATATCTATGGCAAAATCCTACAATTTGTAGGTGATGATGTAGTGGTAAGTCATACCAATTTTGACCAAAAAGCGATTATCACTTGTTTGACCAATGCCAACTTACCGTTACCCAACTGGCAATGGGCGGATAGTAGCGTGATGGTGCGCTCAGCAGTTGAGAAATGGGCAAATAGTGGTTATAGCCTTGCAAATGTATGCCAAGCCTGGGGTTATCAATTTGAGCACCATAACGCGCTAGAGGATGCCAAGGCATGTGGTTTTATCGTCAATACGATTTTGCGTGAAAAGCAGTCATCTATTCATGATTGGCTTGATAAGCCATTGACCAAAGCCGTAAAATCAATAAAGCCCTACCCTAATTCTGCTCGCTCAAAACAAGGCAATACTGATGGCCGTTTTTATGGCATGGCGATTTGCTTTACTGGTGAGCTGAGCATGAGCCGTGAGCAGATTGCCAATTTAGCAGCCAAACATGGCTTTGATGTTAAAGCAGGTGTCTCCAAAAAATTACATTATCTAGTAGTTGGTACACATGAAGTCAGCCTACTTGCAGGGCATGACAAGAGTAGCAAACACCGAAAAGCGGAGGATTTAATCGCCCAAGGCGTCGAAATACAAATAATTACAGAAAGAGATTTTATAAAAATAATTCAAATGTAATTAAATTAAGCCATATTAACTACAAAAGTAATTGACATTATAAATTACAAATGTAATTATATATCCATGCTCAACAACATGGATATATCGTTATGCTCACTATCACCACCGCTGATCCAAGCAACACCCAAACCAAGCTAAAAAGAATTATCGAAGTGCCGCGCTGTCCTGGCAAGTCTCGGCTTGCCAAAACCATTGTCAACATCCCAGGTAATACCCCGCTCGAAAAACTTAACGAAATCTACCAATCGCTGATTGATGATGATATCGACCTTTACAACCCACATCTTAATGTCCGTGACGCTTACATCAAACACGTCGAACAGCAAAACGCTGACCTCAAGACTCAAATCAACGACTTACAAGACCTATTAAGCCAGTCGGACCGCGTTATTCTTGCGCTAATCGCCTCACTACTCGTATTTGCGGTCATTGCTGTCGCAATGGTTTGGGGATAGTGACATGACTCAACAAACCTATACCCCTGACTGGTCAAAAGCCCCTACCGATGCCAACTGGCACGCGCGCGATAGCGACGGCTGTGGATTTTGGTACAACAAGCGCCCTGCGCCAAGCCGCGATTTTTGGGCAGCAGGTTGTAGCTTGACCATTGCTGATAACGATTGCCCTGTTTTAGACCAAGCCGCTGCGCTAGACAACTGGCGCGACACGCTCACAGTGCGACCTTTCCAAGACCGCGATATTCCACAAAATCTATCTGATTATTTTACCGGCAAAACGCCCTTTATCACTGCGTATGTTGATTTATTGCTTGCGCGGATGGCTCATACACAGTCTTTTTCAGATGACGATGACATTATCACGTTTTTTGAGCCGTTTGATGTCATTACATTTGATGACATCAATCAATCAAAATCATACGCCATAGTTTTAACTTCAACATTAACTCCAACCGGCAGGATAACCCTTAGTAATTACATGGTGTTTGAGGACAAAGTTAAATGGACTTTATATGCAAATGAGCAGTTTAAAAGTCGTGAATACAACTTTCGCACCATCACCGAACTTGAAGCCGTGGAATTTCGCAAAGCAATGGAGGCAGTATATGGCTAGTCAAAAAACCCCGTCACAGCTATTTCGCCAGCTCACCAAAAAGGCAAATTTGAGCAATCAAGTAAGCGCGGATGCGTTTATCCAAGCGCAGCAAATTTGGTCTGATTACGTCAACACAGTGACATCAAAGCGTAACGCTCAAGACGTCAAAGACGTGTTTGCCAAGCTAGTGATTGTCAACAACCAAATCCACTGGGGTTTATGCAAGATTGAGCCGACGCAATGGCATAGCTTTTGTACCCTCTTTTGTCTCATCAAAGACAGCGCAGACAATGGCACAATCCTTGAGCCATTGGACGATGACGCTGCCAATGATGATAGTAATGATGCGGAGGCTGCGTGATGGGACCTTTAATTGTTGCAGTCAATGGCGCGGCTGGCATTGGTGTCACATCAGCTTGTCAGCGTCTTTATCATGCGCTCAAGCACAAATACAAAATCAAAATCGTATCTTTGGCAATGTATCGTGACGTGTATAACTTTGAGCTTGCTTATTTGGCTAAAAAATACGATGCCTATGACATCGTCATCATGGACAGACACTCAAACGTCACCAGCGTCATCAATAAGCAGCTTAAAAATAGCTTGTTTACGGATGATAGCATTTGTCCAGATATCAGCTTTGTGTTGTGTTGTCACTATCAAACGTACCGTAAACGCGTTGGCAATACTAACAACAAAACTTTTGCGATTATCAACGGTTACTCAGATGCGGCGGCTGCCATATTTGGTACAGACAATCATCACCGGGTGAGCGTCGAAGGTGACTATGGTCACTTGTCGGCATGTGCTGACATGTTGCGCCTCATCAACAAAGTAATGGAGCATCGCTATGCAACTCACGCTGTCACTTAATCGCCGGACTCATTTATTTATTAGGGACGGTAAGTTATTTTTTAAGTTATATAAACAAAACAAGTTTAGTGATAAAAAAGACTTTGCTGTCCTAACCGATGTATCAATTGAGCAAGCTGAACAGATACACAAATGGCTGGGTGAAGTGATAGCGGAGTGCAAGCAACCGCCAACTGCAAGCAACGCCAAGTCAATCGATGAACGTATTGCTCAAATTAAGCAATTACTTGTGAGCGCTCGACATGACTAAACGCAAAATATCAAAGTCAACTGCTGCCGCCAAGCGCAAATCACGGTTAAAAACGCATAAAGCACAAGCCATTATGGATGTGTACGAAATGGCAGCAATGACACCAGAACAGCGTGAGTTTGAGGTGGAATTGCAGCGCGTCAGTCAGTACGTTAAGACCCATCATGCTCACCCCGGCGTACTTAACAAACGCGTTGGCTGCAAATACTGTGGCTGGGTAAAAATATCGGCTTGTGGACGTAAAGGCAATGAGTACATGCTCAACCGCATTAAAGCGATGCAGTTTTATGGTGATTGGTGCCCAAGCACGAAGCTTGATGAGATTATTCCGGATGAGTTTACCGATGACGGGGTCAAACGCTGCTATCACATTGACTCTTTTATGACAGATATCGTGGGTACTGAGTACGAGATCGATACGCAAAAAATTTATAACCCCAAGTCGATGACTGATTTGCAGCTACAAGTCGCTAGCTTGGTGCGTAGCATTGCTGAGCAAGACGGCTATTTGTTTGATTTTGATAAATCGTATGTCGAGATACGCGCATGAGGCGGCGATTGCGTCATCCCAACCACCGTATCACTGATAACGGGCACTATGTTTGCGGTTTTAAACGCAAGACGGATGGTTACTCTGGACGGGTAATTGAAGATGGTGAAGGCAATTGGTTGCCCGTACCAGGCTATGCAACTTGGGACAAGCAAGGTCAAGCGATTGACCACGAATTTGGCAATCTGGTAAGAAGGAAAAATAGTAATGACAGTCTTAGTTGATAAATTGGAAAAAGAGTTAGCTAGAAATTGCCGTCTCAACAATTGGGATTTAGGGTTTCAAGCGGCTATTGATATCGTTAAGCGGCATAGCGATTGGCAAAACCTATCAAGCGATACACAGCTACAAGATAATCAGACTTGTATACTAATAATGCAAAATAACTCCGATGAGTACCCTGTTATTTATGATGTTGGGCTTTATCGAAAAAATGAGAATAGTACGGCTTGGCTAAGTTTAACGAAACCTGAATCTTATATTGATGAATCAAAAATTCTAGCACTACATCTGATTGAGCCGCTAAGCGAGGTGCAAAATGTCTAATCGCTACACAATTGAAATTATCGCCGATGCCCCGCCAAGATTATGCCTTGGCGATGTGATTGCGGGTGGACAGATTGTCGGCATCAACTGCGCCAATGATGAGCCTGATATCGTAAGCGCAGCTTGGCTTGCCGATAAACTGACACTGAGCAAATCAACCATCGTCAATCGCTGCATCAATATCAATATCGGCACAAATGGCAAACATCTTTACAACCGTGAGCAAGCAGTTGCCCTGCTCACTACATCCGCACCCAAACGAGGCAGACGCCGCGCAAGTTAAAAAGACCCGCATTGAGCGGGTTTTATTTTATCTCTACATCATCAAAGCGCTCATAGCGTAGCGTATCAGCAAAGCCAAGATTAAACCCTTCGTTATATGACGCCATATAAGCTTTTATCGCATCATGGTTTGTATCAAGTACTTCTTTTAGTTTGTCATCAATAATGATTTGCTCAGTGTACTTGCCAAACGCAAAGCCATGCCCAAATGCTGTCTCTTTAATCTCATCAATCGTCATCACTGCCTCCATACATTGCATTATATAATTCGTCCGCAGTTGGATTGTAATATACGTTTAATAGCGTCTCAATCTTTTTATGACCTGTGATTTTTGCTACAAGCTCAACGGGCAATTTTTGCGTTTTAACAAATCGACTGATTGCCTCATGCCTGGTATCTCTAAACTGCAAATCTTTGATGCCGGCTTTAACACATGCACGGTCAAACGCGGTTTTAAATGACTCGACATTAACGACAAACAAATTATCTTTTTTATCATGCTTATTATAACTGGGTAAACAAGCAAGCAGCTCACGCATGATAGGTGATAAAGGCACGTCGCGCGGATCATCCGTCTTTGTCACGGGCAAATGCACATGATTTTTATGCACATCGCCCCACGTCATACCAAAAATCTCACCTCGTCGCATGGCTGACTCAATTGCCCAGATAAGACACCAACCAACATAATGTTTACCCAGCGTTGGCGTTTGCCTAACTTGATAATCACAGGCTATAAGTAGCGCATCAATCTCATCTTGAGTGATACGCCGATAGCGGTCTTTATTTTTACTTGGCTTATGTACGTCCAAGCATGGGTTTTTATCAATGATAAATAGATTTTTGACTGCATAACTAAAAACAGATGACAGATAACTAAAATCACGCAGTACAGTAGAGGGTGCCACTTTTTGCAGCCGCATATCACGGTACCTGGTCAAGTCTTGAGCGGTGATATCGACGACACGCATCGATGTAAGCCAGCTATAATCACGTGTTATCATGCGCTGGTAGTCGAGGTCCGTGCGCTTGCCCTTGGATTGACGACGCGCTGACTCATACTGTATCGTCATCAATTCGCCCAGCGTAAGCGGTGAGCGTGTGTCAGCCGTGGGCAGCTGACCAGCTTTGGCTTCGAGTAATTTTTTACTGGCCCAGGCGTGGCACTCTTTGATCGTATCGCGCGTGGCAGACATACGTTTGCCGTCAATCATGATCTCAATGCGGTAGGCATCACCGCGTTTGCGTGGCGTGGGTAGTTTCATTGGCAAAATATTGGCGTAATTATGGCGTAAATTAATACGCATTTTACGCATTTTTTGCCTAAAATGCACAAAATAAAACTAATTAAGCGTAACGATTTTTGACCCCAAAAACAAAGAAAAACCCCACAACCGCTATGGCTGTGGGGTTTCGTATTTGGTAGGCATAATCTGACTCGAACAGACGACCCCCACCATGTCAAGGTGGTGCTCTAACCAACTGAGCTATATGCCTAAAAGGGTCTAACAACCTACTTGCGTAAGTAGGAGTGCCATTTTA
This sequence comes from Moraxella sp. CTOTU48841, assembly GCF_032061225.1. Taxonomy (NCBI): domain Bacteria; kingdom Pseudomonadati; phylum Pseudomonadota; class Gammaproteobacteria; order Moraxellales; family Moraxellaceae; genus Moraxella; species Moraxella sp. CTOTU48841. Next base: position 278,250 of record NZ_DAMBFQ010000002.1, read on the forward strand.
CCAAAAAATTTTGCTTTTGCAAGTGGTTTTAATTTTTCGCTTCAATTTTTATTGCGCCATCTTCAGCTAAGTTTTCGTTAAGGTTACGTTGTTTTAATACACTCAGCCACTCGGATATACCTCAGTATCGACTTTATCCCGTGACCTGACAACTTTATCAAAAACTTAGGATGGCATTATGAAAAAATCATTAATCACCTCAGGCTTATTGGCACTCGCTATGTTATCAGCCAGCAGCGCATTTGCCGAAGCCAACTGCCAAGCACACCCAAAAAACGAACAAATCCCGCAAGCCGATTTTCAAAAAGCACTAGAAAAACATGGCTTTACTATCAAAAAATTCAAAACTGATGGCAACTGCTTTGAGATGTATGGCAAAAGCAAAGGTGGGAAAAAAGTCGAAATGTACTTTGATACCAAAGACGGCAAAATCGTTAAATCAGAAATCGACTAATGATAGGATAAGTAAACCGTCCAACCAACGCAATTTGAGGTAGGTTTGCCAATGTTATGCCTTGACACGGCTAACTTAGCCGTGTTGATATTTTAGACAATGGAAAATAGCAATGTTACCACAACCACAATCTGCACAAACCGTCAAAGTCTGGGATATTTGGGTGCGCATCACTCATTGGGCAGTCGCTGCGGGTATTTTTGCCAACCTTATCGTCACTGAAGGTGGTAGTGATGTGCATGAGTACATGGGCTATGCCGTCGTGGCATTGGTAGTTTCTCGTTTGATTTGGGGGTTGGTGGGTAGTCAATACGCCAGATTTAGTAATTTTTTCCCTACCCCAACCCACATTCGCGAGCATATAATCGACATCAAGCAGCATAAGTTTCAAGGCCATCTGGGTCACAATCCGTTGGGTGCGCTGATGATGTTTGCGCTGTGGGGCGTCATTATCGCGCTGGGTGTCACAGGCTATCTGCAAACCACCGACCAATTTTGGGGAGACGGTAGCATCCAAGCGATTCACGAATTTTTAGCCAATAGTCTTTGGGTGCTAGTCCCTTTACATGTGGCAGCCGCGATTATAATGGGAAGACTACAACAACAAAACTTGGTAAAATCGATGATAACGGGTGAAAAAACCGTTCAATAAATACCTTTGCTAAAAAATAAAATAAAACCCACGGAAGACCCTCATGACCCGAATTTTACTGATTGAAGATGATGCCACCATTGCCGATGGCATTGTCAAAGGCTTGAGCCAACAAAACATGATGGTGGATTGGTTTGCTGATGCCAAACTCGGTGAAATGGCAATTCATGAAGGGGTGTTTGATGCCGTGTTATTGGATTTGACCTTGCCGCGTGGCGATGGGATGACCATTTTAGCCAATTGGCGACAGCAAAAGATTGACACGCCTGTTTTGATTATTACGGCGCGCGATGCCATTGCCAACCGCGTGGCAGGTCTCAATGCTGGCGCAGACGATTATTTGGTCAAGCCGTTTGCTTTAGATGAAGTGGTTGCCCGTTTGCAGGCTTTGATTCGCCGTAGCCAAGGGCGCAGTCAAACTGAAATCCGCTATGGGGATGTCAGCTACTTGCCACAGCAGCAGCAAATTTTTTATCAAGGTAAATGGGTGGATTTGACTGCCAAAGAAATCACCGTTCTTGAACAGTTTATCAGCTATCCCAATTTGGTGCATAGCCGCGCCAGCCTTGAGGATAAGCTATACGGTTGGCAGCAAGATATCGAAAGCAACGCGATTGAAGTACATATTCATAACCTGCGAAAAAAACTCGGCAATGATTTTATCCTCACTCGGCGTGGTATTGGCTATTATCTTAATCCTGCATTGCAGCGTCCTGAATGATTCCCCCGATATCCCGCTTTAAGCTGTTACCATTATGACGCCTGCTACCCAAAAAGCTTATAGTATCCAAAGGCAGCTGCTCAACTCCCTGCTCATCGGATTACCGATTATTTGGCTATCGATCACCCTCATATCGGTATGGCGGCTTTCGCATGAAATCAACGAAATCAATGACACCCAAATCACCCAATTAGCCCGCTATCTGATTGGTATTTCTCAAGACGGTAAACTTCATCTCGCCAACCCTGCCAATGCGCCTAAAATTTTAAATCTTGAAAATGGCTTGCTATCAGGCGATTTAGGGGATGCCGAAGAAGATTACATGGGTTTTGCGATTTGGGATCAAAACGGTAAATTACTGATGGCTGATAAAGACGGTCAGCATTTTACTTTTTTGCCCAAACAACATGGGTTTTTGGAAAACACCAGTGCCTATCAAGAGCTCAATCCCTTTAGTCACTCGTGGCGCCTGTTTTATGCGCACGATGACGCAACCAACCATCTCATTGCCATCGGGCAAAACCTTAATTCACGTCAAGAGATTATCTATAAATCATTAACCATTCAACTCGTTCCCTCGCTGATTGGGGTGCTGCTATTGATTATGCTGACATGGCTGTCAGTGCGACGAGGGTTTGTTCCGCTCAAACGGATTAGTGACTTGTTGAGCACTCGCAGCCCTGAAGATAAAACCCCTTTATCGGTTGATACACCGTTGGAAATTCAACCCTTGCTAAACGCGCTCAATGGATTATTTGATAAAGTCGCGGATACCCTTGAGCGTGAAAAACGCTTTACCGCAGATGCCTCTCATGAATTGCGCAGCCCGCTCACCGCCATCAAGCTACAGACCGATGTGCTACAACAAACCATCTTGCAAGCCAATTTAACCGATAGCCAAACCGATGCTCTCCTGAGTCACTGCTTTCAAATCAGTCACAGTAATGAGCGCGCCAATCGACTGGTCGAACAGTTGCTGATTTTGGCAAAACTAGCACCGCAGCAAGGGCTCGACCCGCAGACCTTTGCACCGATTGATTGGATAGCCCTATCCAATGACATCCTCTCAGAAGTCAACCGCCGTGCCCGCGAAAAAAACAGCCAATTGCGCCGTGACGTGTTAGTGGATGCCAAAGCTATCTTGCCTTTGACAGGTAACGCCACTTTAATCGGCATTTTGCTGCGTAACCTATTGGACAATGCCATTCGCTATAGCCCTGACCATACCACGATTCGGTTAGTGTTAGATAGCGAGGTGATTACAGTTATTGACAATGGCAACGGGGTTGCACCTATCGACCTTGCTCGGCTGTCAGAGCGGTTTTTTCGTCCCGCAGGTCAAGCTGAGATTGGTAGTGGCTTGGGTCTGTCGATTGTGCGCCGTATCGCTGAGCTGCATGGTTTGCAAATTACCATGCAGAACCTAGAACACAATGGGCAGATTTGCGGTTTTCAAGTCAGTCTTTTCAAGCGCTGATTTGCCCACTGCTGAAGCTTAACTCACCAACAACAGCGGGCATTTAAAAAAGGCTACATAGCGTATCCTTTTTGTGGGAGTAAACTAAAAAATTAGTACACGTTAGGCACATACATATCTTCAGCGATAGGCTCACGTTGGTAATTGTCGTGATGCTCGCGTTCTGGCAATACCACATTATCCCGTTGTATTTCTTGGTAGGGAATTTGTGAGAGCAGATGGTTGATGCAGTTTAGCCGCGCTTTTTTCTTATCATCACCCTCAACCACCCACCAACGGGCTTCTGGAATATGGGTGCGTTCAAACATCACTTCCTTGGCTTTGGTATAATCTTCCCAGCGGCGACGCGATTCTAAATCCATCGGTGAGAGTTTCCACTGTTTGAGCGGGTCATAAATACGGCTCATAAAGCGTGACTCTTGCTCGTCATCTGAAATAGAAAACCAATATTTGATTAAGCGAATCCCTGAGCGCACCAACATACGCTCAAATTCTGGCACCGACTCAAAAAACTCTTCGTATTGCGCGTCAGTACAAAATCCCATCACTCGCTCAACCCCAGCACGGTTGTACCAACTGCGGTCAAATAGCACAATCTCGCCCGCGGCTGGCAGGTGTGCGACATAGCGCTGAAAATACCATTGGGTCTTCTCTCGGTCATTGGGTGCAGGCAGGGCGGCCACACGGCAGACACGCGGATTGAGCCGTTGGGTGATACGTTTGATGGCGCCACCTTTACCTGCTGAGTCGCGACCTTCAAAAATGACAACGATGCGCTCACCGGTTGCTACTACCCAATCTTGCAATTTGATCAATTCTTTTTGCAGACGAATCAATTCATTGAAATAAATATGGCGAGCGATTTTTTGGCTGTCGGTTAACGGCTGCCCGTCATACCGTAAATCTTGGATGTAGTCGTCCATTTCGGACTCAATCTCTTCATCATAGCTGTCAATCAAGTCATCATGCATTTGTTGGCGCAGTCTATCATTGTTTTTGAGGGTTTCATCATTTAAAAACTGTGATTGGGGTAAGTCATCAAGCATATCGGTGATATGATTGCTGATAGTGAGGTTGCTATTAGCAGTGGGCTGATTATTTGGCATAGTTAGACTCTCTAATGAGCATTAAAAATGCTGATAATATGACAAAATTATGAAGGTATGATGATAGGCATCAATGGTTTATAGACTGTTGGTTGGTAATTAATTACCACTTGACTGTCAAAATAGAGCAATTTATCGTAAAGATATATACTTTAGTTTACAAACTTAGTTTAATACATGGATTATCTGTTACATATCAATGATGGATTATTTTTGCGATAAAAATAGTCAATTTTTTTGACAAACATTGCTACAAGGTAAAATCACATATGCAGCGTTATTGCCCATCTACGCAAGATAAATTTTGTCGTGTGTTCAGTAAATATGTGCTGTTAATGGTGCTATTTACCACGCTCTCGTCAGCTTGGGCAGGACTGCCGTTGCCTGGTAGTCAGATTATCAATATTGCCAGCGGTGATTATATCGATGAGCAAGGCAATACCTTAGTCATTGATTCTAATCCAGTATCGTTAACGATTCAGGAAGTCCGCGCGCTGAGCTTTACCAATAATCAAAACCAAGTAGGACTCATTGGTGCTAAGTTAAACTTTCCCCACGTTCTTACTAATACCGGTAATGTGGCTGATAGCTACACGCTTAACCTGGTGCAAGCCTCGAATGATAACTTTGATTTAACTAATGCGGCTGTGTTTGCTGACCGTGACCAGAATGGTATTCCCGATGATAACATTAACTTACTAAACACCGGTTCTACTTTATCTTTAGATGCTGGCGAATCAATATCGATTGTTGTTGCTGGTACGATACCCACGACAGCTAGCAAGACCAATCAAGCAAACTTTACTTTAACAGCAACGAGTAAAACCTTAAGTAGCGTCACCCAAAGCGTCAATGACATCGCACAAATCATTGACGATGCGGTAATTTTAGTGACTAAATCACAAAGTGTAAGCAGTGGCAATAGTATTCAAGATGTGACATACACATTAAGCTACACCAATAATGGCAGTGCGCCGGGTAAGCTTATTGTGACAGATATTTTAGATTCGGGCTTACAGTATGTAGCTAGCAGCGCTCGCTGGAGCAATGGTAGTGGTACTTTAACCGAGACTGATGATAACGAAAGCTCTGCCAATACGGGTATCAAATACAAGGTCGTCGGTAATCAAATACAGTTTGAATTGGCCAACATTCCCGCTTTAACTACAGGCGCCGTCAGTTTTAAAGCAACAGTGAATGATGTCAAGCTGGCAACCATTGCAAATACTGCAGATTATAGTCAATATGCGGTCAATGGTACTACAGCCATCAGAACCACTAAGACTAATACAGTTATTTATCGCAATCAGTATACTTATGGCGTCATTGCAAATGTCACGTCAACCGGTAGTAGTGATAATGGCATCCCCAATCAAGCACCCGACAATTTAACTACTAAACCCGCTATCAACGCTGGACAAGAGTTGTTGTTTGATGATTATATTTGGAACACTGGCAGCACGACGGACAGCTTTAATTTAACGGTTAGCTCAGCAGGATTGCCCGCATGTGCGAGTGTAAAGCTATATGCCAGTGATGGCCGCACACCGCTAGTTGATAGCAATAATGATGGGATTGTCGATACTGGCATCTTGGCAGCTGGGGCTAGTCGCGCTATTAAGTTAGGTATCAGCACCACTGCCAACTGTAGCGCCAGTCAAGCTATTTATGCCGATTTAACAGCGACTTCGGTCACTGACACCACAAAATTCAATGCCGTTCGTAATGAAATTAGCGCTATAATCATTGGTACTACTGATTTATACAATAACAATAGCGATAAATCAGGATATGGCGTAGGCAACATTGATAATAATGGCGCGGCATTACTTAGTAAAGTTCTTCAGCAAGGCAAGGCCGTCTTTCCGTTAATCGTTAATAATAGCGCGCCTATCGCTAATAACTACACCTTGTATGCATCCAATCAAGCTATTAATTTGAACAACCCAGTTAATGGCTTACCCGATGGGTGGCAAGTTGATTTTTATGAAGGCGATGCCAGCTGTACCACGTTAGGCAAGCAGATTACGCAAACAGGCAGTGTAGCAGCAGGGACAAGCAAGACTTACTGCGCCGTGGTACAAGCTAGCAGTACCATTACCAACACTAGCTTACCGATTTGGTTTGCGGTCAAATCCGCCATTAATGGACAAGGCGATGTTATAAAAAATCAAGTAAACGTCGAACCCTATCGTGGCTTTACCCTGCAAAATGACCAACAAGGACAAGTAGATGTCGCAGGCACCGTGGTATATTTACACAGCCTAAAAAACATCGGCAGCCTGACCGAAGGCACAAGCATGGGTCAAGTGCTATTAAAGGTGACGCCGATGAATAACCAAGATAATTTTAACTATACCTTATACTATGATGCTAATAATAACGGTTTGTTAGATAGCACAGACCCTATTGCCAGTGATTTAGCAACCATCACTAACAATGCAGGTCTTGCCTCTAATCAAACCATTCAGTTATTACTTAAAGTGCAAGCGCCACCCACTGCCAAGCAAGGTATGACCAGTCAAGTGACCCTCGTGGTTGAACCAGTCGGTACGTTACAAGGCTTGAGTGCCACTTCAGTGCAAAATACCGATGTCACTACCGTGGGTATCAACCAGCTGCGCTTGGTAAAATCGCAAGCCAGCACACCTTGTGGTATCAGTGATTTAACCACGTTAAATTATAGCGTATCAGCCGTACAGGTTAAACCAAACCAGTGTGTAGCCTATCGCTTAACGGTCAACAATGACAGCGCAACTCAAGCTAAAAGCGTGACGATCGCTGACAGTGCTCCGGCATTTACCACATTAAAAACCTCACCAGCACCAAGCGTGACACAGGGCACGGTCACAGTAAGTCAAAGTAGCATCAAAGCAGATGTTGGCACACTCGATGCCAGTCAGAAAGCGGATTTATATTTTTTAATTTTAGTGAACCCCTAACCTAATAGGACAATACTATGACTGATTTTCGTCACAAGCTTTCCTCTTTTGTCCAACCAAGTGGGGGGACAGCTTGCCGTAAATGGCTAAAATTAGCTGGTTTGACAGTGGCTATTTTGTGGACTCATCAAGCCAGCGCGGGTGTGCTGGCCGGAGACATTATTAGTAATATGGCAGTTGGGGAGTATAAGGAAGAAGGCTCAAACGTTGTCCAAACCAGCCGCTCTAATCTGGTACAAACCACGATTTTACCTGTCTATGCGGCGACTTTAGTGGCTAGTCGCAGTCAAAATGCCCAGACCAGCCAAACCATTCAATTTCCCCATGTCCTCACCAATACTGGTAATATCACAGATACCTATAATCTATCAACCCAAAACCTCACTGATGATGGCTTTGACCTAAATAATATTAAAATCTATGCCGATGCCAACCAAGACGGCGTAGCTGATAATATCAATAATTTAAGCAGCATCACCCTGGCACCCGGTCAATCTACAGGCCTTATCGTTGAAGCCCAAGTTCCCGTAACAGGCACGACAGGAGTGGTACTAGGCAACAGTGCTCAATTACGCATAGTCGCTAACTCGGCCAACAATAATACCCTATCACTTAATAACACTGACACTGTGACTTTGTCCAATAGCGCCAATGTTATAGTTACCAAATCGTTTTTTGTCCAAAATGATACTACCTACGTGCGCTTTGATTACGCCAATCAAAGCTCCATCGATAGTGGTCAAGTGATACTCACAGACACCTTACCTGCCAGTCTGTCTTATCTGTCGGGCAAAGAAACTTGGCTCGGTACCGCGCTTAATCCTGCGTCTGGTAGTAATGACCCCAGCGGTATTGATTATTATCTTGATACAGATGGCCGCACTGTCAAGGCTACTTTAACCAGTATCCCTGCCAGCGGTACAGGCAATATCCAATTTGCTGTCAATGTTGTACAGACCACGGCTGGTGCTATTTTCAATACTGTCAATGTCAGCTACGATCATGATAATAATACTAGCACCGCTAATATTTCCACTACTTCCAACACTGCTAGTTGGAATATTGCGCCAATTTATCGGGTGGTGCTCAATGCCAATGCCAGCAATACCAATAACAGCGGCAGCGATGATCAGGTTACAGCCGCGAGTATCACCGCGGGTGATGAGGTAAGCTTTACCAACTATGTTTGGAATACAGGTAACACGGAAGATCGCTTTAACCTGACTATCAATAGCGACAACTTCCCTACCCTGCATCAAGTCGAGTTCTACCGTGCCGATGGTGTGACACCGCTGCTCGATAGCAATGGCGATGGTATTCCTGATACAGGCAATTTGCCTGCTGGAGGCATGTTGCCTATTGTGGTTAAGGTTCGTTTGCCAACCACCAATGAGGGAGCCACCGGCACCGTTTATACAGTGGTGCCAAAAGCCCAGTCATTGGGGGATAGCACCCAGTCAGACACCGTTACTAATAACACTAGCATTGCTGCTACCAATATCTCAGTGGATCTTACCAATGGCCCAGAGACTAGCAACAATGGTACAGGCAATGGCGCAACGACCAACAATGGTAATGCTTGGAAAACACTAACCGGTAAGTCAAATGGTCAAGTGGTTTTCCCTCTAACCGTCAAACATACGGGCGCTGCTACTGCTTATCAGTTCGCTGCTGATGGCGATGGTGATTTTAGCAAGCTCGAGTTACCTACTGGCATCGCTAGTGTACGCTATTTTGACAGCACAGCAGCTGACTGTAGCACACTGGGCAATGAAATTGGCCAAACTCGGCTACTTAAAAACGGTGAAAGCCAAGCTTATTGTGCAGTGGTCAAACTAAAAAATGACACGGCTACACTGACCAATGTACCTATCTATTTCAAAGTCAGTTCAGCAACTTATCAAGATACCAATACGGCTGGCTTTGATACCTTAAAAAACGCGATTAATATCAATACGTTAAATGCAGTCGGTACGGTAAGTTTTGATCCAGATTTGCGAGGACAAATCACCCCTGGGGGTACCATTGTCTACACCCATACGCTGTATAACTACACCAAAACTGCTTTAACAGGGAGTTATCAATTAGTAACTCAGCATGACCAACCCGGTTTTACTAGCACCTATTATCTCGATAGTAATGCCAATGGTCAGTTTGATAGCACAGACACTTTGCTTGACCCAACCAATATTAGCGGTAGTTTATTCCCTGCCAATAGTCAGGTACGTATATTTGCCAAGGTACAAAGCCCGGTCAATGCACCAGTTGGTATGGTCGATACCGCCAGCATACAGTTTAAAACCAGCACAGGCACCGTACTAGATACTGCCACTGACATTACACGCGTCACCACCACTCAACTACGTTTGTATAAATTTCAAGCCAAAGATGATGACTGCAATGGTCAAGCTGACAGTAGCTATACCACCAGTGGCTTAACCATCGGTCGAAACACGAATGGCACGGGGCAATGCGTACTGTATCGTGTCACGGTTAAAAACGAAGGCGCATCAGCGATCGGACAATTTAACTTCCACGATGCAACACCTGCAGCAACCGTCATGGAATTTGCGCCAACTTGTGCTAGCTGTACTAGTGGCAGCATTGTTGCTCCTGCTAAAGGGGCATCCGGTACACTAAGTGGTCAGCTGCCCAGCGTTGCACCAAATACCAGTTACAACTTTGAATTTGGGGTGCGTTATGTGGGTAAATGATAGGAATAAAATTATGATGATAACTATAGAAAACAAATACCCTACTATCTTGCATAATATAATCACCTTAATGAGTTTAGTTTTTATGCTCATCTTAAGTGGCTTTGCGTATGCTGCACCCCCATCACTGGAAATGTTCAGTGGCAGTGCTACCAGTAGCAGCAGTCCAACTGTTGCTGCGCAGACCTCAACCGTACGCCTTAATGCCAATAACCCTACTGACGATGACAATACAGCGTTTTCACCGTCGATTACTGCGACCGTAGCCTTTAGTAATCAACAATATACCAATGTTACAGGCGGCGCACCAAACGGCAATGCCATGATGTTTGGTGCCAATAGCGGGAGTGGAGATACTATTACAGGATATTCTTCATGGGCACCGCTCAATGCATTCGGCAATACAAGTAGCAGTGTATTTACTGCCACGGCAACCACGCCCACGGGACGCGGTATAAGCGCCACCAATAACTATGGGACTCAGGTATTTATCGCAACTCAAGGACTACAAGCTGCCGATAAATCCATCAACGGACGGCATTTGATGGGTACTATGACGATTAACTACAGCAGTCCAATCATCAATCCAGTCATTCATCTTTCTGCTTTAGGTGGCACTTCTCCTAGTGGATTGGGGTTTTCAACCGAATTTGATTTAACCACACCAGGATATACTTTAAGCCAACTCTCTGGTAGTGGTGAGTTGACGGTCAAATCCAACCAAATCTTAAATAACGCTAGCACGATATCTGGTACCACCGGTTCGGGCGCTGCCAGTGGTAGTATACAGGTTAAAGGCGGACCAGTAACTACGCTTACCTTTGATGTTTATCTGCGGGGCGATGGTAAAGGAGGCGGATGTTCGTTTTTAGTTTTCTTTTGTAGTAATAGCTATTGGGATAATAATAGCTCTCAGTCAGGTGATGCTTTTATCATATCGCCATTATCAACCGATGCAGCTACCGATTTGAGCATTACTAAAACTCAACGAGTCGGCACCAGCGGCACATTTGGTACCACCAAAGTTACAGTACCATTAAACAGTGTGGTGCAATATCAACTAACTATTAATAATAATGGCAGTTATGTCAACGGCGCACCCTTTACTGACGTGTTACCCACAGGATTAAGTAACCCAACGGTTTCCAGTAGCACTTGTGCAAGTGCAACCTTTAGTGGTAATACGTTAAAAGGTACCTTTACTGGTGCATCAGGTGCAAGTTGTGTCGTGACCATTCAAGCTACTGCCACAGCCAATGCCGATGTTACCAACACTGCGACTGTATCCCCACCCAGTGGGATGACGGATTTAGTCACTAATAATAACAGTGCATCGGTTGAGACAAGTCTCGGTAGCGGCTCACCGGCAACAGACGTACGGATTAGTAAAACTGATGGATTTGACCAGGTTGCGTCAGGCGCAACCATTACTTATACCTTACGGGTGCGTAATGACGGTCCCAACACTGTAGGGGGTGCAATCATTAGAGACCCGGCAGCAACCGGACTGTCTAAAGTAGGTGCGCCGACCTGTACTGAAACCAGCGGTAATAGTTGTGTCAGCGGCTCGGTTCCGACCAATGCCCAGCTAGAAGCCGGCCACGCGTTGCCGAGCATTCCTGGCAATGGCGGTTTTTATGAAATAATTGTAACAGCAAATGTGATAGCTAGCGGTGGTTCGATAACCAACAGTGCATCAGTTGCTGTTGGCAATAACTATGTCAACAGCGGTGCCAGTTGTACTAGCAATAACGGCTATACTCGTAGCTTTGCCAACAATATCTGTACCTCTACCGATACCGATACGGTACTGCCCTCAACTGCGATGAATTTCGATTCAAATATTAATGAGGCAGTTTTAGCCATTAATCCAGATATACCGACCATTTGGCGCGGCGCAGGTGGGCAGCAGACCATTACGATTACCAATAAAGGACCAAATAACGCAAACAATACGTTTGCTACCTATACCGAGCAGCCGATTTCAGGAGTGACCATTACCAGCGTAACATTATCCGATGCCAATGGTACAGCGTGTAACGTGACCCAAACTTCGCCAAAAACTTGGAAGTGCCCATTAGGTTATCTTGCCAATGGCAGTAGTGCCAAATTTTTGGTGAACTATAGTACTACCTCTACTGCAAATTTGGGTGATTTACAAGTTAAAGGCGTGGTACGAGCCGGTAGTGATGAACTCAATCCCGGCAGTGGTGTGGGTGAAAGTGCCTATCGTATCTGGGGTGCAGAGGGTCAAAACACCACTAATCCACCACAGTACAGCGCGTTTATGGTCGGATTTAACCGAAGCACCGATACACAGGTCGGTAGCAGTAATAATCAAACTTATGGGCCTGGCTCTAGTGAAGGTTCAGCAATGACCTTAGCATGGCCAGCCAACCAAGCCAGTCCTACCGGCGGTTATCTTAAAACGTCGCTCAAAGGCAGTGGTAACTCGACTTATTTTGCTAGTCAGACCAATGCACCGGCGACCTTTCAGCAGTTGATTACCAATTTGAAACCGATTTCTGCCAGCCTACCCAGTTCATTTGATAGCTTTGCCGATAATCGCCGTGCTTGGGAACTTAGAACTGGTATTTTAGTACCAGCAGGTACCACAACCACAACAGTCAATGCTTGTATAGGAACCAGCAGTTTCTTCTTGGATGACAGTGCTTATATCATGCTCAATGGGCAGGTATTGTCACCTACTCGTGATACTTACGACAGGAGCGTGTATAACGTTCCACTGACATTGCAGCCCGGCTACAACGTCATCAGTTATCGTATTGCCAACCGTAATGGTGCAACTGCTGATGCATATGAAGACAGTGCCGGCGGTTTTAGTACCATTGGGCTTACTGTTGCCGGTAACTGTGACCCAACATCACTTCAAGCTGAAGCAAATAAAGGTGAGAACGCTCGCGTCAATATTATTGATGCAGCAGCGTTGGTCATCACCAAAACCAATTATACCGATTCGGTCAATGCAATCGGTCAAACCACTTATACTTTAACTGTGGAAAATCAAGGACCCAGTGATGTCACAGGCGCTATACTAAAAGACCCAGTGGCTACTAATATGACCAAAGGCACACCTGTTTGTAGCACCATTGATGGCAATCAATGTACTACTTCCCCCACTGCCGCCCAACTTGAAGGTGCCGGTGTTACTTTGCCAAGGCTAACCAGTGGGCAAAAATACATTCTTACTGTACCAGTCACCTTAAATGCACTTACCGTCAGCTCAGTGACAAATAATGCCAGTGTGAAGACGCCAACCAGTGTTACGGCATTGGGTACTGCCTGTGTGAGTGATACATCAAGCAATATTACTCGTAGCTTTGATGCCGCATCACAAACGTGTACTACATCAGATACGGATAAAGTACGACCACGGGTTCAAATCGCTAAAACCTCGATTGGCAATGTCGGTACATTTAACTTTAATGTGACTAATGCCTCAACAAGTTCTGATAGCGTAACAACAACGACAGCTGGCACGGCTGTTACCAGTAACGTTATCCATCATGTGGAAACCATCAGCAATAGCTTGGTTATCAATGAGTTGACCACCACGGGTTTTACGCTTTCAAGTGCCAGTTGTATAGACAATAATGCCAGTATCTCTGGTAATACTACCAATCCCATTGGCAGTCTTTCTGCTGCAACCTTGACCATTGACCCTACTTATTTAAAACCTGGGGCAAATTTTATTTGTAGTTTTACCAATTCACTTCAACAAATTACCGTTAGCGGTCGTGTATTTGAAGACAATAGTGGCACCACAGCTGTCAATAATAATGCCTACAATGGTGTACAAGATGCCGGTGAAACGGGAATAGCAGGTAGTAAAGTTCAATTAAAGGATAGCGCAGGTGCAGTTATTGCCGAAGTTGTGACCGATGCCACAGGTGATTATACGTTTAATGTATCCTCAGAAAAATTGACCAGTAAGTTTACTATTGTAGCCACAAATGCCGCAGGCTATACCTCAGTCAGTGGCACTTCGGGCTCAGGTGGCAGCTACAATTTATCAACTGACACTATCACATTAAGTAAAACCAACAATTTTAATTACCTCAATAACAATTTTGGCGATGCTAAGTTGGCATTGGTGATAACACCGAATAACCAACAAACCACTATCGCTGGCGGCGTGGTTGATTATCCACATAAAATTAGTAGCCTTGCAGTCATTACTATGAATTCGGTGAATAGTATCGCTGGCCAGCAGCCTGCCAATAGTGCTGACCAACCCTGGCAATCTGTTATATATCTAGACAGTAACTGCAATGGTAAAGTCGACGTGGGTGAAACCACATTAACAGGTACAAGCACCCTTAACCCGGTTCAGTCGATTTGTGTGGTTCACCGTGTCAACGTACCCATTAATGCCAGCGCGGGTGCACAACAAATCGTAAGCTTGCAAGCTAATGGCACTGCAACCTCAGGTAATAAACCTGTAACTAGCAACACTGTGACAGATACCACGCTGGTAGGTAGTGCAGGCTTAGATATGAAAAAAGGCGTGCGTGTTGTGTCGAGTTGTCCATCAACTGTTAACGATACCAATGCTTTTGTCACTGCCAACCAAGCCCGCAATGGTAACTTTTTAGAATATGAAATTACTTATCGCAATAACAGCACTAAAAATTTGGTTGATGTCATGATAAAAGATAGCGTACCAACGGGTATGGTATTTAAAAGTCAAACTTGTAACACAACGCCAACAGGAATAACCTGTACCCCTACGCAACTAGATAATTCACTCAAATGGTCAATGGCTGGTAAGTTACCACCTGCGACTAGTGGTACTGTTAGATATTGTGTGGCAATACCTTAAAAATAGGTTTCAAGGCTTATAAGTTTGTTAAAGTATTGACTATAGTTATCAAATATTATTAATAAAATCACGGAAGGCATCTTTAGAAAGGTGCCTTTTCATATTTGCAAGCTTTAACAATATGTAATGAATCAGAGATTTTGGATAAACATAGTAAGAGTATATGCGCGGCTCTATGCTGTAAGAACCAATATGAATATAAGCTGTTCAGATTTTTACATTTAAAAAAAACAATAACATCAAAATAAATCTTGACTTTTTAATTTTTTCATGAAAACAAATTAAATTATTGTATTTTTTATGTGTGTTATTTGATTTTTTTGTCCATCACCATTCATCCGCATAAACGGTATTTCACTGGGGCAAAATAGTTAAAAAGATGAGCTTATTTAAATAAAAATTTACCGCTTATTCGATAAAACATTCATTTAATCATGTTTTCTAAGGTTAATTCTTGTTACTGTGGATTTAGCATTAGTCATCATTTATGATACTGGCATATGAATAGGTCAACATTATTTTGTTAGGTAATAACTGGGCAAGCTAAGTCTGAAATGACCACAACTTATGATTACTGCCCATAGCTATCTTCCATTATCTAAAAAATACTATATCGATATACTCAATATCAGTACAGTTTTGATGATTTGTATTATCGAAAAAAGGAGTTAGTCTAGTGCGTGCATTTAATACATTATTAGTTACAGCAGCCATCGTTGGCATTACAGGTGTATCAGTCGCAGTGACACCACAAAAAGAGCCTGTAAGTGTTGCGCTTACTGCCAATAAACTTACCCAAAATGCTCAAGGGATAATCGTGGCACAGCCAGTCACTAAGGTAAAACCCAATGACATTATCGAATATCGCGCGGTCTATACCAATAACACAGGTAAAGCCATAAAAAACTTAACAGCCACCTTACCTATACCGCCAGCCACTCAGTTCTTAGCCAAATCTACCCCAAGCGCAACGTTAGCTAGCACGGACGGCGTGAACTTTGCTGCTATGCCACTAAAACGCAAGGTAGGCAACCAAGTCGTTAATGTACCCTTACAAGACTATCGTGCATTGCGATGGACAATTGCTGAAGTACCTGCTGGTAAATCAGTGAGCGTTTCAGCACAAACTCGTGTTAATAGCATTACCCCTTAAGGCACATAAACATCCATCATTTTAGAGGTCTATATTAATGCAAAAAATTTTACCGCGTCTTAATCAATTAGCTGCTTCGATTGCGCTAGCTGCTGGTGGCGCTGCGTTGATGCCAACTGCACAAGCAGCTGCACCAACTGCAGGTTCTGACATTAGTAACATCGCGACTGCAAGCTATACTGATGGTAATGGCGCTAGCAAAACCGTTACTTCAAATGAAATCAAAACCACAGTATTACAAGTATCTAGCTTCACGCTAGTGGCTGACCGTAATGCCACTATCAATCCAAATGGCACAGCGACGTTATCACATACATTGACCAATAC
The DNA here is from genome assembly GCF_032061225.1 of Moraxella sp. CTOTU48841. Taxonomy (NCBI): domain Bacteria; kingdom Pseudomonadati; phylum Pseudomonadota; class Gammaproteobacteria; order Moraxellales; family Moraxellaceae; genus Moraxella; species Moraxella sp. CTOTU48841. The sequence goes on from NZ_DAMBFQ010000002.1 coordinate 294,639, forward strand.
TGGTAATGGTACAGACACCTTTACTTTAAATGTGTCACAATTGGGCGGCGACAACTTTGATCTGACCAACGTCCATATTTATTTGGACAGCAATCAAGATGGCGTACCTGACAACAATACAGACCTCTCTACAGTGACATTAAATGCGGGTCAATCAGTGGGTATCATTGTGGTATCAACGGTGCCTGTTACCCAAACTGATGGTCAAAAAGCCCAATATACCTTGAATGCTACCGCTGGTTTTGATACAACAGTTAAAGGCTCTAACACCGACACTGTTACTGTAACTGCTGGTGCGGCATTAAGCCTAATAAAGTCAGCAAGTGTAGCGTCTAATGGCGATATTACTTATACCTTAACCTACCGGAATACAGGTAATGCTGATGCGACTAATGTTGAAATTGACGATGCGTTAGATTTAACTAAAGTCACTTATGTTTCTGGTTCTGCCAAATGGAATGCGGCAACTGCATTAACCGATGCCGTAGGTGGCGACCCTACAGGCATTAACTACTATGCAGACCCTGCAACAGGTAAAATTGCATTTGTTTTAGATAAGGTTGCCAAAAACACTACCGGTACGGTAACGTTCAAAGTACAACCTAAGCCTAATAATAGTGCTATTATTACTAACACTGCTACCATTATCGACCTGCCGGAAAATGATGACTCTGTAGATACCGATCCATCTACACCATTGCCTGCGACATTGACACCGTCACCGTCAAATACCACGATTGTAACCAATAAAGTATTTACCGGTACTGTCAATGATAGTTTAACTGATGCCTATGCTGACCCAGATCCTAAAGGTGATACACCGACCACGGATGACACCATCAAATCGAGCACGACGCAAGGTACACCGGTAGTCTTTGGTGATGATAATGGCTCTACTGATGGTGGCCCTGATAAAATTGTTATCCATAACACAGGTAATGCCACTGAAACTTATAATGTTACTTATGATAAATCGGACTTGGAAGTAGGTAGTATTGTTCAGCTATTTAAAGCTGATGGCGCTACACCATTAACTGATACTAATGGCGATGGCATTGTAGATACCGGTCCTATCGCAGCGGGTAGTACGGCACAAATTCGAGTTAAAGTGACATTGCCGACTGGTTATAGCACTCCTGTTGATCCTGCAACAAGTGATGATGTAATTGTTAAAATTAAGCCGATTAGCGACAGCACTGCCAAAGCTGATACCATTACTTTGAGCATTGTCGATGTAACGCCTGCTACAGTTGACTTGTTCAAAGATGACAATACCGATACCACAACCGGCACCAAAACGCCAGGTGCGACTGGGTTAGATACAGGTTCTCCAGTTGAAAGTATATCTGTTGCTGGTGGTCAACCTGCTTACTTCCAAATTGATGTTAAAAATAGCGGTGCGACACCAGATAACTTTAACTTAACCAACAGCACTTTGCCAAGTGGTTGGACTGTTCAGTACTTCAAAGATGATGGTACTGGTAAACCGACTGGCTCAGCTTTGACTAATACAGGTAATATCGCGCCGGGAGCAACTGTTAATTTAGTGGCCGTGGTTACTCCGCCTGCAAATGCACCTGTATCGACTACACCTGTCGTATTCACAGTTACTTCACCAGTTACAGGCTTGTCTGATAGCTTAACTGATGAGGTGAAAGTTAAAGAAACACGTCAATTGACTTTGGTCAGTGATAATAGTGGTCAAGTTGCGCCAGGCGGCACTGTAACTTACACTCATACCTTAACCAATAATGGTAATCTTGTTGAAGGTGGTAAGGATGGTGACTTACCATTTACTTTAACCAATAGTGGGACTGGCTGGAAAACGACCGTTTATATAGACTTTCATAATTTCGGCGTTGTTGATGCCGATGAGATTGTTACAGGTAATGACCTAGCTACAGTCTTGAAAAATTATGATCCGGACAACAATGGCATTAAAGGCTTAGAGCAAGGACAGTCAGTTAAGTTAATTGTTAAGGTTGAAGCACCTTCAAATGCAGGAGCAGGTACACAAGATACTGCTACCTTAACAGTCAGCCCAACTGCTACTGCTGCAGGTACGCAACAGTCTCCATTAACTAACACTGATTTGACAACTGTGAATGATGGTCAAGTTCGTTTAGTCAAGAAACAAGCACTTGACGCTGCTTGTGATGGCACTGCTGATGGTAGCTTTACTCAAAACAATTTATCGGCCAAGCCAGGTACCTGTGTGATTTATCGCATTACTGCAACGAACGAAGGCAATGTACCTGTAACAACTGTGGAAATTAACGATAACGTACCAACCTATACGACGTTAGTATCAGGTTCTGAAAGCAATAACAATACCTCTGGTACTGTAACTGTTAACGGTGTTGCGATCACTAATAGGGTTGCCACGCTTAGCGGTAACACAAGTGCGCAATTACAGTTCACTGTAAAAATTGACGAGTAATCAGTTCTTTATCTTGTTTTCATCGGCATATAGTCATTAGTGGCTATATGCCTATCCACTGTATTATTTTTTTAACTTCTTAATTTTTTCTATTTTTATTCGTTTTATATACTTTTATATAGGTGAATGTCTGTGGTGCAAATTGTAAGAAAAGATGGTTGCGCTAAAGCAACATTTTTGCTCTCAACATTGACTGCTTCGATATTGGCAAGTCACTATAGCTATGCTATGGCACCAGAAATAGATACCAAAATCAATAATACAGCTTCTGCAACTTATAATAATTTTGACCATAATCCCCAATCTACATCGTCTAATACTGTTGATATTAATATTGCTGCGTTATATGCCGTTAACTTAACCTCTGCCCCACTTCAAACTGTGGAAATAGGCAAACAGGTGGTGTGGTCAAATGAGTTAACCAATAGCAGTAATGCACCTGTACATATTAAGATAAACCCCTCAGAAATAGATGGTTTAAACAACGTCAAGGTTTATCTTGATACCAATCAAAATGGCGAATTTGATAATAACGATCAAATTATTGACCAAACTATTTTATTGCAGCCTGGACAAAAGGTAGGAATCTGGGTAGTTGCTACAACAGCCTCAGATTTGACAGATAACCAGCAACTAAATTTACCTATTAGTGCATATATTATTGAATCACCTAATTCATCTGTTAATGCTCAAGCGACTAATCTCGTTCAAGTAGTTATTCCTAAAAAAAGTGTGTTATTTGTCAAAAAATCAGCCAGTGTCAGTAGTGCAGAAATTGGTGATTTTGCAGATTATACGATTACCGTAGCCAATCGTAGCAATAATAATGCTGATAATGTATCGATGACAGATACACTGCCTCGCGGGTTTATCTACACGGTTGGCAGTATGCGTGTTAACGGTATCAAAGTAGCAGATCCGGCTGGCGGTAAAGGACCTTATCTCAAGCTCGGTGTGGGCAGCTTAAAGCCTAATACTGAAATTAAAGTCCAATATCGAGTACAGATTGGACCCAATGCACTAAATGGCGATGGTATCAACCGCGTACAGGCAAAAGATGAAGGTGGACAAACATCCAATGAGGCATCAGCCAAAATTGACGTACGCCCTGGTCCATTAATTCAAGACGGTTTCATCATTGGTAAAGTGTTCGTCGACTGCAACAAAAACGGTGTCCAAGATAACGGTGAACAAGGTGTACCGGGTGTGCGCCTATATTTGGAAGACGGCAGTTTTATCATCACCGATCGTGAAGGTAAATATGATTTTTATGGTATTACTGCTAAGACGCATGTATTAAAACTTGACCGCACTACCCTTCCTGCTCAAAGTAAACTGCGCCTTATCAGTAATCGTCAAGCCGGTGATGCAGGCAGCCGCTTTGTAGACTTACGTCGTGGTGAACTGCATCGCGCAGATTTTGCCATCGTCGATACAGATGACAATAACAGCGAATCCTGCAACCAATCTCTACTTGAGCAAATTGCTGAACGCAAGAAAAAAATCGAACAAGATAACATTAGTCTTGAGCAAGTAATCCGTGCTGACTTAACAACTGATCCACTCAATTACCGTGTTAGCGATGTACGTGGACAACCAGCCAGTGGCTGTATCACTGCTGAAGGTATTAGCAGTAATTGTAATGTTGAACTTACTAAAACAGCACAAAACCCGTTAAGCCGTATTAGCATTGAACCCGTTGCTGCAATTAAAACCTTGAACCTTGAACAAACGCTAGAAGAAGCAACCAATAACTCGCTGCAAATTTTAAATTTAACTGATGGTCAAATTCTACCAATCAACCAAGCCACCATTCAAATCAAAGGGATGGCAGGTGCCCAGTTGCAGTTATGGGTCAATGGTCAAGAAGTCCCAGAGAGTCGTATTGGTAAAAAAGCCGTATTGGCCGACTCTCAAGTTGCAGGTTTTGACTATATCGGCGTGCCGTTAGCGATTGGTAAAAATCAAATTGAAGTGCGTCAGCTTGATATGATGGGCAATATCCGCGCTACCCGTGCCATCACTGTTATTGCGCCTGATAATTTAAGTAAAATCAGCGTTGATTCACCCAAACAGGATGTGCCTGCCAATGGTAGCGATGTCTATCAAGCAGTGGTTAAGGTTGTTGATCAGTTTGGCACACCCGTCTCTAGCCGTACCCCGGTCACGCTTAATAGCACTATTGGCACTATTCAAATTAAAGATGTCAACCCTGACCAAACGGGCATACAAACCTTTATTGAAGGCGGTAGCTTGTTGGTACCGATTCAAAGCCCAAGTCAACCAGGTGAAGGGGTGTTAGAGGTTGAAAGCGGCAGTTATCATGCTAATCAGCGCGTACAATTTTTACCTGACCTACGTCCTTTACTAGTTGCCGGTATTGTCGAAGGTCGCATTAATTTTAAAACCTTTGATCCAAAAAACTTAAGCCGAGTTGATAGCCGTGATGGGTTCGAAGAAGAGTTATATGAAATTGCAGATGCTGATAATCATAAGCAAAGTGCCCATGGACGCGTGGCTTTGTTTTTAAAAGGCAAGGTCAAGGGGGAGTATCTATTAACCTTAAGCTATGACTCGGATAAAAGTAAAGGCCAACGACTATTCCGTGATATCCGGCCAGATGAATACTACCCAGTATATGGGGATGCAGCGGCTAAAGGTTTTGATGCGCAATCTACCAGTAAACTCTATGTACGCGTAGATAAAGGTCGTTCGTATGCCCTATACGGGGATTACGCCACACGCATTGAGCACGATGAAGGTATCTCACTGGGTCAATACAATCGCTCATTAACAGGACTCAGTGTCAATGTTGAAAATGACCAAAATAAAGTCACAGCATTTGCCGCCAAGACCACTGCCACGCAAGTAACCAATGAACAGCGTGGCTTGGGGATCACAGGGCCTTATAGCTTAGGCAAAGTTGATACCGATAGCGTGCTGCGTAATAGTGAAAAGGTTGAAGTTATCGTCCGTGATCGTAATAACCCAGGGTTGATTATCTCGCGGACACTACTTTCCCGTTTTAGTGACTATGAGGTTGACACTGACAGTAACAGCATCTTTTTAAAAACCGCAATCCCAAGTGTCGATAGTGACCTTAATCCTGTGTATCTGCGTGTGACTACAGAGACCGATCAGGGCGGTGAAGAATACACAGTAGCGGGCATTGCCGGTAGTCATAAACTCAATGACAAAGTTAAAGTAGGCGGTACCTACGTAAATAGTAATGACCCATTGAATAAGACATCACTGGCTAGTGCCAATATCGTGGTCAAACTATCGCCCACCTCGAAATTTGTGGCTGAAGCCGCGCATAGCGATCGCACTACCAACCCAGAGGATAATACCACTGCCAATGCATCGGGTGAAACCTCTGGTGCTGCATATCGCTTAGAGCTTGAGCATAGCATCAACAATACCCAATTGCGTGCTTATCACCAGCAAGCAGATACAGGGTTTTACAACACCGATGCAGTGATTACCGCGGGTCGCAAAGAAAGTGGACTAAAACTACAAAGTCGCGTTGATAAGCTAGGCTTTATTAAGGCTGAGGCGATCCGCACTGAGGATACCAACAATGGTGGCGTGCGTGATGGTGTATCAGCAAGTATTGAACGCGCACTGAACCGTATCATAGCACTTGAGCTGGGAATGCGCTATTACCGTGAAACCGACCAACCAGCCAGTGTAACCAGTGCTTCAGCCACACCTTATAGTGGCACCACTGCTCGCGCTAAAGTTACCGCCCAGTTACCTAAAGGATCCAATGCCTTTGTAGAATATGAGCAAGATATCAAAGAGAGTGACCGCAAAGTTTTGGCATTGGGTGGTAACTACCAACTCAATGATAAAGCAAGACTTTACGCACGACATGAGCTTATCTCAAGTTTAGGCGGCAATTATGAGCTTAATGACACCCAGCAGCGTAATAGTACGGTAGTGGGTATCGATAGCAAGTATGGCAAAGATGCAAGCGTCTTTAGTGAATATCGGGTACGTGATGGTATTTCTGCGCGTGAAGCTGAAGCGGCATTGGGTTTACGCAATCGTTGGGAAATCAACAAAGGGGTTTTTGTTAATACCAGCTTAGAAAAAGTGCAGGTCCTAGAAGGTGAGGACAATACCTCACAAGATGCTACGGCTGCTTCTTTAGGCTTTGAGTATCTTGCCAACCCAAACTGGAAAGCCACTGGACGCTTAGAAAAACGGTGGGCAACACAGTCAGATAATACCGTTAGCGCGTTTGGCTTTGCCTATAAAATCAATGATGATGTGACTTTGCTCACCAAAAATATTTTTAGCCAGGTTAGTAGCAATACTAAAGACACCGGCGATCGTACTTTGGATCGTTTTCAACTTGGCGCTGCTTACCGTGATGCCGATCAAAATCGCTTTGACGCGTTAGGCAAGTTTGAGTATCGGTATGAAAATGATGAAACTGAACTGGATAGCCCTGTCAAACGTGAGGCTTATATCGTCTCTACAGGGGCTAACTATCACCCTGATCAAGACTGGCATTTTTCTGGTCAATACGCCATCAAAAAACTCAATGTCGATTTTAACAAGCTTGAATCTAGCGGCATTGTTCAATTATTAAGCGGTAGAGCTAGTTATGATATAAACCATCGTTGGGATGCTAGCGTAAGTGCAGGCGTATTATGGGGTAATAATAGCGATGGTAAACGCTGGCTATTAGGCGGTGAAGTGGGGTATCTATTAGCGCAAAACCTGTGGTTATCAGCTGGCTATAATTTCTCTGGCTATTCAGACAAAGACTTAATTGATGGTGATACCACCACCCAAGGACCTTATTTGCGCCTACGCTTTAAGTTTGATGAAAATTTATTTAATAAAAAACGTCCAATCGCCAATCAGCTTGATGCGACTGACGAACAAATTGCCATCAAATAATTGTTAAGATAAAAAGTGCCCAACACAAAGCGGACAACGATGATACGTTGTCCGTTTTACATTTGGCCTAGCGTTGGTTTTTGTATTTTTAGGGCTAGTTCGCTTATTGATTATGGATTGCTGCATCTACCAGTATCAATGAGTGTTTGACTGGTGACTAGCCCGCGCTTGATTTATGCTTTATTAATCTATTTATTTTATTTAATAAATACATTATAACAGCAGGTAACACAAACAGAATCAATAACCATTGATCACCTTTGCGACGCCTGGCCGCGATGGCTTGAACGCCTTTATCATAATCAGCAATGCTATAAAGCGCTTGGTCGGCCACCCTCATCTCATAGACAATAAACCCATACGGGTAGTCCTCAGCATAGTGAATGCTGGCCGTATGTCCAGCCAACGGGTAGGCTTTTGGGCAACTCGAATGATAACCGTCGGTTTCCAAACAGCGAAAGCGCTTGCCATTTAACACCAAAAACTCATCACGGCTGCTGCCCGATTTGCTCTGGGCAAATACCAATTCGCTGGGTTGTTTGGGCAGTGTAGCAGTGATGGTTTGCCAGTCTTTTTGTTCAAGTGGCGTGTCAGTGATGGAGAAAAAATGGGCAATAGCGATGGCCATCAAGGCAATAACGGCATGGCTGGTGAAAAACACCCTTAAGCTTGGCAGGTCTTTGGGCGATTTTGCAGCATAGCCAACCACCATAGAAAATGTGATTACGGCAATGATACCAACGGCCAATAAGTAATTGGGCGCAACATAAAAAGCGATGATGACGGCTGCGACATTATAAAGCCTGGCAATCGTGACCAGTATTGGGTATAAGTTATTGGACATATCACTAACTAAATTTGGGTTTGCTTTATCCTTCCACAATAGGCCGTCCGGCTCAAGTTAAATTTTTTGTAAACTTTCACTTCAACCGCTTATTCCACAAATCTCACGATTGCCTGCTCACAAAATGCTATAATCGACTTATTAACAGATACCTATGACAATTTGAATCAGGACAAGCCTTTCGATGAGTATCAGCACCAGTAACGCACCTACCAGTCACAAACCCCACGACCCAGCCAATTTTCAACTCACGCCCCCTGCCAGCTTTCCGTATCAAGACCGTCAAGCCACGAATAAAGCGCGTTTAGCTGACCTGTTAAAGCAGCGGATTTTGTTCCTTGACGGGGCGATGGGGACAGAAATCCAAAACTATAAACTCATCGAGGCAGACTACCGTGGTGAGCGATTTGCAGGCTTTGGACGTGATGTCAAAGGCAACAATGACTTATTGGTACTGACCCAGCCGCATATTATCCGTGATATTCACCGCTCGTATCTTGAGGCAGGCGCAGATATCATTGAAACCAACAGTTTTAATGGCACGCAAATTTCGATGGCAGATTACGGCATGGAAAATCTCGTCTATGAGATTAACAAATCCGCCGCCGCCCTTGCCCGCCAAGTGTGTGATGAAGTCACTGCGACAACCCCAGACAAACCTCGGTTTGTCGCAGGCGTGATTGGTCCCACCTCTCGCACTTGCTCGATTTCACCCGATGTCAATGATCCCGCCTTTCGTAACGTCACCTTTGATGAACTTGTTGATAACTATACCGAGGCGACTTATGCTTTGATTGAAGGCGGTGCCGATATCATCTTGATAGAAACCGTGTTTGATACCCTAAACGCCAAAGCAGCGATTTTTGCGGTGACGGGCGTGTTCGAGACCATTGGGTTTGAATTGCCTATTATGATTTCGGGCACCATTACCGATGCGTCGGGACGTACGCTGTCGGGACAAACTGCCGAGGCGTTTTATAACTCAATCCGCCACGCCAAGCCGATTTCGATTGGGTTTAACTGTGCGCTGGGCGCAGATGCGTTAAAGCCGCATATCAAAACCTTGTCGGATGTGTGCGAAACTTTTGTCTCCGCTCACCCCAATGCAGGCTTGCCCAACGAGTTTGGGGAATATGACGAAACCCCTGAACAAACTGCCACCATGGTTGCCGACTATGCCAAATCTGGCTTGGTCAATATTGTGGGCGGCTGCTGTGGTACCACGCCCAAACATATCGCCAAAATTGTCGAGATGACGTCACCCTTTGCCCCACGCCAACTGCCAGACTACAAACCAGCTTGCCGATTGTCGGGACTCGAAGCGTTCAACATCACCCGTGACAGCCTGTTTGTCAATGTCGGTGAACGTACCAATGTCACAGGCTCAAAGAAATTTTTGCGTCTCATCAAAAACGAAGAATACACCGAAGCGTTAGACGTGGCTCGTGACCAAGTCGAAGGCGGTGCCCAAGTCGTTGATATCAACATGGATGAAGCCATGCTAGATAGTAAGGCGGCGATGATTCACTTTGTCAATTTGGTTGCCAGTGAGCCAGATATCAGCCGTGTACCCCTGATGATTGATTCGTCAAAATGGGACATCATCGAAGCGGGTCTTAAATGCACGCAAGGCAAAGCTGTGGTCAATTCGATATCGTTAAAAGAAGGCAAGACAGAGTTTGTGCAAAAAGCCAAGCTATGTCAGCGTTATGGGGCGGCAATTATCGTCATGGCGTTTGATGAAGACGGACAGGCAGACAGCTTTGAGCGTAAAATCCAAATCTGCAAACGCTCATACGATATTTTGGTTGATGAAATCGGTTTTCCGAGTGAAGACATCATCTTTGACCCCAATATTTTTGCCGTCGCCACGGGGATTGAAGAGCATAACAACTACGGCTTAGACTTTATCAACGCCACCCGATGGATTACCGACAATTTGCCCAACGCCATGGTCTCAGGCGGTGTGTCCAATGTGTCGTTCTCATTTCGTGGCAATCCCATTCGTGAAGCCATTCACGCCGTGTTCTTGTACCACGCTATCAAAAACGGCATGACCATGGGGATTGTCAACCCAGCCATGCTAGAGCTGTATGACGATATCGAGCCAGACGCTAGAAACGCTATTGAAGACGTGATTTTGAACCGTAACCAAGGCGAGTCCGGTCAAGACGCCACCGACCATTTGATGCAAGTGGCAGAAAACTATTTAAGCGGTAAGAAAAAAGACAGCACCGTCGATTTGTCATGGCGTGAATTGCCTGTAGAAAAACGCATTGAACACGCGCTAGTCAAAGGGGTAACCACCTATATCAATGAAGACACCGAAGAAGCACGGCTAAAATTCCCCCGTCCCCTAGACGTCATCGAAGGACCTTTGATGGACGGTATGAATGTTGTCGGTGACTTGTTTGGGGCAGGCAAAATGTTCCTACCGCAAGTGGTAAAATCCGCCCGTGTGATGAAGCAAGCGGTGGCATGGCTTAATCCGTATATCGAAAAAGAAAAAGTTGCAGGCGAAACCAAAGGCAAAGTGCTCATGGCAACGGTGAAAGGCGATGTGCATGACATCGGCAAAAACATCGTCGGCGTGGTGCTCGGCTGTAATGGCTATGACATCATCGACTTAGGCGTGATGGTGCCTTGTGAAAAAATCCTACAAGTCGCCAAAGATGAAAACGTCGATATCATCGGCTTGTCAGGCTTGATTACCCCAAGCCTTGATGAAATGGTGTACGTCGCCAAACAAATGCAGGAGCAAGGCTTTAATCTGCCCCTACTGATTGGGGGTGCGACGACTTCAAAAGCCCATACCGCGGTAAAAATCGAGCCCAACTATCAAAACGATGCGGTTGTCTATGTTGCTGATGCCAGCCGCGCAGTGGGCGTAGCGACGACTTTACTATCCAAAGAAAAACGCGTCGATTTTATCAGTGAGCTACGTCAAGAGTATGGCGAAGTCCGTGAACGTCTTGCCAATCGCCAACCCAAAGCCGCGAAGCTATCTTATGCGGAATCGATTGAACAAGGTTTCCAATACGACTGGGCGAACTACACGCCGCCTAAGCCCAACCAATTGGGACAAGTCATTTTAGAGGATTATCCGTTACAAAATTTATTGCCTTATATCGACTGGACACCTTTCTTTATCTCTTGGGGATTGGTCGGCAAATATCCCAAAATCTTTGATGATAACATCGTCGGGGAAGAAGCCAAAGACTTATTTGCCAATGCCCAAGCCATGATTGATAAACTAATCAAGGAAAAATTGGTCACAGCTAAAGCGGTGTTTAAACTGAGCCCTGCCCAACGCCCAAGCTCAGACACGGTGCAGGTACTCGATGAGCAAGGCAATGTCATGCATACCTTTGAGCATTTACGCCAGCAGTCTGATAAAGCCAGTGGTAAACCTAATTACAGCCTAGCGGATTTTATCAGCCCTGAAAAAACCGATTATCTCGGTGGTTTTACCGTGTCATTGTTTGGCGCAGAATCACTTGCCAATGACTATAAAGCCAAAGGCGATGATTATAGTGCCATCATGGTACAGGCGCTTTGCGACCGCTTTGCTGAGGCATTTGCTGAGCATTTGCATGAGTTGATTCGTAAACAGTATTGGGGCTATCAAGCAAATGAAAGCCTAACCAATGAAGAGCTAATTAAAGAAAAATACGTGGGTATTCGCCCTGCGCCGGGTTATCCTGCCTGCCCTGACCATACCGAAAAAGGCAAGTTGTTTGACTGGCTCGACACCACCAACGCCATTGGCACCTATTTGACGGAAAGCTATGCCATGTACCCTGCGTCTAGCGTGAGTGGGTTTTACTACTCGCACCCAGAGAGTGAGTATTTTAATGTGGGTAAAATCAGTCAAGACCAGCTTGAAGATTATGCAGCGCGTAAAGGCTGGGATAAAGCTACCGCAGAAAAGTGGCTAAATCCGAATTTATAAGTTAAAGTTAAAGCTAAAAAAACGACAATGTAGAGTTGTCGTTTTTTTATCGCTTGGTGTTAATTAGCGCATATATCTCATTTGTTATCTTTACTCTTGTCACACCAAAACATATTGTTGGCATTAGGCTGTGTGTTTTTACCCAAAATCATTGTGGTATAAGTGACCCTTGCACCGCCACCTGTATGAACAATCCAACTTTGCGTGATTTTCAACTTATTATCGTAAAACAGATAACAACGCTCTTTTTTGTTAGCATTGTCATGGGCGAAACTCGCGGACGATAAAGTATTAAACACCCTCATGCCATAATTTTAGCAAAGCTATTCATAAAAACTGCCTTCATACACGCTATAATTATTGCTCAATCGCATAATCAATGGTGACAACGAGCCGCACCAATTTATCCACGCCATCTTTATCATACGTGCCGCCATAATCCGAATCATCGGTATCAGGATTATGGGCATCTAAGATATTAAATGACCCTTGCGACGCGGAGCGCATCACCCCCACTTTGGCATGACCGGTTTTGGCAAATTCTTCGGCGCGTTTGTTGGCATCATCGGTGGCTTTGGCAATCAAATCATGCTTGATTTTCTCAAGGTCATTGAGCAGATATTGCGGCTTTTCAAACGTCACTGATTCATGGCTGATACGATAATTTTGCACTTGAGCGAGCATATTGGTGATTTTATTGAGTTCTTGACTGCTAATTGACAGCGTTTGGGTAGCTTTATAGCCATTTTGGCGGGTGCGGGTTTGTCCCTGCTCATCCACATAATCTTCATTATACGGCTCAACGCTTATGGGCGTGACATTTTGACTAGATACGCTAAAGCCTTTACTTGCCACAAACTGCTGCAGCGCTTTAAAGTCATTTTTACCATTGGCGAGCGCCCCTGCATAGTCCTGTCCCCAAGCGCTGACACCCATTTGGATTTGGGCAAGATTGGCTTTGTAAGGGGCTTCCGCCAAGCCTTTGACGGTAATCGTGCCGGACTGTTTTAGATTCTTAAACTGCGTGCCCAGTACAAATGCCGCAGCGATGAGACCGAGTGCCAAGATAATACCAAAGATAATCAGCGGTAATGAGTTTTTATTATCGGTTTGTAGCGGTGGCGTACGTAAATTACTCATATTTAGTGAGCCCTATATCTATTTATATCCTATAGAGTATAGCAAACAAATATTGAATATTAATGTTTTTTTAGCGCGATGGTTTTCGCCAAATTGTCTAATTGCCGTATGGGTTGTTTGTTATCCGTAGGCTGCTGATAGCGGATTTGTCGATATAGCGCGGCAAGTGCTTGAAGGGCTGCCCTATCAGTGACTTTTGGCTCAAGTCGAGTAAGCCAAGCCAGCACCCCTTCACTATCCTGCCTTGCGAGCATTTTGTCTTTTTTTGCCAAGCGATTGGATAACTGTACCATAATCCAATCATGCCTATCCCACACCCGGCGGCGACGCCACCACAGCCACAATCCCAATAGCGCAAGGACGCTCACAAGGGTCACAAACATCACCATCACTTGCTGATAGACAGATTGGATATTGAGCCATTTAAACAGCGATGACCGCTGGCGGTCTTGGTCATAGCCGACCACATCGCGTTGCCAATAATAGCTAGCTTGGTCAAACAAACGGCGCGCTTGCTGCAGCATTTGAAACTGCTGATAGCTAATTTGCCCTGCCACGCCCTCACCAAACATTTTTGCCCCAGCGTCTTGGGTGACAGTGTCCATACCCTGCTCGACCCGATTGGGTGCGACAAAACCCGTAGGATCTACACGCACCCAGCCGCGCCCTTGCACCCAAATCTCGCTCCATGCATGGGCATCCATTTGGCGTACTTCCCAGCTTTTGCCATCACGACCTAACTGCCCACCTTGATACCCGGCTACCACCCGAGCAGGCACACCTGCCGCTCGCATGAGGTAAGTAAAACTTGACGCATAATGCTCACAAAACCCTGCACGGGTAGCAAATAAAAAATCATCGATGCGATTACTACCCAAGATAGGGGGTGATAAGGTGTAGCGAAACTGCTGGCTACGCATCCACTGGGCGATGGCGTTGCTATAGGCAATTGGGTCATCGCCTGCTTGGTGGTAGAGTCGCTGCGCAAATTGGCGACTTTGCGGATTACCGCCTACTGGCAATGCCAAATTGACCTGACGTTGCTGAGTAGATAAGGCTAAATTGATAGGCGCATCATCTAACCAATGCACTTGATAAGTGAAACGCTGATTGACAGTGTCCCAATACCGCAGGGTAAAATCCGACGTCAGCCCAATGCCTTTTTGGTTAGTTATCGGATAATCAAGCCCAAACAACCAATTTTGTCCCGTCTGCTCCAAAATTACCCGATAGTCAGGGATAACGGCTAAGGTAAAGCGTTTACTCAGCTTTAACGTCGGCAACAACCAATCAGCAAACGGCTGCTCGGGCGTCCAAAGCGAGGTGCTAGGATTGGCTCGCCAGGTGGTGCCATCAAAATCAGAAAACACCAAACCGCGCCAATATAAATTTTGTTGGCTTGGCTGCTGATTGCCAAATTCCACCCGAAACGCCAATTCAGTCGATTGACTGAGGTTGGCAAAATCGCCCGGTGACATACTATCTGACATGCCGGTCTTTGCTTGCGCGCCGCTCAAATGCACCGACCACAGCGGCGGCAATCGGGGAAAAAATAAAAACAGAATAATGGTCAGAGGAATGGCTTGACCGACCAATAAGCCAAGCGTGCGGTAGCGTCCTGTACCATCATCATTTTGCGCAATCATGGCAAACAGCACGACCATCGTGCCAATCGCCACTTGTAGCGTTGTAATCAAATCTTGGTTAATTAACAACAGCCCTGCCAATACGAACAGTGATAAACTCAGCACCACATAGCCATCACGCCTGGTATGCAATTCAAGTAGCTTACTGACGGCACACAATAGCAAAAACGCGATACCGACATCCAATCCAAAGGCAGTACGGTAGGTCAAATACAGCCCCACCAAACTTGCAATAAATCCTGTGTACTGTATCAACTGTAATGAGCGCGGACGATACAAAGCGTTGGGCAACCAACGTCGCAGCGGTTGCAATTGAAAGAGGATAATAAAAAAGGCATACACCGATAGCCAAATGGGTAAATTTTTGACGTGAAAAGCCACAATCAACAGTTGAGATAGCAATATCCACTGAGTCGCC
Organism: Moraxella sp. CTOTU48841; assembly: GCF_032061225.1. NCBI lineage: Bacteria > Pseudomonadati > Pseudomonadota > Gammaproteobacteria > Moraxellales > Moraxellaceae > Moraxella > Moraxella sp. CTOTU48841. The sequence goes on from NZ_DAMBFQ010000002.1 coordinate 309,993, forward strand.
GAGATTTGGTTTAGGCGCTGAGATAAGGTTAAGCTAGGGGGATTTGGGTTGGGGCGACTCATGGCGTTTTTGCCAATCTTAGCAAACATTGCTGACGAAATGCTTGTCCTTCACCTATTGCGCCTTCACCATCAGGCAGTCGCAATTGAAAAGCGATTTGGCTTTGGGTCAAACTATCCACACCATAGCGCAGCTGGCTGAGTTTTTCTTCATGCGTCACCGCAGGCATTTGATAGTAATCAAGTAATTGCTGCTGCCCCACACTCTCCACAAAACGTTTTGACATGAGTCCTTGCCCGCGCGCGACATGCGCCCACGAAATACGCGCCAATGATTCCCCTGGGACATATTTATCCAACTGGTCAAAATCTTCCTGCCCTGCTTGGGTGTGTAAGGCAGCGGTTTGTTCATCATCAGATGGCACAAACTGACTGGCTTTCATCTCATAGCGCAGTGGCGCAGGATACACCCACGCGTGTCCTTCAAAAAACACATACGACCAAGCTTGCAGAATCCCTAAGGGATATACAGTACTCACCGTAAGTCTGGGTAACACAAATTTGCCGCGTTTGTCGGCTGTTAACCATAAGCTCACCTGTTGCGGCGCTTGTATTTGACTGACCAACAGCCAATCATTTGGTTCGGACGGTGCATTGGGTTTGCGGTGTATCGGCTGTTTAAAATCAAAGGCATTGTTGGCAAAACTTAACCGAATTTGCCGATGCGGTTGCCTTGATTCACTACTAATTTGCAGTCGCACTTGCACTTTGTCACCCACTTGCGTGTCGCTGATATCCACCAGTTTGATTTGTAAACCTGCCAAGTGGGAAAAGGTATAATGGATAGCCACCACGAGTAGACTACCCAACAAAAAGCACAAACCCAACACCAAATTATTGGCGTAATTAATCCCTGCGACAAAGAGAATGATGAGTAAAAAAGCGTACAGCATCCCTTCTTTACTCAAAAAAATATATACGTTGCGCAGGTTCAGAGTGATGTCGCGGCTGATCGGCGCTCGACGCTTAAACCATGTTTGCAAGTAGTTTTCAAGTCGCTGGCGAATGGCAAACATGATAGGCGCGGGCTCTTAATTGGGATAATTTAATCGGATAACAAAAATACAGCAATGAGAAAGTTTTTAACGCTAAAACACGTTATATATCATGGTTTACACCAGTACCGGCACTTGGCGTAACAATTGGGTCGCAATCGATTGGGGCTGCTCACCGCCCAAATGATTAAATGGGATAAAAGCTTGCCCCAAGCGATGATCGACGACGGCAGCAAATACCGCTTGGATATCTTCTGGCGTCACTTCATTGTACCCACCTAAATAAGCAAAGGCTTGTGCCGCTTGCTTTAATGCCAACACACCACGGGTAGATAGACCATGATAGTCTCGGCTTTCACGCGTTTTTGCTACCAATCGCTGCAAGTAGTCAATCACAACATCTGCGATATATATGTCTTTGGCTTGCGCTTGTGCCTGCTGCAATGATTGGGTATCTAACATGGGGGTAATTTGGCTGAGCATTTGACGTCTATCTTTACCCAGTAGCAACTCTCGTTCGGCATTAACCGAGGGATAACCCAGCGATAAACACATCAAAAACCGATCCAGCTGTGACTCAGGTAAAATAAACACACCCGATTGCTGCATCGGGTTTTGGGTGGCAATCACAAAAAAAGGTTCAGGGAGTTTTCGTGTTACCCCATCTTGCGACACTTGCCGCTCTTCCATCGCCTCTAACAGCGCAGATTGGGTTTTTGGGCTTGAGCGATTGATTTCATCGGCAAGTAACAACTGGCAAAATATCGGGCCTGGCTTAAATTCAAATGTGCCAGTATCGGTTTTATACAGCGAAATCCCTAGAATATCGGCAGGTAGCATATCGCTGGTAAATTGCACCCTATTAAATGATAACCCCAAATGGTTGGCAATCGCGTGCGCCAGCGTGGTTTTACCCATTCCTGGTAAATCTTGCAGCAGTAAATGACCATTGGCTAACAAACAAGCGACCGCCAGCTTCACCACCTCAGGTTTATCCAAGACGATATCATTTATACTTACCAGCATGGCTTGCAATCGTTGTTGTAACGGCTGATTGTCTAAGTTACCCATCACCATGTGGTCTGTCCTTTAAAGGTTTAAATTTTGTTTATCAATCATGTTCACTAAAAATATCGCTTAAAGGTATAGCCACAAAGCGATTTAACGAAGCGTCGAAATATAGGCAATAATGTCTTGGCGGACTTTGGCATCAGCAATCGGGTCAGAACGCATACGCGTTCCTGGGATGGTTTGTTTCGGATGGGCGATATATTTATCCAAATTTTCCGCTGTCCACGTCATATTGCTGTTTTTTAGTGCGTCTGTGTATTGATAATCGGTTAATAAGGCGGATTTTGCCCCATAAATACGCAGTAATTGCGGGCCTTTCTCGTTATTTCCGGGCTGCAGCTTGTGGCATTTGAGACAGGCTTCTTCGTATTGCTTTTTACCGTTATCGGCATCCCCTTGGCTATAAACGGGCAAGGTGACTGCTGGGCGCTGAGCGGGTGGCTGATGTTGACAACCTGTCGCAATGACGATACAAATACCCAATCCTAGCATAGGCAATCGGTATGATTTATGAATGATTGTTTGCTGCATGTTGGCTAACTCTTTTTTACTTTATAAATTCAGCGCTTGGATTTAGCTGGTTTCATTCTCGATGTGCATGGTGTCACTGGCTTTTTGCAAATAGGCCCCTTGCAAATAACGCGCACCGACTGTCCACGCCGCTGACATGGCGGCAGGGTCTTCAATAAAAGGCATCAAACAACTGGAGCCGCGCTCAGTGATTTCGCGCACCACCGTTGCCACGGTATTGACATTGTCATTGTTGCTCAAATCTTTGATATAGCTGCGATCGAGTCGTACCAGTTGCGGTTTGACAAATTCCAATACTTCCATCGCATTGACCGCCGAGCCAAAATTATAGATACCTAGGTGACAACCCATTTGGTTAAGCTCATTGCTTTGTTTGGCTGCCACCGCTAGATAATCAATTACCATGGTTTCATTAAACTGCAACGTCAACACCCCCGGCTCGCTGGTCTCTAACGCTTGCATCAATCGACTCATAAAGCTTGGCAAGGTGGCATCGGCTAGTGATATCGGGCTTAAATGCACTAATAGTCGGGCACTGGCATCGACCTCATGACGGTAACGTTTTAAGTCTTTACAGGCTTGAATCAACATCCAACGGTCGATTTTATCCATCAACTGATGTCGGGTGGCCACTTCTAAGAATTTATCAGGTGCCATTAAGCTGCCATCTGCTAGCGGCAGGCGTAAAAACACCTCAAACATGTTACTGACATCGTTTTCCACGTCATAAATCGGCTGATATAATAATTTAAATTTGCTGTGTTCCAGCGCATCACGTAGCGATTCGTACAGCGCGCTGTCATCACTGCTGGCAAAACTACTTGGGTCATATAGATAGAATGAATCTTTATCGTCGTTGCTGTCTTTATTGGCTTTGGCTGCCATGCCGACGGCTTGGATGACACGGTTAATAATACTATTGGTATCAGGTGCACTGGCGTTGACTAAGGTTGCACCAATGGTTACCGTAATCTTAACCGTACGATGACCAATTTCAATAATGGTGCTATTTATATCGGCAACCAATTTTTGTCCCAATGCTGTCAAATCTTGTTGTTGCATATTAGGGATAATTATCATAAACATGCTATCATTAAAGCGGCTCAAATAGCCATTTTTCACCCGCTTTTCCCCAATAATCTCAATGAGATGTTGCTCAAGAATATTGGCAACGGCCACCACCACCCCATCAATCCCTTCAATCCCCACACTGGCATGGATTTTACCAATATTATCGACGCGTAACGCCATCAAACCCACCGATAGATTTTTCTCAACAATCGCGTCACGCAGTCGGTGAAACAGGCTTTCAAAACCATGACGATTAAATAGCCCGGTGATTGAGTCAATGCGTTCCATGGCCTCAAGTTTTTTGGCAAGCTCAGCACTATTGGCTTGTTCATTGGGCTGGATAATGACTTGTAGACACGGCTGACCGTCATAGGTAGCAGCCGCTAACTGCAGCTTAGCGGCGAAGGTGGTATTATCTTTTCTAACACTTTCAAATTCAAATTCGACGTTTGTACGGTTGCCTTTTTCAAAGTCTTTTAAAAACGTTTTGAAATCTTGGATATTATTGCTCGCAATCAAGTCAACGACCGGCACCCCCATCAGTTCATCGAGCGTTTTAAACCCAAACATTTCAAGATAGGGCTCATTGGCATAAATATGTAAACCATCTTCAATATAAGCCACCGCACTCTTGGAGTTGGTGATAAGAATATTGGCACGCTGTTCGGCATCACTCAACACCATTTTTAGCCGCTCAAGCTCGCGCCCTAGTTTATGATGCTCGTGTTCATGGCAGATACGAATAGCCATGCGCAATAACCTACTTTTGGGCAAAGCATCCGCTGCGCCCCAATAGGTATATAAAGGTAATAAAACATGGGTTTTATCATTGTCGCTAACAAGCTGGGTCTGGGCTTGCTCATTGGCAGTTAATGCGCCTGGGTAAGCAGTCGCGTCATCAGGCAACAGAGCAATGACGGGGATGTGAGCATGGTGGGCTTTTAAAATCTCTTTGACGTCTTTAAACGATAAATCATACGCATTTCCCACCAAAACAATGTCCCAAGACTGGCGCAATAACTTAATCAGCTCGTCTTTGGCATCCAAAAATCCTAAATTAACCTGTCTATAATAATGTTTTTCTAATAACCCAACCAACTGCTCGGCATACAGCTGGTTATCATCAATGATTAACAGATTGAGTTGGTTGTGTTTTTGCATCGATTCACTATCCCATTAAACGCTTGCCCATTAACGCTTGGTTTATAGAGCCATGTGCAAGCTATTATAAGCGAACTGTTTGATAAATTATTTATAATATTAGATTCAATTTCTTATTATATGATTAATCTTTCAAAACGGCTACAAGGATATGAAAATCATTTATTTTTAATGAGTTAGAGTTAAAATGGCAGATTTTGTTGCCATTTCTTAGCGGTTAAGTTTACGGAATTCTTACAAAAGCGTATTCTTCGATATCATCCGTCATATCAAGTAGCTCAGTCAGACGCACGTTAATTTCCTTGCTCTCAATACGCACCACTAGCTTGTCTGCCACTTGGTAGCCAAAGCGTGCCATCAGCAAACGGGGCTGGGTATCAGCGTTGTTTGGATCGCTAGGGATAATAAATGCCGCAACAAAATGTGGCTGACGGCCACCCGCATTTTGAAAGCGCACGCCACAGGGAATGGCATTTTGACAATGCACTCGCACTTGTGCCTCAATTTCTAAGTAGGTCTTGTTGGTGGGTTGACCGGTTGGCGTATCGATAAAACCTTGACGGTTATCTTTAATGTAGCCGAGCTGCCAAGTTTTTGCGCCATTAACCTTTCGCAGCGCAATTAAGCAATTGACTTGCAATTGCCTCAGCGGATGATAGCTATCGCCACGGCTGCTGCTTGGATATGGGTCAACGATTTGATTGGCGTAGTTAAACACGTGCGACAGGCACATGGATTGGGGATTTTCTTTGTTCAGCTCCACAACGGTAGATTTTTTAAGATACGCCGTATGTTGAGTTTTGGGTTTTAACCGCTCAGGCAACTCATTGGCATGAATGAGATTGCCCAAACTGGTTTTATTCGCAAGCATGTAATGGATATTATTAAATCCAAGTACCACTTCACATTTTGAATGGTTCTGATGATAGTCTGCCGCTGGTTTTAACCCATCTTGGATATTATTCAATACCAATTTGGCCTGACGCGCATTATTTTTTATCTCAGCCTCGCTATTGTTTTGACCTTGGCTAATGGTTTGATGTAAGTGTTTAAATAATCGGCTAAACATGACAAACAGGCAATTGCTGGCTGCTGCAAAGGGATTGAATGTATCATCGATTTCTAGCAGTTTGGGCGGCTGCTTACCTTCTAAATCAATATACAGGTAAGGTTTTTCAACCAAATCTTTACTAATAATGAGCTCTTCCATCAACTGGGTACTTACTTTTTGAATGGCTAACATATCCGCACGCCGGCAAGCATACGGATTGGTGACCGCTACCGTCAAGCAATGAAAATATATTTCCTCAATCGATAGCGGTGCACCTTGTTTGCTATACTCATTGGCAGAATGCAGTTTGATTGGCAAGGAGATAGACTGCCAATCATTGGTGACCGCAAATCGATAGCAGGCATTCAGATATTGCCAAATCACCTGTGTATCTTTACGATAGCCGATATATTTTTCAAACAGCGATTGGCGCAGTAATAGCATGGTACTGTAGAGGGAGCGCTGAATGACTTGAGTGGAGGTAAGTGATTGAGGTGTTTGGCGAAATAGGCCAATAATGCCTTTTTTCTCAGCCACTTCAGGTCGAGCCGCCGCCCGTTGCCAGATGACATGGTAAAACATGATGCCTAGATAAAGTACTGATAGCACGGTATCTAAGCCTTGCTGTTTTTCTTCATCCAAAATCCCCGGCTGGGTTTGGTAATTCACCCGTAATTTGCCAAGTAATACGCTGACGGCTTTATTAACCTCATCAAATAATGCAAAGCGTTTGACATCATCAATATCGGCAAACATCAACTGGTTTATCACGAACTTATATTCGTTATACATCTCACACGCCGACATACGATTAAATTGTATCTGCCAATCGGTCGTATCCTGCAACGAATCCTGAGTAACTTTGAGTTCAATAGGACTGGTCGGTATATCGTTTATGTGCTGTAAGAAATCGTCTAGTGTGAGATCCGTAACCATTTTTTTGCACCAAAATGCACAACATTTTTCGACTTATTTAACAACAACAAATAACACAAAAGCCAGGTTTTAGCTAGATATTTAAGATAATTGTACTATTTATCAGATAAGTAACAGATAACCCGTTATTTTAGTTGTTGTGTTTCAAAATATGTTAGTGGTTATACAAGTCAATCGGTGTTTTAAATGGCTTATTAGGTAACTCTCGCACCAATTTTGGCACCAAGTAGCCAGCACATTTGGCGAGTAATTCCCAGTACAGAGCGACTGCTTGCTCATCTGAAATATAAAAGTGGCTCGCTCCGGCAACTTTATCAAGCACATGCAAATAATAGGGTAAGACGCCCGCTTGCCATAATTTTTCGTTCAAGCTTGCAAGCGTATTTGCATCGTCATTAATCGACTTGAGTAGCACGGTTTGGTTAAGTAACGTAACACCCGCTTTTTTTGCCTTACCCAAAAATATTTGTGTTTCTTGATCGATTTCATTGGGGTGATTGGCATGAATGACCATGACGATATGACAGCGGCTGTCGGCAAATCGCGCAAGTAACGGCTCATCTAAGCGTTCAGGAATCATCACAGGTACGCGGGTATGGATACGAATAGTCTGCACTTGGGGTAGTGCTTCAAGGGTGGTGAAAATCTCCAATAATCGACGATTGCTCAGCGATAACGGGTCGCCGCCGCTTAAAATCACTTCATTGATGGCAGGGTGCGCTGTTATGTAGGCACTGATGGCTTGCCAATCATTGTGGGTTGGTAGATTCTCGTGGTAGTCAAAGTGCTGGCGAAAACAATAGCGACAATTGACCACGCAAGCCCCGGTGACAGGAATCAGCACCCGTGATGCGTATTTATGGATGATGCCTTTGACCGGATTGGCGTGTTGTTCATCGAGTGGGTCGGTGACAAAACCAGTGACTTGTACCGTTTCTTGAAACGTCGGCAACACTTGCTTAAGTAGCGGATCATGAATATCGCCTTTCACCATTTTTTGCACAAAGCGGCGTGGCACTTTTAGGGGAAATTGACCAACCTGACTGTCAAAACTATCTATCGGCAAATCTAACGCTTGCGCTAATTCAGCAAAGCTCGTGATGGTGTCAGAAAACGCATTTTGCCAGTTTTTTTGTGTCGCCAAATAGTTTATCATATAGTGTTTATCCAATTGTCAATGCCGCTTGCTGATAACGCCTGTTGCGGATAGGGTTACAGTGTAGGCAGCGCATTTATGCAAATTGGCTATTATACAAAGATTTGATTTACCTCGGTTATTTTTTAGTCGCAACACCTTATTAGGAAATTTTATGGCAACTTACTCAACCAATGAATTTAAAGCTGGCTTAAAAGTCATGCACGAAGGCAACCCCTTTGCAATTTTAGAAAATGAATACGTTAAACCAGGTAAAGGTCAAGCATTCAACCGCGTCAAAATGCGTAACCTAAGAACAGGTAAAGTATTAGAAAACACCTTTAAATCTGGCGATAGCCTTGAAGGCGCTGACGTTGTCGATACTGAAATGAACTACCTATACAACGACGGCGAATTCTGGCACTTTATGCACCCAGAAAGCTTTGAGCAGCTACAAGCCGACAAAAACGCCATGGGCGATGCGGCAAAATGGTTAAAAGAAAATAGCAACGAAGAATGTACTATTACCCTATTCAATGGTGTGCCTTTAAGCGTTGCTGCACCAAACTTTGTTGAGTTAGTCATTACTGAAACTGACCCAGGTCTAAAAGGCGATACATCAGGTGGTGGCGGCAAACCTGCAACCCTTGAAACAGGCGCAGTAGTACGTGTGCCATTATTTGTCCAACAAGGCGAAAAAATCAAAGTCGATACCCGCACTGGTGAATATCTATCACGGGTACAATAATATATTTTATTACCAAGAATTTTGAAAAAATAAAAGCCCAACTAACTGTTGGGCTTTTATTTTTTTAACAGGTGATTGGAAAATTTTTTGTCACGCTATCATAGTGACGTCGCATCATGCGATAAATCATAAAAATCATTCGTCAAACGCGCATGGAAAAAATGATTACCCAAATAGAACAACAAATGAAATAATTCACCAAGATAATCAAACTAGCGTTAGCTCAAACCGCTAAAATACAAACACAAATTAAAAGGCAAGTTAACATACAAACACCAATATAGACAACTCAAGGATATATCATGCCAGAACTCACCCCGCCAGAAACCAGCCCTGTCATCACCCTTGAAGCGCCGCAACCCGTTGCCGTTGTGCCACAAGACGAAGCCGACCAACTGGTCAAACTTGACCTAACCAAAGTGCCTGAGCTTGATGCCAAAGTGAACGATTTTGTGATGCATGTATTACAAACCCCTGTCAACACGTCTGTATTCGATGAGAAAGTCAACGCCATTCATCAGCTGGGTAGTGCCGAAATTCGCGCTTCCGCGCAGATTGCAAATCGCATGCTTGATCGTCCTGCCAAAAGCATGGATAAAGCCTTATTTGACAACTCCCCCATTGCCAAATCCTTGACTGAGCTACGCAGCGTGGTCGAAGACCTAGATCCAACCCGACAAGGTTCGCTGTCAAGTCCACGCAAATTTTTGGGCATCATCCCGATGGGCAAATCCGTACAAGATTATTTTCGTAAATACCAATCTTCGCAAACCCATATCAATGCCATCATCGAAAGCCTGTATCACGGTAAAGATGAACTGATGAAAGACAATGCCAGCATTGAGCAAGAAAAGGTCAATATGTGGGCACTCATGCAGTCGCTCCGTCAATATATTTATGTCGGTCAAAAAATTGATGAACGTCTAGAGCAAAAAATCGTTGAGCTTGAAGCCACTGACCCTGAAAAAGCACGCGTGGTCAAAGAAGAATTGCTGTTTTATGTCCGCCAAAAAAACATGGATTTTTTGACCCAACTGGCGGTGAACATCCAAGGGTATTTGGCGCTTGATATGATTCGCAAAAACAACTTAGAGCTTATCAAAGGCGTTGACCGTGCCACGACGACAACGATTGCTGCGCTACGTACTGCGGTGATGGTGTCACAAGCGCTGAGCAGTCAAAAACTGGTGCTTGACCAAATCAATGCGCTTAACTCAACGACCAGTAGCTTGATTGAATCAACGTCAGTCATGCTCAAACGCCAAACCGCGCAAGTGCATGAGCAAGCCAGCGGCAGCTCACTGGACTTGGAAAAACTGCAAAAATCCTTTAATCACATCTATGAGACCATGCATGCCATTGACGCCTTTAAAGTTAAAGCACTGGGCAATATGCAGCAAACGCTCAATGTACTTACCCAAGAAGTTGACCGCGCGCAAACCTACCTTGACCGCACCAATCGCCAAACGGTGAGTGAGGTTGCCAACGAGCTGCAAATTGATGAGGAGAAATTGGGTAATGTCAAACTTTAATCCCCGTTTGATTTGACTATGAGCAACCTCACGAATGATTGCGGCTTTTATTGTTTATCACTATCTTTTATCAGTAATAATAAAAGGATAATTGATGACAACTAACAAGCAAAAACTATCAAAGTGTCAGTTGGTGAAGACTACTCTTGCAAAGCAAAGTTTTTGAAAAATAAGGTATTTTTTAGGCTAAAAAAACACCGCCATGAGTGCGGTGTTTTTGCTGACACATAGCTTTAGTCACATGGCTTTAGTCAGACAATTTATTGGGTAATTTTGCTAACACTTGCGCGACCGTGTTATCCAGTTGACTGCTATCGCTTGGCATGACAGTGATATGACCAATTTTGCGACCTTCGCGCTCTTCTTTGTCATAGTTATGGACATGTACGCCAGCGATGGCTAGGACTTCGTCCAGTTTTGGGTATTTGCCGATGACATTTAACATAACTGATGGTTTAACAATGGACGTATCGCCAAGTGGTAATCCAGCCACCGCGCGCATGTGATTTTCAAATTGACTGGTTACCGCCCCTTCAATACTCCAGTGCCCTGAGTTGTGTACGCGGGGTGCGATTTCATTGGCAAGCAATTTTTCAGCGCCGCCTTCAGAAGTCACAAATAATTCTAACGTCAACACACCCACATAGTTTAAATGTTCGAGCAATTTTTTGATATTACTTTGGGCTTGTTCGGTCAATTGCTCGACGTTCGGTGCTGGTGCAGTTGATTTGGCTAAAATACCATTGCTATGTTCATTTTGCACGAGCGGATAATAGCGGATTTCACCGTTTTGGGCGCGCACTGCAATGATAGATACTTCACGCTCAAAGTGAATAAAGCCTTCGGCAATGAGCGGCGCTGTTTTGGTTGCGTCACCAAGTTCTGCCCACGCGGTGTCGATTTGGTCAGCGGATTTGACCACAAACTGCCCTTTGCCATCATAGCCCCCGCGTGTGGTTTTGAGTACCAAGGGTAGCCCCAATTTATCGGCGGCGGCTTGGATATCGGCTTTGTTATGCACTGCCATAAAAGGCACGGTGGCGATATCTAATTGGTTAAACAAGTTTTTTTCATTTAACCGATCTTGTGCCACCGATAGCGCAAATGCCGATGGGTACAAGGTTTTGGTCGATTCCAAAAACTGGGCAGGTTTGAGCGGGGTGTTTTCAAATTCTAAGGTAAAAATATCACTGCTTTGGGCAAAATCTTCAAATTGCTCGCTACTAAACACTTTGCCCAGTAAGCGTGCCGGGCAATTGGCACTATCCTCCAAAAACACGCAGCGGATACCCAGTGGCAATGCTGCTTGCGCCAACATCATACCTAGCTGTCCGCCACCTAAAATCCCAATGGTTTTGACAGGATAATTGGAATGATTGATGGTATAAAAATTGGCGGTTTGCATAGGCATGGTGGCGGCTCTTTTTGATAAGTGAAACACAGAAGAAAAATTATGGCTAATTATAAAGGATTTGCCCACAAATAAAAAATCCAAGCACAAAAAAACCCATAAGGCTTTAGTCTTATAGGTTCAACAAACCAATGAATAGGCTTTACGCATTAACTATAATGCACGGGTTCTTCGTCATACACATTGGCATGCCACTGTGAGAGCTGCTTTTGCATTAAGGTTTGAATGGCAGCATGAATCATACTTTGACCAATCAGCTGGGTATCCTCCCCCAACAGTTCTTTCACTTTGTCAGAAAATTCAATACTTACCAAGTTTTCTGATTCGTCATTCGAGGTACGTAGTACCATTTTGCCGTCAGCTTGCTCGATAAACTCTAGCATCATCGCTTCTGCTTTGGCATCCTTTGCCGCTTGCAGTAGGCGTTGGTAATCTGATTTTGTATCTTTTTGCATCGTCGCTCCTCAATCTTTTATCCGCCCCAGTGACTACTTTGGTTACTACCTTATGAACTAGGGTAAGCAACCTGTTAGTCACCCTATCATATCGCTTTAATCAACTTAGCATGGTTTAACGCTTGCATCTTTTTAAAAGCTTGTTGACAGCTTATTAACAGGTTTTGGCATCTTGCATGATTATTAAAATGGCGACTTTCACGGTAAAAATCAAGCATAATTTATGATATTAACACAGCGACTACAATGCATAATGCTTAAGGGTTGCTGTGATAAATTATTTAGCGACCCGATTTAGCGACCCGGTGAACTTACAACAACTGCGGAAATACACTTTTTAAGCCGCCAACAAAAATCTCTACCGCAACGGCCGCAAGTAGCATCCCCATGATACGATTGAGCACGTTAAGCCCGGTATCACCTAAAAAACGACTCACCTGCCCCGCTGCCATGAAGCTTAGATAAGTGATAATACTGATAATCAAACCTGCGGTGATAATCGCTAGCATATTAAAATAACTATGCCCGCTCGCGGCATAAATAATCACGGTAGAAATTCCACCTGGACCAATCACCATCGGAATCGTCAATGGCACCACGGCAGATGCTGCCCCTTGAAACGCCACGCCATTTAAATCCCCGGATTTGCCGACATGCGGTTTGGCAACATTACCAGCGCCATTCATCATGCCAATGGCAATAATCAATACCAAGATACCGCCTGCGATACGAAATGACCCAAGCGAAATCCCCAGCACCTTTAAGATAGGCTCGCCTGCCAACGAAAATATCGCAATGGTCACAAACACAGTAATGGCTGAAATCAGTGCAACTTTGCGAGTTTGTTGTCGATTGGCGTCTTTGGTGATATCAATAAATAACGATAACGCGGCAAAGGGATTGACCAGTACCACCAGTGCCAAAAATATTTTTAAGACTTGAGATTCCATGAGTATTGACTAACTTGTTGGGTGAAGTTGGGTGAATATGACAAAGCAGTTATGGTAGCATAAATTTAAGTCAGCAGGGTTACGGCGTTAATCCGCTTAGCGCTACCAGTGCGCATGATAAGCCTGCATGATGAACGCTAAATTAATGGCTGTCTAACGTTTGGGTGATTTTATCAAGATTTAAACTATCGGACATGGCATTAAAAATCTCATAATATTTACCTTGCTTGCGATACAGTTCATCATGCGTGCCTGTCTCCACCACGCGCCCTTGCTCGATGACCACCAAATCATCAGCGTCAATAATCTGCGCGATATTGTGCGACACGATAATCACCGTGCGATTTTGTTTGATTAAATCCAAACTGCGCTTGATTTGCTGGCTGGCAATGGCATCTAGACTTGCGGTCGGCTCGTCCAAAAAGACAATCGGCGGATTTTTGAGAAACATACGTGCCAGTGCAATACGCTGCTGCTGTCCACCTGACAAGGATTTGGCTTCGCTTTGGTAGCCTTTGGGCAGCTGGGTGATTTGTTCATGAATGGAGGCTTGTATTGCTGCCTGCTCAATCTGAGCTTGGCTGGCAGTTAAATCGCCATAACGAATATTTTCTTCAATAGTCCCGCCAAAAATATGGTTTTTTTGCAACACCAAACCGATTTGTTGGCGTAGTTCATGGGTATCATAATCTTGCAAATCCTTGCCATCGAGCAAAATTCGCCCCTGCGTGGGCTGATAAAATTTTACCAACAGATTGATAATGGTACTTTTACCTGCGCCACTCAGCCCGACTAATGCAGTAATTCGGTTGCGCCGAATGCGAAAGCTGACATCTTGCAAGGCTTGGTTGCCGTTGGGATAGACAAAATCCACGTGCTGAAGTTCGATATCGCCCTGCACCGTCGCAGGATTGACACCGCCTACCACTTCGATTTGGCTATCATCTTCTAAAATATCAAAAAACCCTTCGGCATAAGTCAGCGCATCATTGACCTCATCGTAGATACGATGCAACTGGCGAATCGGGGATGCTACATTTTGAAATAACAATACATGAAACATAATCATGCCAATGGTCATCTGCCCATCAAGCACAAAATACGCCGTTAAAATAATAATCGCCACCACACCAATCTGCTCGATAAAGCTTTTGAGTGCATCATAGCCAAAGCCAATACCGCGCGTTTTGAGTTGGTTATCGGTCATCTCTTTTTGAATGGCAAAATGTTTTTGCGCTTCAATCGGCTCGCGGACAAAGGATTTGATCACGGTAATAGCGTTAATCAGCGAAATGATTTGCTCGCTTTTGCTCTCCCGATAGTAGCGCATCTGCCGACGAAAGCCTTGCAAGCGCGTGGCTTGTTTTTGACTGATATAAAAATAAATCGGCACAATAACCAGCCCTACCATTCCCACCCACACATTGGCGCTAAACATCACTACCAGTGCTACCATCGCATTGGCAAATAACGGCAACATATCAATAAAAAAGTTTTGCACCAAGCGCGTCAGACTACTGACACCCAAATCAATGCGTGTCTGCAGCTTACCACTGTCGTTATCAGGGTGGGTATAAAACCCCATGCGATAACTTAAAATACGCGCCACGACTTTTTGCGATAAATCTCGGGATAAATTAATACGGATTTTTTCACCAAAATAGCGCTGTCCAAAGCTGATTGCCGCGTACAACAATTCTTTGAGCAATAGCACGATGCTGATAGTCGTGAGCAGTTTTGCACCTTCATGCCACGGCTCGCTGAGTTTGAGAATCTCGGTCAAATGATCGACCGTGTAACGCAGTACAAAAGCATTAACCTGTGCCGCGAATGAACCAATCACCGTAAGTAGCAGCGTCGCTATGATTAATGAGTGATAAGGTTTTGCAAAAACGGATAATTTTTTGATAATTAACCACAGCACGGCGCCGCGTTCGCGTTTGTTGAGTGATGTCGGTGCAGGTTTGGCTGGCAGTGTCGACGTGTTAGGGAGCGATGGATTAGGGGACGGATTGGGAATATTTGGCAAGAGTGGCTCACAAATGATTTTTCAATACGTTTGGTTTTTTAATAGCTTTGGCAAAGTGTAAATAAAACGAGTGCGTTTAAGGTAGTTGGTAATTGTTGCATTCTTGTCTATACAAAGCTTTGCACTACAAAATCATAAAATAATTTTATGATAATTAGTATTATTTATGAATATTTATTATTATTTGAAGCTTTTAGGGGCAAATACCTTTATACTGAGCGGACTTATTTTTACCTTTCCCTTTTTATCTTAGTTAATAGCCTATTAAAAGGATTTCAGCATATGCCATTATCATATAAAGCCCCTCTGCGTGATATTCGCTTTTTAACCAATGAAGTATTTAATTACCCCGAACACTATAAAACCTTAAAATCTGGTGAAAATGCCGATCCTGAAACCGTGGATATGATGCTTGAGAGCTTTGCGGATTATTGTAGCAATGTCTTGATGCCACTGTATCAATCAGGCGATGCTGAAGGTTGCCATTTTGACAAGGGTGTTGTCACCACGCCAAAAGGCTTTAAAGAAGCTTATGATATGTTCGTTGAAGCTGGGTATCAAGCCATACCGTTTCCTGAAGAATTTGGTGGCTTAAATATGCCAATGTCAGTCAATCTCATCAAAAGTGAAATGATGGGCACGGCAAACTGGGCATTTGCCATGTATCCAGGGCTGTCGGTGGGCTGTATGAATACCATCATGCAATACGGCACCCCCGAGCAAAAAGCCACTTATATGCCAGGCTTGGTAGAAGGTCGTTGGTCGGGCACCATGTGTTTGACTGAGCCACAATGTGGTACCGACTTGGGTCAAGTTAAAACCAAAGCAATCCCACAAGAAGACGGTACTTATAAGATTAGTGGTACCAAAATCTTTATTTCAGCCGGTGAACATGACCTAACGGAAAATATCGTGCATATCGTATTAGCACGCCTACCCGATGCGCCTGAAGGTACCAAGGGTATTTCGTTATTTATCGTGCCAAAATTCTTGGTCACAGAAAACGGCGACATTGGTGAGCGTAATATGGTTAACTGTGGCTCAATTGAGCACAAAATGGGTATCAAAGCATCAGCAACTGCGGTACTCAACTTTGATAATGCGACAGGCTATTTAATCGGTGAGCCGCATAAAGGCTTAAAAGCCATGTTTACCTTTATGAATACTGCCCGCCTAGGCACAGGTATGCAAGGCTTAGCGCATATGGAATTGGCTTTCCAAAACTCATTGCCCTACGCCAAAGAACGCCGCTCAATGCGTACCCTATCAGGTACCAAAGAGCCAAATCAAGTGGCTGATGCGATTATCCATCATGCCGATGTTGCGCGCATGCTACTCACCCAAAAAGCCTTCTCAGAAGGCGCGCGCTCAATGATTTATCATGCATCACGCTATGCTGATAAAATGTTTGAAGGAGCGATGCTCGGTGACGATGCTGAGTTCCACAAATGGGATGATAAATTGGGCTTTTATACCCCAATACTCAAAGGATTCTTAACTGAACTGAGCATTGAATGTGCCAAACATGGTATGCAAATCTACGGTGGTCATGGCTACATCAAAGAATGGGGCATGGAACAAATCGCTCGTGACGCGCGTATCTCAACCTTGTATGAAGGCACCACAGGCGTACAAGCGCTTGACCTACTAGGTCGTAAAGTGTTAATCCAATCAAAAGGCAAAGTGCTACTTGATTACACCGCCAATATCATGAAATGGTGTAGTGAGTACGCACTAGACAAAGGCATGCGTAAATTCGTTTGGGAATTGACCAAATACTGTGCAGAGTGGAATACCCTTACCACACGTATCATGCTCACAGCGCGTAAAGACCGTGAAATCGTCTCAGCGGCATCCGATGATTACTTAATGTATTCAGGCTACGTCATCATGGGCTATCACTGGGCACGTATGGCAGCGGTAGCGTATGATAAACTCAAAAATGGCGGCAGCGAAACCAAAGAATTCTATGAAGCGAAAATCAAAACCGCTGAGTTTTATTTTGAAAAACTATTGCCACGTGCATCAGGTCACTCAGAGAGCATGTTGGCACCAAGCGAGTTAATGGCGATGGATTTAGATAGCTTTAATTTCCTAGACTAATCGGTTAAACTTGTTGCGCCATTTTGCAAAAGGGCTGCTCAACCTTAATGGGGGCAGCTTTTTTATTGCTCAAAATTTTAACACATACAAAAGAATTGATTATGGAATTTACTGCTTTTTCTCGCCAAGTCATTGATCAACTAGAATCGGATATCCCCGCTTACCTCCAAGCCTGCAAGTTACCGTCGCCGCTGCATGAAGCAAGTCTATACGCGATGACCAATGGCGGCAAACGGGTACGTCCTTTACTGGTTGCCGCAACTTTTGCCACGGTAAAAACCGGCAACAATCTTGCCAACCCATCCCATCAATTATCTAATGACGTGCGCCGTGCCATGATGGCGGTGGAGTGTCTACACGGCTATTCGCTAGTGCATGATGACTTGCCTTGTATGGATGATGATGCGCTGCGCCGAGGTCGCCCTACCACCCATATCGCCTATGGTGAAGCCGCTGCGATGCTTGCCGGTGACGTGCTACAGACCCTAGCTTTTGAAGCCCTGACCCATACGCATTTTGGTGAAAACAGTGAGTTTGCTACTCCGCTTTCTGCCACGTTTGCGCCGCGAGCCCGGCGGATGGTCATGGGGCAAATGCTGGATTTAAATGGCGAGCACCAACAGCTTAGCCAAACTGAGCTTGAAGCCATCCACCGTGATAAAACAGGCGCGCTCATTGAAGCGTCAGTATTGATGGGTGCCATCTGTGCCAACGCGACTGACAGCGAGCGCCAAGCACTCAATAGCTTTGCCGAGCAGATTGGCTTGGCTTTTCAGGTACAAGATGATATTTTGGATGTGACTGCCGATACCAAGCAGCTTGGCAAACCTGCGGGTAGTGATGAAAAATTAGATAAATCCACTTATGTAAAAATGCTCGGTGTGGGTGCTGCCAAAACCTACGCGCAAAGCTTATTTGATACCGCTAAAAATGCGGTGATTGCTGAATTTGGCGATGATAACTATTTGCTCGATTTAGCGGATTGGTTGTGGGCGAGAGACAAGTAATTATTTCTTTCTAAACCCAGCAAACAAGCCTTCGTGGTTAATTTTTGGCATTTTCATGGTCAGGGTGTTTGACAGCAAATCATGTAGCGCCAGTCCTTGCTTATTGACCCATGCGAACCAATAATTAAACAATAGCCCGATAAACATACTAAAATACAGCGCACCCACCGACTGATGGATAAGATAGCCTATCATCCCGCAGACCACCGGCAATAAACAGGCGGCTAATATCCGCATCATCGATTGACGCCAACTTAGCAATGAGCCATCACGGTTCATGGTTTTAAGCCGCCAGGTCTGCATGCCAAGCGTCTGCCCTGCCTTACGCCAAAATACCCCATAAAACCCGACCAAGATAATCACGAACGCAGGGATTTGCACAATATTACGATACCATAGCGGTAATGTCGCCGCTTGCTTCATATCCGTTCCTGCCAAACCTAGCATTTTAGTCCCCAATACAATAAGCAGCATCTGCACAAAGAATAGCATCGCCAAAATCAACATACCATCATACAGCATAGCAATCAGCCGAGTAGCCGCTTTTGCCATCACAGGTTCTTCTTGCAATGGCACTGATTGCATGGATTGCGGCTGGCTGTTGGTTTTAGCTGTTTTTAACATTGGGGTTTTGGTCTTAAGCATAGGTATGGCGGGCGAATGATAGTAGTAATTAAACGAAATTGTAGCCTAAATACAACCAAAAGGCTATGACTCAAACACTCACTCGAGACCCATCAGCGCATGGCTCAGATAAACATAAATGGGATGAAAATGCCTTAGGCAACAGGCAACCTTGGCAAACAAGGGAGAGCTAACGGCAAAATAACCCGCCGAGTAATATGAGGTATAAAAAAATAAGACATAAAAAAAATCGCCTAAACTCAAAGAGTGGCGATTAATTTTAACAAAGTAATTAGTGGTGCGCTTGGAGGGAGTCGAACCCCCGACCCTCAAGTTCGTAGCCTGATGCTCTATCCAACTGAGCTACAAGCGCTTAACTAATGTCTTCGTTTGAAGTGGGCGCTATTATAAGTTAGAATATTTATTTTGTCAAACTTTATTTTAAATAATTTTAAAACTAATTTTGCTTCAATAAATGGCGGTGACGGAGGGATTCGAACCCTCGATACAGTTTCCCGTATGCAGCCTTAGCAGGGCTGTGGTTTCAGCCACTCACCCACGTCACCGAATTGGTCTTACTTATCTATAACACCGTACAATAATTTTAGTCAATGTCGCCATTAACCTCAAGTATTGTGGGTGGGCATTATAACAAACCAATCCAAATTTGCAAGACTTTTTAAAAAAATTATGTGAGAATAATTGCAGCACCTTGGCAGCGACACCGTGCCTACCTATAACCCAGTCGCTGTTTATGGCTCAGTCGTTATGTGATAATCTGTTTGAAAGTAATGATTAAAAAAACCATTTAAACAATCCTTTACAAGGATTGATAACCAGCCTGTGAGAATCTTATGTCAACCCCTGCTACCCTTGCCCCTATTTTAGCACCCAGCATGACACTGCGCCCCACTGTATTGTGTTTTTCGGGGTTAGATCCATCAGGCGGTGCAGGCTTGCAAGCGGATATTGAGTCGATTGGACAAGCAGGGAGTCATGCAGCGATTGCTTGTACCGCAGTGACCGTTCAAAGTTCACAGCAAGTTTTTGGGTTTGAGGCATGCGCAAGTGAGCTGGTAAGGGCGCAAGCACTAGCAGTGCTCAATGATTTGCCTGTCAAAGCCATCAAGTCAGGGATGCTTGGCACCACTGACAATATTGCAATGCTCGCGCAGCTTTTTACCGATGGCAGTATTGCAACAGGTACGCCGTATGTGCTTGACCCGGTATTGGTGGCCAATAGTGGCGGTGCTTTAGGTGACAAAGACACTTTGGTGGCTGCCTTTGCCCAGTTGACCCCTTTTGCGACCCTAATGACCCCTAACAGCATTGAACTGCGGGATTTGACAGGCATCGACAATCTACACGCTGCCGCCAAAGATTTGTGTCAACAAGGTGCCAAAGCAGTGCTAGTCAAGACATCTCACGATAGCCAAGCCTCTGGTATCGAGCAGTATTTATACGTTAATGACAACCAAACCTGCCGACTGGCATACCAAGCGATTTTGCCAAGACTGGCGGGTGAATATCATGGCTCAGGCTGTAGTCTAGCAAGTTATATCGCAGGTCGTTTGGCACTGGGTGATGAGCTTGTGACAGCGGTACAATGCGCAGATATTTGGATACAACACGTGCTCAAAGTCGCTGACATTGCCCACCCTCATGGTCAACGAATTCCCAAGCGCTTTCATTACACCTCAATGCTGGGTTAGGCAAGCTAGTATGGGGTTATTATTGGAGTGGTCGATTGTTAAGACGTTGCTATTGCGGCTAGGTGTTATCGCCCATTTTCTCATCACGCTTTGGCTAGTGGTGCGAGTTATTCAACAGCAGCGCCACCAAAGCGTGGCAATTGCTTGGATTGCGGTGTTATTTGCCCTGCCTGTTGTTGGCATCATCGGTTATATGTTATTTGGTGAAATCAATATTGGACACCAGTACCGTAAGCGGAGTTTGATGGCGCAAAAATTACTGCGTGACTTTGCCAACGCTCAGCAGATTGATTTTAATGAAATTTCCAAAAATTTAGACACCGAAGCACGGCAACTGAGCAATATCGCCCTACTAAAAACTGGGCTTGGCGTGTATGACCATCATACGCTGACGCTGATGACAGACGCTGACCATATTTTTGCCAGTTTATTAGCCGATATCCGTGCGGCAAACACGATGATTTTGCTAGAGTTTTATATTGTCTCGCCACAAGGCCGGGTGATTGAGTTATTAGAAGCTTTGATAGAGGCTAGCCAGCGCGGCGTATCCGTGCATTTGCTCGCTGATAGCGTTGGCAGTCATGCGTTTTTTCGCAGTTCGTGGGTGAAAAAACTCAAAGATGCTGATGTCTTTGTGCATGAGTCGTTGCCCGTGGGTTTGTTCAAGACTATTGTCAAACGCATTGATATCCGCAATCATCGTAAGCTGGCTATTTTTGACAATTGCTATGGCTATACGGGAAGTTTTAATTTAATCGACCCCGATTTTTTCAAACAAAACGAGCATGTGGGCAAATGGATTGATGTCATGATACGGGTGGAAGGTCATGATAACGTCAATTCGGTGAAAGCCATGTCACTTGTCACGACCACGGATATCAGCGCAGAAACCAACGCCAATTTTTCCGGCCTTGAGAAAATCGTTAATCGCTTTACCAAGTCGCTGTATATTGGCACCTCAAAGCTGCATCACCACAAATTACAACACGAGACTAACACTAGCGGGGTACTTAAAAAAGCTAACACGCGTGTCACCCAGCCGCCCTTGTTAAACATTTTGTCGCTGCAAAGCAACCTACAAGCTTACCCGTCGGTAAGTCAAGTCAGCTTGCAGCTGATTCCATCGGCGCCAGAATTAACGGGGCATGTCATCTACGAAACCTTGGTGTGTGCGATTTTTGCTGCCAAAAAACAAGTGGTTATTACCACGCCTTACTTCGTGCCAGATGATGCGCTGCTGCTCGCTATCACTACCGCTGCCAAGCGTGGAGTCAAGGTGATTTTAAATGTACCCAAAAAAGTAGATTCGCTATTGGTACGGTTTGCTTCACAGGCTTATTTTGAGCCGCTGTTGTCAGCAGGGGTGCAGATTTATTTGTTCAATGCAGGCTTGCTACATGCCAAGATTTTGTGCGTGGATGACGATTATTGCTTATTTGGTACCGTCAATATGGATATGCGCAGTTTTTATCTGAATATGGAGGTGAGTATGGCAATTTATAATCGTACCATGACCCAGCAAATGCTCACTTGCCAGCATGAATATCTGCAACAAAGTGAGCCATTACAGCGCGATGGATGGCAGCAGCGTAGCTTTGGGGCAAAATTCTTGGACAACGCTATTCGCCTGTTTAGCCCACTGCTTTAAAGCTTAACCATTTAATCGTCGTTTGGGAAAGACTAGAGGGTTAATAGATAAACACCTACGGTTTGCACCAAGGTTTCTAGCAAAATAATCAAGAAAAAACCCAGCATAGGTGCCAAATCAAGCATACCTGTGGCAGGTAAGACTTTGCGAAATGGCTGAATAATTGGCTCACTAAGCAGGGTGAGCAGTCCAAAAATCGCTGGCATTTTTTGGGTAAAAAGCATCACCCAACCACCGATAAACGAGCCAATGATGATGTACTGACACATTCTTAAAAAATCAATCAGCAAGGTCACGGCCGCCACAAAAAACATCATGACAGGTGAAAAATGCCGCGATAGATAATCAACCATGGCTAAGTTCACTTCTGGCATATAGAACAGTCCAATATTTTGACTATCAATGCGCATCATGCCAAGCACGCCCCAAATAAAAATCATCCGCAGCAAAAACAGCAGCACCAAACTTGCGGTATTGATTCTGCCATCGCCTATGGTTGGGAAAATACGTCCAAACACATCGACAATGCGTGTCATACGATAAATAGGTTTGGCAAACGCATCTTTTGCAGTAATGCCAGCAAACTGCAGCATAAATCGAAAGAAAACCAGTATCATCGCCGCCGCGACGACGATATCAAACAACCCTGCCAAAAGATTAGTCATGCCCTGTGTTTATCCTTATTTGCTGCTTACACACTTGTTAACGATAAGCCGTTAAGATAGTTAATTAAAATTTGCTGTTGTAGCCAAATCGAGTTATTTGCCAAACGCTTGGCTGAGCTCACGCGAGCGCTGCTCACACGCTAGCATGGCATCGGCAATAATTTGATGCATTTTTTTGTCATCCATCACTTCAATTGCCGCTTGGGTAGTCCCATTGGGCGAGGTTACTTTGCGACGCAGCTCAGCTGGCGTATCATGACTGGTCAATGCCATTTGCGCTGAGCCCAATGCCGTTTGCATCGCCAAAGCCGTTGCTTGGGTTTGAGTCAGCCCCAATTTTTCACCCGTGGCAATCATGTTCTCTAACATATAAAAGAAATACGCAGGCGCTGACCCTGAGATAGCGGTCACGGCGTGCAGTAGCTCTTCGTCATCTACCCATAACACCAGTCCTGCTGCGGACATCACTTGCTGCGCGAGTTGCTGCTGCGCCTCGCTCACCCCGACTGTTGCATACAAGCCTGTGGCACCCATTTGAATCATCGCAGGGGTATTTGGCATCGCCCGCACTAGCTTGACTTGCGGCCCCAACCATTCGGCTAAACTATCGGTACCAATCCCTGCGGCAATTGAAATAACCACTTGCTCGCCCCAGCTGTCTTTGACTGGTAGTAGCACATCTTTCATGACCTGCGGTTTGACGGCGAGCACGACTACATCAGCTTTTTCGATGGCGCGTTTGGTGTTGTCGACATTGCTCGCATCGTAGGTATTTAACCCTTGGGCTTGAAAATCCGCTAACTTCTCGGCATCGGTTTCAACCACATGCAGTAAGCTAGTTGGCTGACCTTTTGCTAATAGCCCTGCGATAAGTGCCGATGCCATATTACCGCCACCAATAAAAGCGATGTTAAGAGAAGTTGTGGTTGCCATAGATGTCCTTTGTAGTCATTTTTTGTGGGGTGACGAAAGCAGTTAGAAGAAAGTAGTTAAAGGGTTCGCCCTCGCTATTATTCGCAAATAAGTCTACCATACCTACTGCAAGTTTTGATGACAAATTTACAGCGTAAATTGGTGTGCATGGCGCAAATTCAAGGGATTCATGGCAGTTTGATAACCTTAATCCATGATAGTCTTAGTCCATGACAGTCTTAAATCAATGAGATTCACTATCAAGACTGTCTGTCCAAACCAATTGCCATGGACAAGGCGCTTGGGTAGCCAAATTCAGCTCACCGGCATCTGCCAGCCAAACACTGGTATTCGGCAATAATAAAGCGAACCGTGGCTGAGTTTGAGATGCCGTGATCACCTTTTCTTTGTTGTCATCCAGGATGACCACTTTGGCAAATTGTCGCTCCCAGCTAGGAATATCAAATCGTTGGCACAGTTTTTTAAACGATTGGTGAAAAGATTGTGACAATAATTGAAAAGACTCATTTGGCAACACGGCTCTGCTAGCAAGCGCCAATTCTAGAGATAGCCCCACAGATAATCCAACAGATAATCCAACAGATAATTCCACATCAACAGCCAAATTGGCTAATATCTTGCTATCTGACTTGCTATGAATCGCCTTTACATAATCGGCATCAAGGCGGTACAACGTATCGCGGTATTTTCTAATTTCAATCCCCTGCCACTGCAAAATCGCTTGCTGGTCTGTTT
Source organism: Moraxella sp. CTOTU48841 (assembly GCF_032061225.1). Taxonomy (NCBI): domain Bacteria; kingdom Pseudomonadati; phylum Pseudomonadota; class Gammaproteobacteria; order Moraxellales; family Moraxellaceae; genus Moraxella; species Moraxella sp. CTOTU48841. The sequence goes on from NZ_DAMBFQ010000002.1 coordinate 334,555, forward strand.
GCGCTGATTGTAGTAACTGCTCAATTTGTGCAATCCATTGCCGAGTTGGGGCAAATTTTTCTGAGCCTTTGACCCAATGATGCAATAGGTTAAAGCGTCTTGCTTGGCTCAATGATTTTAGATTGGGGATATGCAAACATTGCTGATGACTTGTCCAGCCATTTGACCACTGGCATAGCGCCAAATCTTGTTGATATTGCTCCTCGACTATATGCTGCGCTTCGGTTAGGTTTTGCTGGGTGCGGGTAATATTTTGCACTACTTTATGAAAGCGCTGATCAAGGAGTGGCAAAATCTGATTACGTAAAAAAGCGCGCTGATTAGCTACGCCAAAATTGGTAGGATCATCGACATAAGGGATATGTTGCGCCGCTACAAAGTCGCTAATCTCATCACGCGTTACCCCAAGCAACGGACGCCATAACCAAATGGGTGTGCCAAATTCGTGTTGCACCCCAAACGCCGTCATGCCTGTCAGCCCTGCCAATCCTGTCCCTTGGCATAGGTTCATCAACAAGGTTTCCACCTGATCGTTAGCGTGATGCGCCAAGGCAACAATGGCATTTTCGCCTGCAATCTGTATGATAGCATGATAGCGGGCGGTTCTGGCTTGCTGTTCATTGACTTGTTGTGTGCTCGCTTGTTGTTCTGGGCTGATTGTGCTATTGGCGGCATAAACTTGCTGCGATTGCCAATCGATGCAAACGCTGTCATAGTCGATGTGGTGCTTGTGGCAATAGGCTTCTACGAGTTGTTGCCAGTCATCACTGACTTTTTGCAATTTATGATTGATATGAATCACATGAATCGGTAGTTGTAGCTGCTGACAGGCGAACAGTAATGCCATCGAGTCTCGCCCGCCACTGCACGCAATATAAATTTTAGTGGCAGCCTTGGGGTGCGGGTTGATATGGGTTTGATAACTTTGTTTAATCGCTTCAATGACAGGTGACATATGGACAGATGACATAGGGATAGAAGACACAGTGCTCAAGCTCATGCGGCAAGAGAAAAACAGTGGGATAAAACAAATGAGATAAAATAATGGGCGCCTCAATAAACGCCCATGGGTCATTAAAATGGGTTAAATCACTGACAATCAAGCAGAGGCTTTTGGTAAGGACACCGTAGAATTAAAGCTCATCAATTTTTCATAGCGTTGTTGCAGACGTGTTTGTTCATCAAGCTTTTCAAGCTGTCCTAGTTGCTGTTCGAGCGTGGCTTTAAGGTTGGTCATAGCGACATCACTGTTGATATGCGCGCCCTCGCCTTCCCCAATGACTTCATCAATCAAGCCAAGAGATTTTAAATTTGCTGCACTGAGTTTCAGCGCCTCACTGGCTTGGGGCGCTTTTTCAGCCGTTTTCCACAAAATCGATGCACAACCTTCAGGCGAAATCACCGAATAAATGCTGTTTTCTAGCATATTGATACGATCAGCGACGCCAATCGCCAGTGCACCACCTGACCCCCCTTCACCGATTACCGTGGCAATCACAGGCACATTCAATGATGAAAATACCGCAATACTTTGGGCAATCGCTTGGGCTTGACCACGCTCTTCTGCACCTACGCCAGGATATGCGCCTTGGGTATCAATAAAAGTAAACACCGGCAATTTAAACCGTTCTGCCATTTGCACCAGTCTAACTACTTTGCGGTAGCCTTCTGGGTTCGCCATACCAAAATTGTATTCAATACGCTCACGGGTACTGCGACCGCGATGTTGACCAATCAGCATGACAGGCTGGTCGTTAAACATCGCCATACCCCCCAAAATCGCTTTGTCATCGGCATACGCGCGATCCCCTTGCAGCACATCAAATTCCGTGAACAGCTGGTTGGCATAATCCAAAAATAATGGTCGTTTTGCATGACGTGCAAGCTGTACTTTTTCCCAAACACTCATTGTCGTTATTCCCTTGTTTTATTACAACTGTTGTCATCTCAATATCGTATGACAGACCTAAACGCTTAACTTTATTTAAAAATTTGCTTAGCTATTTACTTAGCAATTTGCTTACCCAATAGCTAGCTCATAAGTGGTAATGGATAAGCTCATGCCCCACTTTTGCCAAATATCAATTTCATCTTGCAAATCTGATAGCACAAGACTTGCATTATCATCCGCTAAATTTACCGAAACTTCCCAAGTATGGTTATCTTTAGCCGATAGGTGAATCGGTAGGGTATCATGTTTGCTACGGCTGTGATGCACCAGTACCGCTAGGCGTAAAATCAAAGTTAAATACACCAGATTATCACCGCCCACCATTTTGACTTCATCAAAACTATCAGGTTTTAATTTACGGCGATGGTGCATAACTAGCTGCGACAAGCGTGTTTTATCCACTTGTGAAAAACCGTCAATATCAGAATTTTCTAGCAAATAGGCACTGTGCCTGTGATAGCTACTATGGCTGATGGCAAGACCAATTTCATATAGATAGGCACCACGGCGAAGTAAATCCGCGTCCTCTTCATCAAGCCCCAAGCGATTTCTCACTTGGTCAAACAGCTGCTGCGCGGTACGTACCACACGTTTTGCTTGTTTTCTATCGACCGAATAACGTGTCATCAAGGCTTGTACACTGCGATCACGCACATCTTCACTGGCAAAACGCCCGAGCATGTCGTACATGACGCCTTCACGCAGCGCACCATCTGAATAAGAAATCGTATCAATGCCCAAAACATTCATCGCTGCCAACAGCACCGCGACACCAGCCGGCAACACTGCTTTACGAGTGTCTTTAATATCGGCAAAATCAATATTGTCGATATGTTTTGCTTTAATCAGTAATTTTTGAATTTCTTTGACACCGCTGTAGGTCACCCGAGCATTTTCATCGGCAAGCCCAAGTTGCAGCAAAATTTGATTGACCGCTTTAATCGTGCCGCTTGAGCCCGTGACACTGTCCCAACCCGTTTTTTGGTACAAACGACTAATACCCAGCACTTCTTTTCTCGCCGCAGCAATCGCTTTTTCAAACGCTTTTTCGGTGATAGCACCATCGGCAAAATAGGATTTGGTAAAAGCAACACAGCCCATCTGTAAGCTTTCGGTCAAAATCGGGTCAAAGCCTTTGCCAATAATAAACTCCGTCGAACCACCCCCAATATCAATCACCAAGCGTTTATCGGTACTGGCATTGGTATGAGAAACTCCCAAATAAATTAGACGGGCTTCTTCTCGCCCAGCAATGACTTCTAAGGGTTTGGGTAAAATTAAATTGGCTTGTCGAATAAATTCATCCGCATTCTTGGCTTGGCGCAGGGCATTGGTAGCTACAATCCGTAACCGCTGTGGTGAAACAGCGTCTAGTCGTCCGACAAAACGGGTCAAACAATCCAGCCCGCGTTTTTGTGCCTCAAGCGACAAATAGTTATTTTCATCAAGTCCAGCGGCAAGCTGCACTTTTTCTGACATTGATGCTAATTTTCGTACTTCCCCATGGTCCAACCGCGCGATGGCAAGATGAAAGCTATTTGAGCCAATATCAATGGCGGCCATAAGTTCATTGTTAGCAAGTAAGTCAGGCATATTTCACTTAGTGTTGGTTAAAGTCAATAATTCAATTAGACACCATTTTACGCATTTTCACCCCTGAGTAAAAGCCATTTTATTGCAACTGCCATTTTCGCCTCCCCCCATGCCTGTCCATCATTGAAAAAAATTAACTGTAATATTTTCTAAAAACTTCTATCGTTACAATCATTTAGATACAATTAATTAGATACCATTAATGTTTCTTATCATAACTATCAAAACAATTAACCATAGCCATACCCTGTTTTGGGGTTGTGTTATGCTAAGATGACCCTATCATGATAATCACTATAAAGTAATTTGCCGTTGGGTGTCTGTTTAATAGATTTCATTATCCTATCATTGTTTCTATCACTGTTTGATTGTATCCAATATTAAGATTTTTTTATTAGGCAAAAACAAGCACTGGGCAAAAACAAGCGTTTGGGTCATTACTTAAGCATGATCCACAACCTAACAGTTAACAACATCAACACGTAAACATGTAGGAGTTACTATGTCTTCAGTTATTCATGCCGATGAAGGTACGTTTGAAAAAGCAGTATTACAATCAGACACCCCAGTATTGGTCGATTTTTGGGCAACATGGTGTGGTCCATGTAAAGCCATCGCCCCTGTATTAGACGAGCTTTCCTCAGAATTTGAGGGTAAAGCGCGAATCGTTAAAATCGACGTTGACCAAAATCCAAACCTAGCCGCACAATATGGTATCCGTAGTATCCCTACCTTATTTATGTTCAAAAACGGTGAAAAAGTGGATGCCACTATGGGCATGCAACCAAAAGCCCAATTGACTGCCCTTATCAACAAACACTTATAATCGCTAGGGTAAGAATCACTAGCGTAGGTTAAATTGAATTTTTATATTGGTAACGGTGTCTTTTTTGATAGTTACCAATAAGATTCGCCGCGATTTTGATACTTAATCAGTAAAAAAATCGCGGTTTTTTATTCCCATACATTGACAAATGAATATGTCAAGTCGTATAGTGTGTTTCACAAAATAACTATCTTATCGATATGCTTAACGTCACGTTAGCAGGCATCTACTATTATTTAGTCTAGTATTTGGTATTGTCTGTTTGCAACGCTCAGTTAATCATTTCAAACGTTTCTAGTTTTTCTCTTTATATTCTCTTCACACCCTACTGTCTTAAAACGATGCAGCGCCTTTACTCGACTCACGTTTTGAGGTGGTTCAAAATTAGTTATTGATGATTTACCTATGAATTTGACTGAACTCAAAAAAAAATCGATTGCTGAATTGTTGTTGATTAGCGAGCAAATGGGTCTAGAAAACATGGCCCGTAGTCGCAAACAAGATATCATTTTTGCCATTTTAAAAACCCACGCCCGAAACGGTGAAGCTATCTATGGGGATGGCGTGCTTGAGATTTTGCCCGATGGCTTTGGTTTTTTACGATCGTCGGAAGGCTCTTACCTAGCGGGTCCCGATGATATCTATGTGAGTCCGAGCCAAATTCGCCGTTTCAATCTCAAGACGGGTGACTCCATCGCAGGGACGATTCGCCCACCCAAGGATTCTGAGCGCTATTTTGCCCTATTAAAAGTTAACGAAATCAACTTCGACACCCCAGACCGCTCTCGCCACAAACTGATTTTTGAAAATTTAACCCCTCTTTTTCCTACCCAGCAGCTTCGCTTAGAACTTGGTAACGGTACCACAGAAGACTTAACCGGCCGTATCATTGACTTGATTGCCCCGATTGGTAAAGGACAACGCTCGATTATCGTCGCTCCACCAAAAGCGGGTAAAACCGTATTGCTACAATCTATCGCGCAATCCATCACCAAAAATAACCCAGAATGTTATCTCATCGTGCTGCTCATTGACGAGCGTCCTGAAGAAGTGACCGAGATGCAGCGTACGGTGCGTGGTGAAGTGGTCGCATCGACCTTTGATGAGCCGCCAACCCGTCACGTACAAGTCGCCGAAATGGTGATTGAAAAAGCCAAACGCTTGGTTGAGCACAAACAAGACGTGGTGATTTTACTTGACTCCATCACACGCCTTGCCCGCGCTTACAATACTGTATTGCCCTCATCGGGTAAAGTATTGACTGGTGGGGTGGATGCCAATGCCCTAGAACGCCCAAAACGCTTTTTTGGTGCCGCGCGTAATGTCGAAGAAGGCGGTAGCTTGACCATTATTTCAACCGCCTTGATTGACACAGGCAGTACCATGGATAAGGTAATTTATGAGGAGTTTAAGGGGACAGGTAACCAAGAAATTACCCTTGAGCGTGACATTGCTGAAAAACGGGTATTCCCTGCCATCAATATCAAAAAATCGGGCACTCGCCGCGAAGAACGGTTGATGGATGAGGCGATGCTACGCAAAGTATGGATTCTACGCAAACTGCTGCACCCCATGGATGAACTACAAGCCACTGAGTTTTTGCTAGAAAAACTTAAAGACTCAAAAACCAATGATGAATTCTTTGAGCAAATGACGCGTAAAGATAAATCTTAATCGTGTTATCGCTTAATCCTGTTAATTAGCTGACTTATAAAAATAAAAAAGCTCAACCTGATGTTGAGCTCTTTGTTGGCATCTTTTTTATTGGCGTGCTTTGGGCTTAAATCACACCGCTACTTAAATTGCACCACTAAAAGTATCGCATTGGTTGATATCACCCGATTTTAGACCGCGTGAAAACCACGTCATACGTTGTTGACTGGTACCATGGGTGAAACTATCAGGCACCGCTGCTCGACCACTAGCTTGGGCCAAACGGTCATCACCGATTTGCTCCGCCGCATTAATCGCTTCTTCAATATCGCCTTGCTCTAAAAATTGAACACGTTGTTGGTTACGGTTTGCCCAAACACCGGCAAAACAGTCCGCTTGTAGTTCTTGTCGCACTGATAAGTTGTTGGCTTGTGCTTCAGTGGCACGGCGACTGGCTTCATCTACTTTTTGGCTAATACCCAATTGATTTTGCACATGATGACCCACCTCGTGAGCAATCACATAAGCTTGTGCAAAGTCACCTGCTTTACCTTGGTTTTGTGCATCACCTGAGCCATTTTGATCACCTGTAATACCCAATTTTTGGCGCATTTCTTGGAAAAAACTGGTATCAAGATAGACGCGTTGGTCAGCAGGACAATAGAAAGGCCCTGTCGCTGAAGAAGCGTTACCACAACCCGAACGCACCATGCCATTAAATAATACTAATTTAGGCTGTTGGTATTGCATATTGTTTTCACTAAAAATTTGACCCCAAACTTCTTCCGTGTCTTTTAACACCACTGAGACAAATTTTTGGTCGCGGTCAGCCGTTTGCTGGTCAAGGGTTTGTTGCCCACTACTATTTCCACCTGTGATTGCAGAACCTGTTTGCATGGCAGTCATAGGGTTCATACCAAACACTAGCCACAAAATCAAACCAATGATAATACTACCGATACCGCCGCCCACGGCTTTACCGCCGCTGACCAATACATTCGAACTACCACCACGATCTTCCCACTTCATACCACTACCTCCTCAAATCTCGTCTTGCTTTTATATATCGTATGCTTATTTTGGCATTGTAGCATTTTGTCTAAAAATTACTGTGTGAAATCGTAGTTTTATACAGATTTTTGAAAATAAACCCTAATAATATGCAACTAATGTAACTTATCTACCCATCAAAGCTTTAGAAATCTCATTAAGATTAAGCAATTATCACCATAAAAAATTATTTCTTAACTATATCCAATAGACCGCTAAAACAAAAAAAATTTGTAAATTTACAAAAATAAAGATATCTTTGCCATATTTTTATGCGTATAATACGTCATTTTCCGCGAAAAGCTAAAAAAGATATCTTTTTCGTGCGATATCAATAAATCTAAAAAGTTGTATTTGTGATTGCGGTGTTATTTTGTTACAACCTTTTATCAGATTTATTATATTTTTTTATGCGAAAGTTATTCTATCTTGACTAAGTTTCCGCTACAATATTGCCAGTTTCATGTCCCGTGTGTCTTTAATTCTAAATAAACCGTTTATTTAGAGTATCGTCGAGTGAATACGGGGTTATTTTCTTTAGGAGAACACGTAATGAACGTTAAATTAATCGCTGTATCAAGTTTAGTTGCTGCATCTTTAGCTATGACTGCATGTAGCAAAAAAGAAGAAGCTGCACCAGCTGCTGCCTCTACCACTGCCTCAACTACTGTTGCTTCATCAACAACTACTACTACCACTGTTGAAGCTTCTGCACCTGCAGTAACTGCATCTGCTGCAACTGTTAACGCTTCTACTGTTGTTGTAGACACTGCATCTGCTGCTGCACCAGCTTCTGCTGTTGCTGACGCTGCCAACCAAGTTGCTGATGCTGCCGCTTCTGCTGCTGCAACTGTTGCTGACGCTTCTGCATCTGCTGCAAAATAATCAGTTTTTTAAACTGAACAAAAAGGAAACCCGAGCGGTTTCCTTTTTTTATGTTTAAAGATTTTATGGTTAAAGATTTTGTATGGCACAAAATTTTTCACATTATTTTTTAACATCATCTAGACACTAAAAAAGTGGGTCAATTGCCCACTTTTTCAGCTACCTGGCTTTGTTAGCCAGCTGATTTTTTAACTAATTAATTTTTTAGCTAAGTGACTTTTTAGTTAATTCACTTTATTGTTTAACAGGGGTAGCTGGCATAAACTGCGCTTGATTGATATCCGTGCCGTTGGCTTGATGCTGGGTTTTTAATGATTTTGCTACTTCTGGCGGCATGTAATTCTCATCATGCTTTGCTAGTACCTCGCTTGCTACAAAGGTATTGCCTTCAAGCGAACCTGTGGCTACCACGCCCGAACCTTCGGCGAATAAATCTGGCAAGATGCCTTTATAAGATACCGGTACGGTGGATTTAAAATCGGTGATTTTAAATTTGACATTGAGCGGGTCTGTGCTATCTCGCTCGACACTACCACGCACGACCATGCCCCCTGCTCGGATACGGGTATCTTCAGGTGCTTTGCCTTGACTAATGGCTGTGGGGTCAAAATAATAGTCGGTTTGTTGTCCTACCGCATAAATCACAAGAACGACGGCAATGATTGCGCCAAATAAGGTTGCCATCACCCACATTAATTTTTTTTGTCGAACTTTATTCATCGCTTTTTTTCATCTCACTTTTGATGAACCACACCCTATGGGGCTACTTGTCTATTATAACACCGATTAGGCCGATAGATACTATTATCACCTGCACGTAGCGGTACGCTGATGACGCTGTTGCTGGCGCGCCTGCTGGGTAGTGATATCTCGGTAGGTCGCTTTACGCTGACTACGACTAAAAAAGACGAGCGCGATAATGCCTAGTAAAGTCAGTAGCCAAGTCGACCACACATAGCTACCATGCCCACCCATGGCGATAAACTCGGCAACATTATGAAAATACGGGCTCATTGGTGACCTCAGGTTTGGATTTAGGTTTAGAGAATGGATTGATGCCATAGGATTGAAGCTATCGCTAGTTAAATGGCGATACTTTACGTCAGTAAGGAAGCTTTAACGATAACACTTTAGCGATATAGCCGTTTGCATTCATCAATCACCCACTGTTTGCTACTTTCACGTTGCAAAATCAAGGTATTGGTACGATAGATGGTCAGTGCAGCTACCAAAAAATAGCTGCCTAACATCATCAGTAACAACGGCATATACATATCAGGCGGCATTTTTGGACGCTCAGTTACGGTAAATGTCGAGCCTTGGTGTAGGGTGTTCCACCAGTTGACAGAATACTTGATAATCGGCAAATTAACCGCACCAACAATCGATAAAATCGCCGCTGCTTTACCACGACTGGCGGTATGCTCAAATGCAGTAAACAGCGCCATCACGCCTGCGTACAAAAATGCCAAAATCAGCATAGAAGTGAGACGCGCATCCCATACCCAGTATGTACCCCAGGTAGGCTTTGCCCAAATCGAGCCTGTGAGTAAACTTAACACACAAAGCATAAAGCCAATCGGCGCAATCGCTTGGGCAACCAAATTAGCGGTTTTAATTTTCCAGACCAAAAAAATCACTCCCAAAATTGCCATGCCCAAATAAATTGACATGGCTAGACTAGCAGTAGGGACATGGATAAAGATAATGCGATAGCTATTGCCTTGCAAATAGTCGGGTGGTGCAAATGCCAAACCCCAAGCGGCACCCACCGCTAATAGCAGCGCAGCAATGAAAGCTAAATATTTCACCCAAGGGGCAAAAATACGATAAAACTCTTTGGTGCCAACAGTTTTAAGAAATCCTTGCCAAAGGCGAGAAAAAAAGCCAGTTTTGCCAACGTTTGGGGTAATTTCTGCCATGGAATGCGCCTTGCTTTTTTTTCTAAAATGAATGTAAGCCATCAACAATAAGATATTTGTTCGCTTATTTTACTGGTATTTGGGGATTTTTTCATCTAAAAATCATCAGCTTAACCAAGCCAGTTTTAATGAAAATGCAATCACAAAAGGCGTGACGATGACTGCCAAAATACTGCCCGCCAGTAATAGGGCTAAAATCGGATAACCGTTAAGCCCCATGGCAAATTGCCCCACTGCCCCCGTGGCAAAAATCAGCACAGGGAGCTGCATCGGTAACGAAATCAATGGCACTAACACCGCGCCGTTCTTTAGCGATACTGTCAAGCTACTGGCAATCGCTGATAAGCATAGCAAAATCGGACTGCCGACCAAAATAGAAGCACTCAGGGCAATGGCTGCTTGGCTGGTCAAGCCAAAAAGCGGCATCGCCAAAAATGCGAGCAGACACACCATCCCCGCACTGGTCAGCCAATGCACGATGAGCCGTACTAGTACCCAGGTGGGAATCGAGGCACGAGCGACAACCAATTGCGCCAGTGTGCCGTTATCGAGCGCTGGGCGAAATAAGTTTTCCATACCCATAATCAGCGACAATAACGCTGCAATCCATACCGCAGGCACGCCCAGTTGCTGCAATAATTTTGGCTCCGTGCCCATCGCCAGTGGAAATAAGGTGATGATAATTAAAAACAACACCAGTGGATATAACCACTGCACTTTGTTTTGCTGCTTGATTTGCCATTCACGTTGCCACAGCGCAGAAAAATCAATCATTGCAGTTGCCCCTAAACCATATACAAGGTTAAATCTAATTGCTTGTTGGCGACGGCGACAGTTTGGTGACTGGTCATGAGCACTGCCCCGCCGCGCTGAACGAATGTCTGCATCAAGTGTTCAATTTTGGCAATCATATTGACATCAAGCGCGGTCAGCGGCTCATCAAGTAGCCAGCAAGGAAATTGCGCTACATACTCCAGTGCAAACAGCAAGCGTGCCAAACCCACGCGGCGCGTCTGCCCTGCCGAGAGTTGATAGCAGTTGATTTTCTCATAACCTGCTAGCCCAACCCAATCGAGTGCTTGCTCAAGGGCATCTGCGCTTGGTTTGATGCCATACAAGGCTAACAAAAATCGCAAATTTTGCTCAACGGTGAGTTGCAAATGAATACCCAATTGGTGCGCCACATAAAATGGCTGCACAGGTAATCCTGCCTTGCCCTGCCAGCTGATATCGCCGGTCAACACAGGAATCAACCCTGCAAGCTGCATCAAAAATGTGGTTTTTCCGGTGCCATTTTCCCCCACCAAATGACAAATATCACCACGGTTTAGCACCAAATTCACCGCTTCACACAGCGGAAATTCGCCACGTTGTATGGTGACATTTTGACAGTTTAGCAGCGAACTGGTCGCCGAGATAGGTGTAGCAGTGGGTATTGAAGTTGGCATAGCATTGGTTAAAATTTGCAAGTCATTAAATAGATAACAGATTAAATTGATAAATCATAGCCCTATACCCATTGTATAGATAATTGGCTAAAGTTGTGTAGAAAGCTTATTATATACTAACTTGCGACAGGTCTTTGCTATTATCCATATAAAGTATCCATATAAAGCTTGGTGATAGCGTCAAAGTTTTGCTAACCTGTTTGTTAGCTTTTTTGTTTTTTAACTGTTCTGCTTTTCGTTTTTCTTTCTATTTTTAGCTATTTTTTCTTGGGTAAGTGAAATCAATGTCCAAAAATCCGAAGCGTTTATGGCAACGCCTAAAACTGTTCTTTACTGCTGAAAAATCAGCGCCACTACCTGTAGCCGATAAAACAACTGACCCTAGTCGTTGTGCTGAGTCAGGCGAGCATATCGAAGCTACTGGCTATCAGCCTTTTACTAAAAACCCAGTCAATCCGGCGTTTGATGAGGATAGCCATTCACAAGATGAACCGATTTTAGCCAGTGAGTCGCTTGATGCAGATGACGAATTAGAGCTACAACCGATTACCCCCGATGACATAGAGCATATCTTAGCCAGTATGGGTTATCAATTTATGTATCACCCGGCCAGCGAGCAAGATGAGCAGAGCATTCATCATTATACGATGCAAGTGTCAGATAAAGAGCGGCATTGGGGTTGTATGATTCGTTTTTTTAGTGAGCAGCAATTGATTGCGGTATACAGTGTTTATCCTACTGCGATTGCTGAAGCCAATCGCCCCGAGATGCTCGCCATGCTGGCTTATCTGAATTATGATTTGATGATTGGCAATTTGGAAATGGATGTGATGGACGGCGAGCTGCGCTTTAAGACGTCGCTGGATTTGGAAGTGACTGGGGTGAGCGAGTTAATTATGAGTTATTTGCTACAGAGTAATTTCTCGTTGTTTTCACGGCTGTATGACACCATTCGCGAGATGATTGAGCAGCCCCATACTACGCATGATTTACAAGGTGCGGTAGACAAGCTGATTGACTCTCAGCAAGCCCGCAATTTTTTCTTAGCATCTGATGCCATTCAATAATAAGCGGCCAACATAAAAAAAGGCGATGACATCCATTCATCGCCTTTTTTATGACATAGTAAAAGCTGCTACAACATGGCAGCGACTTCCGCGCCTTCACGAATAGCACGTTTGGCGTCCAATTCACCTGCCAATTTTGCCCCACCAATCAAGTGATATTGGGCTGTCAAGTCATCACCCACCGCAGGCATTAAGTCATTGACCGATTCTTGCCCCGCGCAGATAACGATACTATCAACGCGCAATAATTGGCTATGACCGTCTGGGTTAGTAATCCAAATGCCTTCATTGGTAATTTTCTCATAGCCAATGCCGCTCACCTGTTTGACGCCATGCTTGTTGATATGAGCACGGTGCACCCAGCCTGAGGTTTTATTGAGACCTGCCCCCAAGCGACCTTTTTTACGCTGCATCAAATACACTTCACGGGTCGGAGTAATGGGCTCTGGTTTTACCAGTCCACCTTCGCTGTCATAGTGTGCGTTGGTGTCCACCCCCCACTCACGTTTCCATGAGGCTACGCTTTGCGGATGGGGTTGATAAATCACGTTGCCTTGGGCATCTTTTTCAAACGGTTTCACATGGGTGGAGGTCAAATATTCGCTGACATCAAAGCCAATTCCGCCTGCGCCGATTACCGCGACTCGCTTACCTGCAACTTTTTGACCCGATAGCAACTCGGCATAGCTCATCACTTGCGGTAAATCCACCCCTTCAAAGTCAAGCGCCCGTGGCACAACGCCTGTGGCAATAATCACATCATCAAACTGACCCGACTCTAGTTCCTCTTTGCTCACTTTATGATTCAGTTTGAGTTCAATGCCTAAGCTGTCCACCAAATTGGTAAAGTAACGGATGGTCTCAAAGAACTCTTCTTTACCGGGAATCACTTTGGCATAGTTAAACTGGCCGCCGATTTTATCCTGTGCTTCAAACAAGGTGACCTGATGACCGCGTTTGGCGGCGACCGTCGCTGCTGATAAGCCTGCCATGCCTGCGCCCACTACGGCAATTTTTTTGGCTTTTTTGGCAGGTTTATACACCAGTTCAGTTTCATAACAGGCTTGGGGATTGACCAGACAGGTTGAGCGTTTATTGTCAAATGTATGATCTAGACACGCTTGGTTACAGCCGATACAAGTATTAATCAGATGGGTCTGCCCAAGGCTGGCTTTTGTTACCCAATCTGGGTCTGCCAAGAACGGACGCGCCATTTGTACCAAGTCAGCTTGGTTATCTGCTAGCAGCTGCTCGGCAGTCTCTGGCATATTGACACGGTTGGCAGCAATCACAGGGATAGTCACGTGGCGTTTGACTTCAGCAATCACATCAGCAAACGCTGCGCGTGGCACCGACGTGACGATAGTGGGAACACGCGCTTCATGCCAGCCAATGCCCGTATTTATTATGGTCACGCCGGCTTTTTCAATGGCTTTGGCGATGGTAATGACTTCATGCATGGTGTTGCCATCGGGCACCAAGTCAATCATCGACAAACGGAAGGTGATTATAAACGCTTCTCCCACCGCTGCACGTATCGCTTTGATGACTTCGAGCGCAAAACGCATACGGTTTTCTAGACTACCACCCCATTGGTCGGTACGCTGATTGACGTGATTGCTTAAGAACTGATTGAGTAAATAGCCTTCTGAGCCCATGATTTCGACACCATCATAGCCCGCCATTTGTGCAAGTTTGGCGGTTTTGGCATAGTCTTTGATAGTCGCCCAAATATTCTCTTCACTCATTTGACGGGGCTTGAAGGGTGAAATAGGCGATTTGATGGCACTGGCTGATACCACCAACGGATGATAGCCATAGCGACCGCTGTGCAGAATTTGCAAGATGATTTTGCAGTCATATTGGTGCACGGCTTTGGTGACTTTACGATGATTGACCACATCGCCTTTGTGATTGAGCGTCCCGCCTGCTGGTACTAACCAACCTTCACGATTGGGCGAGATACCGCCCGTAATCATCATGGCAACTCCCCCTTTGGCGCGCTCGGCAAAATAAGCTGCTAGCTTTGGATAGTTAAAAAACCTATCTTCAAGCCCTGTGTGCATCGAGCCCATCACAATACGGTTTTTTAACGTGGTAAATCCTAAATCCAGGGGTTCAAAAATATGCGGATAATGGGTGTTATGAGTAGATATCTGGCTGTTATTTGACATAAATAATCCTTGGCAGTAATTTCCTTTCACTATTTGGTCACATTAAGGAACTAATCTTGTCATTTTGTCAATGAGCTCGTTTTCATAATCAATTCGTCAATGTGGGAATTCGTCAATGTGGTCACGCAATGTAGCTATATCAATATACCTTAAGCATACATCAAACCAAAAATAGGTCAACCTATTATAAATAGTCATCTTTGAAAGCATAAGGCAAATTTTGTCCGCATGAGTCTACAAAAAAGTCATGCTTATTTTTATGATAATGCTAATATCAAGCTAGGATAAAAGTACAACCGAAGGGAAATTACTGTGAAAAAAATGATTGTGAGCACGTCTACGTCTTGTCTTGACGACCTTGGCATTCCAGAAAATGTCAAAATGTTGCCAATGAATATCCATATGGGCGGTGCCAATTATCTAGATGGACAAAACCTAAGCTTAGACAGTCTATCGCGTATTCTACTCGATACCCCCAATATCGACATCAGTACCTCAGCACCCACTGAAAATCAGCTCATTGAATTCTTTTATCAACTCATCAAAGAAGACGTGCAAGAAGTTTTATTCATCTGTTTATCCTCTTCTTTAAGCCAGACCTACAAAAACTTGCTCAATATCAGCTCGATGTTTAGCCATCGCATGAAAATTTATATCTATGATTCACGCACGATTTCACATGGCGAAGCGATTCTTGTACAAGAAGCCTCACGCTTACTCAAACAAGGCACAGAAATCCCTCAAATCATCACCGAAATCAACCGCCTGCGCGATAAAATCCATATCTATTTGGCAGTTGATAACCTTAAAGGCATGATTCGTACCAAGCGTATTTCAGCCCCAGTCGGCTTTTTTGCCAATTTATTCGGTATTAAACCGATTGTAAAAGTCGAATACTCGGGTCAAATAGTCGCCTTTGAAAAGGTGCGTAGTTTTGAAAAATGTATTGAGCGACTCGCCGATGCTATCATCACCGCCGCCAATGGTAAAAAGGGTAAAATGTATGTGCTTAGCGGCAATCTAAACCCTCATACCAAGTCCCTACTCAACTATTTATCGTTACGCGGTTATGCTAAAACCGAAGTTCTTCCTGCCGCCAGTGTCTCTATAGCAAATATCGGTGTGTTCACCCTTGGCTGCGTATTTGTCGAAGACTAAACCCTGTCTGTGTTTTACTCGCTTGTAAAACACAGTGAAGGCTTATCTATTTTTGTCATTTTGTTATATTTGTGAAAAAGCAGATTGATATATAGGATTTGGTCAAAATCCTTGTTATGATAAAGGCGTTTATTTATTAACTACAGGGATGTCGTTATGCCAAACTTCCATACTGGGCTGGAAAAAAATCCTGCCAACTATACCCCGCTTACGCCCATTGATTTTATTGAGCGCACTGCTAGCATCTATCCCGATCAAACGGCGATTGTCTATAAAGATTATGAGCACAATGACCTACGGCAAAGTTGGGGCGAAACCTATAATCGCTGCCGCAAAATGTCGGATGCCCTAAAAAAATTGGGCATCGATAAAGACGATACTGTTGCAGTGCTACTGCCCAATACCCCACCCATGGTTGAAGTCGCGTTTGGCGTACCGATGTCTGGTGCTGTGCTATGTACCTTAAATACCCGTTTGGATATTAATGCTTTGGTATTTTGCCTGCAGCACAGTGAGGCGAAAGTATTGATTGTCGATACTGAGTTTGAACAGCATATTGCACTGGTTCAAGAGTCATTTCCTAACTTAATTATCATTCATGCCATCGACCCTGCCGTCACGCCAACTGAACAATTTGGCAACATGACGTATGAGGAATTGATCGCCTCAGGAACCGACTTAGACAACTGGGAAAAACCAACTGATGAATGGGATGCCATCGCGCTCAACTACACCTCAGGTACCACAGGTATCCCAAAAGGCGTGGTGTATCACCATCGTGGTGCCACCTTAAATGCCGTCTCTAATATTTTAGATTGGGATATGCCAAAGCATCCTGTATATTTATGGACGCTCCCCCTGTTTCACTGCAATGGCTGGAGCTTTCCTTGGACGATTGGCGAGCGTGCGGGTACCAATGTGTGCTTACGCAAAATTGATGCTGATTTGATTTTACGGTTGATTGCCGATGAAAAAGTCACCCATTATAGCGCAGCGCCTATCGTGCACAACATGATTGCCAATGGTAATGAAGCGCTGAAAAAAGCTATCAAACATGAAGTACGTTGTAATGTTGCAGGCGCACCACCCCCTGAGTCTTTGCTCGCCAAAATGGAAGAAATGGGCTTTAAAATCACGCATGTATACGGTTTGACAGAAGTA
This sequence comes from Moraxella sp. CTOTU48841, assembly GCF_032061225.1. Classification (NCBI taxonomy): domain Bacteria; kingdom Pseudomonadati; phylum Pseudomonadota; class Gammaproteobacteria; order Moraxellales; family Moraxellaceae; genus Moraxella; species Moraxella sp. CTOTU48841. The sequence goes on from NZ_DAMBFQ010000002.1 coordinate 351,443, forward strand.
TATGGTCCCGTCACCCTATGTGTCGAGCGGCCAGAATGGGATGATTTGACTGTCAGTGAACGCGCGCAAAAAAAATCCCGCCAAGGCATGAACTCACATCTGCTAGCCGGGTTTGATGTATTCAAACAAGGCACCACCACCCCTGTTGCAGCCGATGGTAGCGAAATTGGTGAGCTTGCTATCCGCGGCAATATGGTGATGAAAGGCTATCTAAAAAATCGCAAAGCCACCGCAGAAGCCTTTGACGGTGGCTGGTTTAAGACCGGTGACTTGGGCGTCAAATACCCGGATGGTTACATTAAAATTATGGATCGGCTCAAAGACATCATCATCTCGGGCGGTGAGAATATCTCAAGTATCGAAGTGGAAAACGTGCTGTATCGTATGCCAGAAGTGGAAAGCTGTGGGGTGGTTGCTGCTCCCCATGACAAATGGGGTGAGGTACCGGTAGCCTTTATCGAAATCCGCGAAGGCTCGACGCTAGATCGGGAAGACATCATTGCCCATTGCCGTAAATATTTGGCAGGTTTCCAAGTGCCCAAACATATTATTTTTGCGCAAATCCCAAAAACCTCGACGGGTAAAGTGCAAAAATTTGAGCTACGTCAAGCGGCGCGCTCTCTGGCGCATGAAGAAGCAAAAATCACTCACCATCATCCGCAAAGCTATTTGGCAGCGACAGCCGACTCAAATCCTAGCACCGCCATGCCTAGCTCTGTCATATCTAGCTCTGCCATACCTAGCAACACCCAAACCCCATCCAACGATTCACCAGAAGATGCGGCGCACTAAGCCTTAATATCGGCGACTCGTATTGCATATCCTCACTTTGCTAGTGGGGATTTTTGTTGCAACTTATAGCTTGAAAACACCCAAAAAACACCCATTTATTTAGAGATTTTCTCATGTTATTTTTAATTAATTTTTAACAATCATAAGCGACAATATATGTCGTATATCAGTGATTTAACCCTATAATTTTCCGTATATTTTGTTATTATAGCCTTATCAATTCACTTCTTTTTTAACTTATCCCTGCTTTTAAATTTTTCCCTTTTTATCAACCTTTTTTATGACAAGGAGTCCTTATGGACGACAATAAAGCCAAAGCTTTAACTGCCGCTTTATCACAAATTGAAAAACAATTTGGTAAAAATACCATCATGCGCCTGGGTGATGAGTCAGCAAAAATCAACGTGGATGTAGTCTCCACAGGCTCATTGGGTTTGGATATTGCACTGGGCATTGGCGGTTTGCCAAAGGGTCGTATCGTCGAAATTTATGGTCCTGAAAGTTCGGGTAAAACCACTTTAACCTTGCAAGCAATCGCCCAATGTCAAAAACAAGGCGGTACCTGTGCTTTTATCGATGCTGAGCATGCGCTAGACCCTATTTATGCCAAAAAATTGGGCGTTGATGTCGACGCTTTACTTGTCACGCAGCCTGACAACGGTGAACAAGCGCTTGAAATCACTGATATGCTAGTGCGCTCAGGTGCGGTGGATATGATTGTTGTTGACTCGGTCGCAGCCCTTACTCCACGCGCAGAGATTGAAGGCGAGATGGGCGACAGCCACATGGGTCTGCAAGCGCGCTTGATGAGCCAAGCGCTACGTAAAATCACCGGTAATGCCAAACGTTCTAACTGTATGGTAGTATTCATTAACCAAATTCGTATGAAAATCGGTGTTATGTTTGGCTCGCCAGAAACCACAACGGGTGGTAACGCCCTTAAATTCTATGCGTCGGTGCGTTTGGATATTCGTCGTATTGGTGCGGTTAAAGACGGTGAAAACATCGTTGGTTCTGAGACCCGCGTTAAAGTCATCAAAAATAAACTGGCGCCGCCGTTTCGCCAAGCAGAATTTGACATCATGTATGGCACAGGTACCAATCATCTAGGTGAAGTAGTTGACTTGGGTGTCGATATTGATGCGGTCAAAAAATCGGGCGCTTGGTATAGCTATAACGACAGTAAAATTGGTCAAGGTAAAGCCAACGCCATTAGATTCTTGGAAGAAAATCCACAAATCGCCCAAGAGATTGAAGCCAAAGTGCGCGCTGCTAAGCTTGGTAATGTCGAACCTGTGCCAGAAGAAGCGCATGACGTTGAACCCCCTGAGTTTGTCGAAGGTATGCAATAATTGCTTGGCTACCCAAAACCCTAGTTTTTACTGGGGTTTTTGTTTTTATACTGCTCAACTTGTTCCCCAGCCTGTTAGCTTTTTTTAGTCACGGTTAAAACCGCTATGCCAAATCCTAAATCCTTGTTAGAAACTATCGAAAATCAGTTAATGACTGATGAACAACGACAAGCTTACCATGACAAGCTTAAAACCGAGAGCTACATGCGTTGGCTCGCGTTTTATTATCTTGGGCGGCGTGAGCAGTCTAAAAAAGAGCTGCGGGATAAACTACTGGCAAAAGGATGTGATGCGGCGGCTATCGAAGCGCTTTTGAGCGAATTTGAAGCAGAAGGCTATCAAAGTGATGAGCGTATGACATCTGCATTGATCAAAGAAGGTATTGGCAAGCAGCATGGTACCCAGCGGATTTTTCAAACGTTAAAAAAACACGGCTTAACCACCGTCCGTTCGGTCAGTGCGATTAATACATGGATTGAGATGCACAATGATTTTTTTGAAGATTTATTACTCAATGATATTGAATCAGACACGGCGGATGACGACCCAGATGAGGCCTATGAAGTGGATTGGCTTGCCCAAGCGGTGGCCGCACGGGTACGAAAATACGGTGATGCCATCCCGACGGAGCCTAAAGAAAAAGCCCGTCAACTGCGATTTTTGCAATATCGGGGCTTTGCTGCCGATGTGTGTTTTGATGCGTTAAAGTATGACCTAACTACCCTAGCCAATCGCTAGGGCAACGGCTATTTTTTTACCGCCAATTGGTCAAAAATTGCGCCATCTTTAAAAAACTTGCTCATGATCTCATCCCAACTACCAAAAACTTGATTTGGCTCAAACGTGGCAATTGCAGGAAATTGGCTTTGGTATTTTGCCAAAGTCGCCGCATCCACAGGACGCAAATAATTCTTGGCCATAATCTCTTGGGCAGGCGTATCCCACAAACCTTTTAAATAGGCTTTTGCCAATTCAGTCGTACCTTTTTGCTCGGTAACGGCATTCACCACAGCGACAGGGTTACTAATCTTGACCGAATAACTGGGATAAATAATCTGTAAATTTTTATCGGCAAATTCTTTTTTGGTGATTTGCGCTTCATTCTCTGTGGTAATCAGCACATCGCCGATTTCTCGTTGTAAAAAGCTTGTTGTCGCTGCCCTTGCGCCACTGTCATACACTGCCACATTGCTCAAAATTTGCTTCACCAGCGCTTTGGTTTTGGCTTCGTCATTATTGAAGTGGTGCAAGCCATATCCATACGCCCCCAAGAAACCATATCGCGCTGTACCACTGGTTTTTGGATTGGCAATCACGACACTGACACCGGGTTTTGCCAAGTCATCCCAGTCTTTGATTTGCTTGGGGTTGTTGTTGCGAACTAATAGTACCATGGTGCTGGTATAAGGTACCGCGTTATTGGGAAACGCTTGTTGCCAGTTTTTATCCACCAAGCCTTTTTTCACCAGCAAGTCAACATCTGAGGTTTGGTTCATGGTCACCACATCCGCTTTAAGCCCATTGGCCACGCTTAAGGCTTGTTTACTTGAGCCGCCATGCGACTGCTGGATAGTGACGGCTTGTTTTTGCTGCCCTGTAAAAATCGGGTTGTATTCTTTATACAACTCGCGGGAAACGTCGTAAGATACGTTTAGCAAAGATACACCATTGCCGTTAGCGGCTGACGCACTGGCCGTGCTATCGTTTTTGGGCGGAGCTTTTTGGCAGGCAGTTAAGCTTGCCACTGCCATCACTGAAATACCGGCTAATGCCAAGACTTTGCCTTTAAATTGCGTACGGGTGGTGAATGGGTGATTTTGGGTCGCGTTTGTCATGTTTTCCTCATAAGTTTTCAAAGTGCCACGCTAAACATCCAATGGCTTAATGATTGAAAATATAGTAAGGATTTTTATTTATACTGTCTTGGAATATTTAATACTTTCATTATTCCTTAGATGAATAAAAAAGCCCGTAATATATACGGGCTTTGAAGGTGTAACTCTGCGATTAAAATTTTAAAAACGGGTTTTAAATTTTGGCGCAACTGGATTTGCTTGACCGTTCACTGTCGTAGTATTTGCGCCTGCTTGGTTGTTTTGTCCAAATAATGGACCACCGCCACCGCCCATGCCTTTGGTCAACCCTTGTACCGCTTTCATCATTTTGCTGATGCCCGATGGGTCGGATAGCATTTTCATCATTTTTGCCATTTGCTTGTGCTGCTTTAACAGCTGATTGACGTGCTGCACGTCTTTACCCGCGCCTGCCGCAATACGGCGTTTACGGCTTGGGTTGATTTTATCGGGGTTTTTACGTTCAAATGGGGTCATGGAATGAATGAGCGCTTCCATTTCTTTGACCTTTTCTTCTGGCTTGGCATCTGATACCGCTTTTTGGATATCCGCACCGCTCATGCCTGGCATTTTATCCAAAAAACCCGCCATGCCGCCCAAATTCTTCATTTGTTGGAATTGGGTTAGCAAATCCTCAAGGTCAAACTCACCGCCTTTTTGGATTTTTTTCGCCATTTTTTCCGCTTTTTCGCGGTCAATTTTTTGCTCGACTTCTTCGACCAGTGACAGCACGTCACCCATGCCCAAGATACGCTGTGCCACACGCTCAGGGTGGAAGGGCTCAAGCGCATCAAGTTTTTCACCACGACCCAAGAATTTGATCGGTTTGCCAGTGATGGCACGTACCGATAACGCCGCACCACCGCGCGCATCACCGTCAGTCTTGGTCAAAATCACGCCAGTCAAAGGTAGCGCATCATTAAAGGCTTTTGCAGTATTTGCCGCATCTTGACCGGTCATTGAGTCAACCACAAATAAGGTTTCTGACGGAGTGACCGCTGCGGTTAAGGCTTTGATTTCATCCATCATGGCTTCGTCAATGTGCAGACGACCTGCGGTATCGATAATCAAAATATCTTGAAACTGTACTTTGGCTTGCTCGATGGCGCGTTTGGCGATATCAATCGGGTTTTGGTCAGCACTCGATGGCACAAAATTGGCTTTGACTTGCTCAGCGACTTGCTCAAGCTGCTTGATTGCCGCAGGGCGATAGACGTCCGCAGAGACTAGCATGACTTTTTTCTTATGGCGCTCTTGCAGATATTTGGCAAGTTTACCGGCTGTGGTGGTTTTGCCCGCCCCTTGCAAACCCGCTAGTAGATAGACAACGGGTGGTTTGCCTGTCATTTCAAGTGATTGGTTAGCACTGCCCATCATCTCGGTCAATTCGTCATAGACGATTTTGACAAAGGCTTGACCTGGGGCGAGTTCTTTAAGGACCTCTTGACCTAGGGCTTTGTCTTTTACCCGTGACACAAAATCGCGCGTCACTGGCAAGGCGACATCAGCTTCTAGTAGTGCCATACGCACTTCACGCAAGGTGTCTTTGATGTTGTCTTCAGTTAGCTGCCCTGTACCAGAGATACTACGTAAACTCGTCGACAGGCGTTCGGTTAAGGTTTCAAACATATAATTTCTCTAATCTATTGCTATCAATTTTATAATCTTACTATTTTATGCTAAATTAGCTAAAACTGCTAATATAATACCGATAAAATCGCGATTTGTTACATGGGTCATGCTAGTATAACCATCGCATTTTGCACATATTTGATGATTTTTAATGAGGCTAGGGTGTTTGTAATCTTTGTACTTGCGTTAGTCTGTTATGGCTTAACTACCGTCTATTTGATGTGGGCAGTTACGCAACAAAAGCCCATCCGTAAAGGCATGGTGCTTGGGCAATTGCTGATTGGGTTATTGGGTCATGCGGTGGTGTTATATCCTGATATTATTACCCAAGGGGGGCTAAACTTTAATATTTTTAATGTCGTGTCGTTGACGACATTGTTTATGCTGTTATTTTATTGGGGATTTTGTCTTTATCGCCAAATTTTGCCGCTTGGGATTTTGGCAACGCCGTTGGCATTTTTGGGCATGATGATTGGTTTTTTTGGCGATGCCCCGTATCACCCGCTATCAACCATCAGCCCTATCTTACAAGCCCATATCATCATGTCTTTGGCTGCCTATTCGGTACTATTTATGGCAGCGATTGCCGCGATTATGCTACGGCTACAAATCAGCGAACTCAAACGTCAAACCTTTCACCGTGTCTGGGTAGATAAATTACCTTCACTCCAAAGCATGGAAGCGTTGCTGTTTGATATGATTACTGTGGGTTTTACGCTATTGTCGATTTCGCTGTTGCTGGGCTTTATTGATACCACCAATTTACTGGCGCAGCATTTGGTACACAAAACAGTGTTTAGCCTGTTGTCTTGGTTGGTATTTGGGGCGCTATTGGTTGGACATTGGCGCTTTGGCTGGCGAGGTCAACGCGCGGCTAATATGACGCTATATGGTGTGATTTTGCTTGGCTTGGCGTTTATCGGGACGAAGTTTGTGTTGGAGCTGATTTTAAATAAATAAAAACCCCAATTTTATCGCTAAAACTGGGGTAAAATGCCGCTAAACTAAGTGATAAGTAAGCTGCTAAATTAAGTAACTAGTAACTAGTTATCCAATTTTGATTGTACGTAGCTGATAGCACTTTGCACCGTGGTCAATTGTGCGCTGTCTTCGTCAGGAATGGTAATACCAAATTCGTTTTCAAAAGACATCACCAATTCAACAAGGTCAAGTGAATCTGCACCGAGGTCATCCATGAATGAAGATTCATTTTTGATGTCTTCTGCATTCACGCCTAATTGCTCAGCTACTGCGGCTTTTACTTTTTGTTCGATTTCGTTACTCATGCTTCTCTCCTTGCATTGGGGTATATGATATATCGAGTAAACTACCTATTAGAGCATATTATCATGCTCATTGCCTATTTCAAAATAAAATAATGCAACCTGTTACTATTTCAAAAACTATATTTTAAGTTCAAAAACTGTATTTTAAGGCCCGTTAGGTTGGTGTTTGGCAGGCTAATCCATTTACATGTACATGCCACCATTGACGTCAAGCACGGTGCCGGTAATATAACCTGCTTCTTCACTTGCCAAGAAATTTACCGCAGCTGCGATGTCTTCAGGTTTGCCCAGTCTGGCTAGCGGAACGGCATTAAGCATGGGTTGAATCAATGCTTCATCAAGCTCGCTAGTCATGTCGGTGTCGATAAAGCCTGGTGCCACGCAGTTGACCGTGATTTGGCGTGACCCAATCTCCCGAGCCAGTGAGCGGGTAAAGCCTTCAATACCTGCTTTGCTTGCCGTATAGTTGGTTTGTCCGGCATTGCCCATCGCTGCGACTACTGAGGTGATATTAATAATGCGACCTTGCCGCGCTTTCATCATGCCTTTTATGGCGCGTTTACTAGTGCGAAACACCGAGGTCAAATTCACGTCGAGTACGCGCTCCCAGGCATTGTCATCCATTCGCATGAGCAGACCATCTTGGGTAATACCGGCATTGTTGACTAGTACCTGTACATTGCCAAATTCTTTTTCAATGCTATCAAATAACTGGTTGATTTGCTCGGCATCTTGCACATTGAGCACACGACCTGCGCCCCCCAATTCTTGTAGGTAATCATTGACTGCCGCTGCACCTTTTTCACTGGTAGCAGTGCCGATGACAAGATAGCCTTCATTTGCTAGACGTTTGGCGATTGCTTGACCAATTCCACGGCTAGCGCCTGTCACTAATGCAATACGTTGAGTCATATACTTCCTTGGTTTTTTTATTGGGCTGATAATTGTTGTTTTATATTATCTAGTTTGGCCACTGTATCGGTTGCTAGTGTGTTAATTTTCTGCGCTTGGCGTTTGGCTAGTCCTGTCAGCACACTACCGCTACCACATTCGATTTGTAAGCTGATTTGCGCGTCTGCTAAATTATTCTCAATAGTCGACCATAGCACGGGCATATTGAGCTGCTCAATCAACGCTTGTTTGATTGCGGTCACATCGGTTTCTACCCGCGCATGGCGATTTTGTATCACGGGAATGCTAGGTGGGTTAAATGTCACGTTTTCCAATTCTGCGGCAAGCTTATCGGTGGCAGGCGTCATCAGCTGGCAATGTGACGGTACACTAACTTTAAGCGGCATGCTTTTTTTACCAAGCGCAATGATTTTCTCTGACGCTAAATCCACGCCTGCCACATTGCCTGCAATCACCACTTGCCCTGGCGCGTTAAAATTGGCTGGACTGACCACTGCCTGCGTATGCTCCGCTACCACAGCGTCACATATTTGTTGTACATCTTCATCAGGCAGACCTAAAATCGCTGCCATTTTACCTGTTTGTGATTGCATGGCTGCGCTCATATACTGGCCACGATGATGCACCAGCTTTACAGCATCTGCCAAACTCAATACCTCAGCGGCACACAGCGCACTGTATTCACCCAGTGAATGCCCGGCAACATATGCCGGCTGTAAATCAAGCTCATCGCGCAGCACCCGCCAAATCGCCATACTGGCGGTCAATAGTGCAGGTTGGGTATACGCGGTATCATCCAAAGAGGCGGCACCTGACGCCCCTTGGCATATCGCCCACAAGTCAAACCCAAGGGCTGTTGAGGCTTCATCAAACGTTGCTTTGACGATAGGATACTGGGCTGTCCAATCTTGTAGCATGCCCACACTCTGCGAGCCTTGTCCTGGAAAAATCACAGCATATTTCATAGATGCAGCATTTTGTGATGAAGTGGCTGGTTGATTTGCGCTGGCTTGGCTTTGCATTGGGTTGTCCATAATGTCCTAACTTATTATATTGTACTACTTTATTTGTACTGCTTATGTTGTATTGCGTCTACTAGAGCGCTAAAAAACATGGTTAAAAAAATTTGCTTGGGCTATTTTTTGGTCGATTACTTTACCAAAAGTTATCAGCAAAATCAAAATGGCGTCAGTAGCTTGGATTGACGTTATAGGCTTATCAAACTTGGCTGGCAATAATATAACTTACTATCAAGCCAGCAGGCAAAAGTAAGTCAGCAAATTTATGTGTACAATTGTACTCTGATTATTATGGCATATTGAAAAAAAAATTCTAGCTTTTTCTTTGGGGTATTTTTACATAAAAAACAAATAAAAAAAGGCTGATGATTCATCATCAGCCTTTTTGGTGCTTAGCCAATGCATACTAAGCTATGTCAAAGCCCTGCAGTTTGCGCTAATTATTCAGCAACGGCTGCTACTTTGAATAATTGACGACCACGGTAAAAACCGTCTTTGGTCGCATGGTGACGGATGTGTTTTTCACCGGTAGTTGCATCTACAGCAACAGCATTGATTGTGATGCGGTCGTGTGAACGACGCATATCACGGCGTGAACGGCTTTTACGGTTTTGTTGAACAGCCATGAGGTTAGCTCCTGTGCTTCTCGCTATTAAAACATCGTTCCCTTAACCTCATTACATCATCATGCAAACAACTTGATATCGATATCTAGCATGGATATAAGGCAAACTATTGGAACAGACAATCGGATAAATTTATAAACGCCATATTATACGTAAAAAAACCTATTTAGCAAAGCCTTAACCGACATTTAGTGGCAAGTTTTTGTTACTACGTGTATGACGGCATATCTAATGGTGTGGTTGTTATTAACTTTTTAGGCTTGCCAGTACCGCAAACGGATTTTCTTTTTCCGCCACTGCCTCTGGCAACTCGCCCACCTCAGTGACTGCCATTTCGCAGTCATCATGCTTGGGCGCTAATGGCAAATCAACCAATAACTCATCTTCAATCATCGGTAATAGCCACAGTTTATTGTCATCCGTTAGCTCATCAATCAGGATGATTTCTGTGCCTTCATCAAGCAATGCGACGTGATTTTCATCTTCAAGTAGCGCAAGCTCACTATCGACATCCAGACTCACTGCGACAGGATCTAGGCAGCGCTGGCAGGTTTGCCAAAGCACGCCCGTGGTGTGTAATTGCCAAAATACCACGTCCCCTTTTTTCTGAATGTCTAATATCACATCCAGTGGCTGATCGTTGTCATGATTTTCATCACCCAAGGCATAGATACGTGGCAAATCCTTGAGACTCACCTTGCCTTCCCAGTGATAATGGTTATCGTTGTTATGCTCCCAACGTGCCAAGTCAATAAACTTGACCAAGCTGGCACTGGAGCCAATCTCACTGGTAGTGTTATTGGCGGTTTTGGATGGGGCAGTTGTTGGTACATCTTGCGATGATTGTGCTGGCACGTTTGATGAAGAATGTAGCGTCATTTCACCGCTCCTTTTAATTATGTTGCGTTGTAGTATAAAGCATACTGACATCCATTGCATGGTAGCATGTTGTAGGCGTGATTTCCTAGTCGATGCGGGCTGTTAAATTGTATAATAGCAATTTTTATCAACCCGACTTTTGCTATGTCCACACACCTATCGCTAATATCCGCACAAATATCACCACGAACCCTTGCTATTTTCCCCTTTATGACGCTGCCTTTTGTCAGTCAATTCGCGGTGGTGCCTGTGTTAGCCAATGATATGGACACAACGGTGATTGACCAAAAAAAGGCGCAGTTAGCATTAAGGGTTAATTTTTTGCCCGTACTCGCCAGTATATCAAAGACAAAAAATCGCCGTTTGACTGACTATCAATGGGTATCGGTGGAAGCATTACAAGTGCAATGGCTGATAGGTTGGTTCAAACGGTGGTTTTGCCATCGTGATACGATTTTGGTCAAAGGCGAGCACGAGCCTGAATATTTTGCCGCGACCGAGACCGAGCCTGCCAAAATTGTGTTTGCGCATGGATTTTTTGCCAGTGCCTTGCATGAAATTAGCCATTGGTGTATGGCAGGTCAAAAACGCCGATTGCTCAATGACTTTGGCTACTGGTATGCGCCCGATGGACGTAATCAGCAGCAGCAGCAACAGTTCGAACAAGTAGAAATCCTGCCGCAAGCGATTGAATGTTTATTGACGCTGGCTTGCAACAAACCCTTTAGCGTGTCTAAAGATAATTTATTTGCCGATTTTGATACCAGTCAGAGCACTTTTGAAGCCGATGTACAAGCCCAAGCGGTGAAGTTTTGGCAAACGGGACAAAAACTGTCAACCGATGCCAAAGTGTTGCTAAGTCAGTTAACCAAACTGCGCCCACTACCATTGACCTCGTTTGATATCTATCACAATTTTATCAAAGTTAATTTTTATCAAAGTTAATTAGACCAATAAAAAAAGGCAGTCATTGAATGCTGCCTTTTTATTAGGGATAACAAATTAATCTTCTTTATATTTGTCATGACAGGATTTACAGCTAGCGCCCAAATCGCCAAATTGGGTTTTGATGCCATCAACACTGGTTGCAGTCGCAGCAGCGGCATTAAGGGCACTGGCAGCAGTTTTAAATTTATCAATTTGTTGTTGGAACCCTGCAGCATCGCGCCAAATTTCATCTTTTGCTTCACCGCCCTTAGCTGTCTCTGGATAATGCACCCAAGGATTTTGGTTAAGTTTGTCGGCGGCGGCTTTGACTTGCGCGGCATCAAATTTGCTTGGATCTTTGACCATGGCACCAATGGTTTGGCTGGTTTTTTTCCAATCTTTCATGATTCTTTCACGCGCTTTTTTGTGGTCTTCTGGCGTCATGTTGGGGTCAACTGCCGTGGTCGATGTTGTCGTGGTACTTACCGTAGCGGTTGCCGTTGCACCATTGGCGCTAGCGGTAACTGTGGTAGCAGGCGCTGAGGCAGTAGTTGTGGTTGTGATTTCTGTTTTTTTATTACAGCCCACCAACGCCATCGCAACGATTAATGGGGTGGCAAATTTTAATGCAGTTGACATCGTCCTTTCCTTCCGTGTTTTTTTATATGAATTAAATAATGAATGTTATTATCATAGTGTGGATTAATCATCTCTAAGGATTTTAACAAGTATTGGCAAAAAAATTATTATGATTTGGTAACTAAGCCTACCCACTGTGTGAGATAGGGTGTGGTTTTTTGCTTAAGTGCTTTGTAGTTTGATTGCTTTGCCTTGGGTTTTGATGGGCTTACCTTGTATGACGGCTTGGGCGATTTTGATATGTTTAGGGTCATGAAAACCTGTGATGTGATACAAGGTTAGACCGTCAGCATTGTAGATGGTCATGCCATCGGTGGTCGGCTCAATGCTATCGCTGGGCAACAACTGATAGCTTGTGACTTTAGCACCTTGGTGATGGCTAAAACCTTGTTGGGTCAGTCGCAGCTCACCCCCTGTTAAAGTAGGCACCTCTTTTTTTCGGTTGAATGATTGCCACGCAACACTTGCGATGATGGCTAGTAAAATCATCAGCGAGCCGATGGCGACTGAGAGCATTTTAAATGCCATCAATAGCCCTACCACGGCAATGGCTATACCTACCCAAAGTATTTGGGTCAATATGGTGGGTGTCACCGCTTGACTTTGCAAACCAATGGTAACGCCTGTGTCGGTGACTTTTAACATAATAATCTCTATGACAATTAAAAGGGCGTATGCGCTACGCCCTTACTAGTCTAGCTTGTTTTGTTAGGCTATTTTACCAACCTAGCACTGCTTGTTGTTCGGCAATCAGCTGTTTGATGCCTTCTTCGGCAATCGCTAGCATTTCATCCACTTGCGCACGGGTAAACGGTTTTTCTTCGGCAGTGCCTTGAATCTCGATAAACTCGCCTTTTTGCGTCATCACGACGTTAAGATCTGTGTCACAGCTTGAGTCTTCGCTATAGTTCAAATCCAAGAGTACTTCGCCATTTTTGATACCCACAGAGACCGCCGCTACCAAGCCTACCAAAGGATCGGCTTTGAGTTTTTTGGCGGCTTGCAATTTTTCTAACGCATCGACCAATGCCACAGCCGCACCGGTGATACTGGCAGTACGGGTACCGCCATCGGCTTGCAGCACGTCACAGTCGATATGGATGGTATTTTCCCCAAGCTTTTCAAGATCGACCATCGCCCGTAAGCTACGACCAATCAACCGCTGAATCTCTTGGGTACGACCTGATTGTTTACCTTTGGCGGCTTCGCGTTGGGTACGCTCGTGGGTCGCACGTGGCAACATACCGTATTCAGCGGTAATCCAGCCCTTACCTGTGCCTTTGAGCCAGCGCGGTACTTGGGTTTCGATACTGGCGGTACATAGCACTTTGGTATCACCATAGCTGACCAACACGGCACCTTCGGCATGTTTGGTAAAGTTGCGCACAAAACTAATTGGGCGAAGTTGGTTGTTTTCACGATTATCGATACGCATAAGATTCCCTAAAAGACCGCCTTGACGGTTTGGTAGATAGTTTTTAAGCAATGGGCAAAAATTACAGTGGTTTTATGCTACCTTGCCAACCCAGTTTTAGCAAGACAATTCCGTCGGCAACATGGCAGGTTGCTATTCAAGCCCTTCACGCTTACGCAGCTCTTTACGTAAAATTTTACCAACATTGGACTTGGGCAGACTATCGACAAATTCGACATAGCGTGGGCGTTTATAGCCACTTAAATGCTGTTTACCAAACGCCAGTAGCTGCTCAGCGGTGACGCGGTTGTGTTTTCTGACCACAAATATTTTGGGCTCTTCCCCGCGCGTCGCGCTTGGTACCCCAATCGCCACACACTCGAGCACATCGGCATGCTCAAGCATCACCGATTCAATCTCATTTGGGTAGACATTAAACCCTGACACCACAATCATGTCTTTTTTACGGTCAACGATTTTGATAAAACCGCGCTCATCAATGATGCCAATATCGCCCGTGCGCAAATAGCCTGTCGCGGTAAACGCATTAGCGGTCTCGACAGGTAGATTGCGATACCCCACCATCACTTGCGGGCCTTTGACGGCGATTTCCCCGCGTTCGCCAATGCGCACAGGTTGGTCGTTGTTGTCCAATAAGATGATGTCAGTGGCAGGGGTGGGCAGCCCGACTTTGTTGGTAAATTCTGCGATAGTTAACGGATTAAAGGTAATCACAGGTGCGGTTTCTGAGAGCCCATACCCTTCGATAATCGGCAACCCTGTGATGGTGTGCCATTTTTTGGCAACACTGGGTAGGATTGCCATGCCCCCGCCAATGGTGGCTTTGAGTTGGGAAAAATCGAGCCTTCGAAACTCAGGATGCTGTATCAAGGCGCTAAATAGCGTATTGACCCCTAAAATAAAATGCGGCGGTGTACGCCTTAGCGTATTGACCAGTTCATTGATATCACGTGGATTGGGCACGAGTCTTGATGCAAACCCACGATACAAAATAAAAACACAGCAAATGGTGAATGAAAATACATGATACAGCGGCAATGACGCCAAAATAATATCTTCCTGCCCTTCTTCATCATACGCGCTGCGAATCAACGCATCGATTTGCAGCAAATTGGCAATCACATTGCCATGACTGAGCATTGCGCCTTTTGCCGTCCCTGTGGTACCACCGGTATATTGAATTAATACGATATTCGATAACGTGAGATTTGGGCGTTGATAAGCCTTGCTAGCGCCCGCTAATAAATGACTAAAATATATCCAATTACCTTTTGGCGGCAAATCGGTGGTCGCTGAGACCAAATTGATTAATGCACCTTTGAGCTTACTTTTTAAATCACCCAAACGACAGATGATTAAATGATGTAAATCGCGGTTAAGGTTATCGGCAATGTCTTTATAGGTATAAATAAATTTATCTAATATAAACAACGCCTTGATGTCGGCATCATCCATTTGGTGCTCAAGCTCGCGGCTGGTGTAGGAAGGATTCATACTTACCAGTACCATGCCAGCACGGATGACACCAAGGGTAATCACAGGATATTGCAAAATATTGGGCAACATCACGCCAATAGCATCGCCGACCTTGAGCCCTAACTGCTGCAGATAAATGGCAATCTTTAGACTCAGTTTATCTAGTTGCTCGTAAGTAATCTCCTGATCATCGCAGTAATACGCCACTTGCCGCGCATGTTTGGCAAACCCCGCTTCTAACATGTCAATCAGCGACGTTTGTTCATCTGGCATATCGATGGTACTACGAATGTTATAGCGCTCGTAGCTAATCAGCCACGGTTGCTGATTTTCTTCCCATTCATACATCTCATGCATCGGGCGCTCATTGATTGGTGAAATAGCGTCATCCATAAACTCAGTATTGCTCATAACAGCCTATTGGTATCCCCAATTTTATAAGGTTAGTTGGGCGCGATGCAATAAAAAACCCAACTAATCTGATATAGAAAAGCTGGGTTTTGGCAACAAGCGTTAGCTTACTTTTTTTCTTCAAGTTTACGCAGTTCTTTACGCAGGATTTTGCCAACGTTTGATTTTGGCAATTCATCCACAAACTCAACTTTACGCGGACGTTTATAACCCGTTAACTCGCTTCGCGCATATTGCAGCAACTCTTCCTCGGTGAGGCTTGGGTCTTTACGTACCACAAACGCTTTTGGTACTTCACCGCTTTTTTCGCTCGGCACCCCAATCACCCCGACTTCCAACACTTTAGGATGCGCCGCTAGCACTTCTTCAACTTCGTTTGGATAGACGTTAAATCCTGATACCAAAATCATGTCTTTTTTACGGTCAACGATTTTGAAGTAGCCTTGCTCATCAATGACAGCGATGTCACCGGTTTTGAAATAACCGTCTGCTGTCATTACTTCTGTAGTGGCTTCAGGACGCTGCCAGTAGCCTTTCATCACTTGTGGACCTTTAACTGCAATCTCACCACGCTCACCTGCTGCGACTTCATTGCCGTTGTCATCGAGCAGTTTGATATCGGTGTTGGGCATCGGGATACCAATTTTGGCACTAAATTGCTCTTGTGCCAAGGGGTTTAGGGTGGCAACGGGTGAAGTTTCGGACAAACCATAGCCTTCTAGGATATTGGTACCTGTAATACGTTTCCACTCTTCAGCGGTTGAAGGCAATACCGACATACCACCGCCTAGCGACAAACGCAATTTGCTGTGGTCTAATGCGCGAAAACCGGCGTGGTGCGCCAAGCCATTAAATAATGTGTTCACCGCAGGGAAGAACACTGGCTTATATTTTGCTAATTCTTTGACAAAACTGTCCAGGTCGCGGGGGTTTGGAATCAATACACCGGTAAAGCCCATGTTCATACATAGTAGCGCACAGGCGGTAAATGAGAAAATATGATAGAGCGGTAAGGCAATGACGACGTACTCACCCACCATTTGATTGGGGAACACTTGTCTGGCGAACTCTTGGCACTGTAGCATATTGGATACCAAGTTACTGTGGGTAAGCATCGCACCTTTAGCAACCCCTGTGGTGCCGCCAGTGTACTGTAGTACCGCAATATCACTGCCTTTGATACCCTCTGGGCGCTGATAGCGACTGGCAGAAGCTTGCTTGATCACACTCTTAAAGGTCACATGCCCGTCAATTTGCCAAGCTGGAATGGCTTTTTTGACATATTTGACCACGGTATTGACGAGCATACCTTTGAACGTACCCATCAAATCACCGATTGAACAGACGATAACGTGATCAACCATTTTTTTGCCGATATCTTGATAGGTTTTGGCAAAGTTTTCAACGATAAATAACGCTTTGGCTTGCGAGTCTTCTAACTGATGCGCTAATTCATGAGCGGTGTATAGTGGATTGACATTGACCAAGATAAAACCTGCGCGGATGATACCAATCATACACACGGGGTATTGCAAGATATTTGGCATCATCACCGCAACGGTATCGCCTTTTTGTAGACCCAATCCCTGCAAATATGCCGCGATTTGGCGGCTGTAAGTATCTAGCTGACGATAGGTCATGCTACTACCCATGCACACAAAGGCATCACTTCCATTGAATTGTTCGAAATTCTTTTCAAAAACATTCATTAGGTTAACTTCGTCACCGGGCATTTGCATGTTATAGTTCATGCCGTAATGCTGGTAAGTCTTTAACCAAGGTTTCTCATGATGATCGGTAAGCTTTGGCGCATGTGGCTGCGCTTCCATAGTATCGATGGGAGTATCGATAGGCGCATTGTATTGGGCATTGTTGTCAGGGGTTTGAGCTGAGGTGGTTGATTCATTCATGAGAAATGTTTTCCTTAGGTATGCGGTCTATCAGCGAATAGCATATTGATAATTAAAAGAATTTTTATAAAAAGGTCCATCCCACTACTAAAAATTATATTAAAAATCGCGGCCAAATGTGTTATTAACATACTAAATATTTACTCAATTCTCAAGCCTATTCTCTGTACTTATGGGATGATAAAAATGATTTCGCATCGAAATAGTTATCCGTTATTTGACTGTTAAAGCAGCTACAGTGTCCAATTATCTTTAAAAGGCGTTTTTGCGACACAGTTTGACGCGTGAAACTGAGCAAATTTGCCATGTCATGGATTAATACTTGTTTTTCTACTCTCAAGCTTTATGATATTTCCTCATACTTCTTATCTCTCTTTTGAACTTTCTTTCTTTTGCACTTTCTTTTATTTTTTGTCATTGATTAAGTAACCATTATGTCTGATACCTTTGTAGCAAAAATTACCAAACCAAACGATTTGAACAACCCCACTCGCTCAGTCGCTGAATTTACCGAAAACGCGTATCTCAACTACGCGATGTACGTCATCATGGACCGGGCATTGCCACACGTTGCCGACGGGTTAAAACCCGTGCAGCGCCGTATCGTGTATGCGATGAGCGAGCTTGGGCTCAAAAATACCGCCAAACCCAAAAAATCAGCGCGCACTATCGGCGACGTCATTGGTAAATACCATCCGCATGGCGACTCCGCCTGTTATGAAGCCATGGTGTTGATGAGCCAACCGTTTAGCTACCGTTATCCACTCATTAGCGGTCAAGGCAATTTCGGCTCGCCCGATGACCCAAAATCCTTCGCTGCGATGCGCTATACCGAAGCCAAGCTGTCGGCTTATGCCAATACCTTGCTAAACGAGCTTGGTCAAGGCACTGTCGATTGGCAAGACAACTTTGATGGCACCCTGCAAGAACCCGTCACCTTGCCTGCCCGCCTACCGAACATCTTGCTTAACGGCACAACCGGCATTGCGGTCGGTATGGCAACCGATATTCCGCCGCATAACTTGTCTGAAGTGGTCAAAGGCTGTATTGCGCTACTTAAAAAACCCACAATGACGGAAAAAGAGCTGGCAAAGTACATCCCTGCACCCGATTTGCCGACCAAAGCAGAAATCATCACCTCGCCTGAGGATTTGCTACAGCTATATAAAACGGGTCGTGGTAGCTACAAAATGCGCGCTACTTATCATGTCGATGACAAAGAAAAAAACTTAGTCATCATCGATGCGCTACCCTATCAAATCTCCGGCAATAAAATCATTGAGCAAATTGCCAATTTAATTAATGCCAAAAAACTGCCTTGGGTAACAGACATCCATGACGAATCCGACCACCAAAACGCTTGCCGTATCGTGCTTGAGCTGCGCTCTAACCGTGTTGATATCGAGCCGATGATGAGCCATCTGTTTGCCAGTACCGACCTTGAGAGTAATTACCGCGTTAATCTCAACATGATTGGCACCAATGGCAAACCCCAAGTCAAATCACTGCTTACCATCCTCACCGAATGGCTGTCTGTGCGCCGAGATACTGTCACGCGCCGTTTGCAATACCGCTTAGATAAAATCGAGCAGCGCCTGCATATCTTGGCAGGTTTGCTGATTGCCTATCTTCATATTGATGAGATCATCCGTATCATCCGTGAGGAAGACGACCCAAAAGCAGAATTGATGACGCGCTATGATTTGACCGAAATCCAAGCCAACGCGATTTTGGATATTCGTCTGCGTCAATTGGCACGCCTTGAAGAAATTGAGCTCAAACGTGAACAAAGTGACTTAGAAACAGAAAAAGCCCAAATCGAAGCATACTTGAACAACCCAGACAAATTGACGGGCTTAATGATTGAAGAGCTCACTGCCGATATGAAAGAGCATGGCGACAAACGCCAATCGCCGATTGTAGAACGCACGGAAGCCACCGCGCTTAAAGAAACTGACCTAACCCCAAGCGAGCCTGTGACGGTCATCGTGTCAAAATCAGGCTGGATTCGCTCCGCCAAAGGGCACGATGTCGATGCCGCCAATATGAATTACCGTTCGGGCGATGCCTATCTTGCCCATGCGCAAGGCAAGTCCAATGAAAAAGTCTATCTCATGGATAACACCGGTCGCAGCTATCGCCTCGATGCCCATACCTTACCCTCTGCGCGGGGGCAAGGCGAGCCACTCACAAGCCTGCTAAAACCCACGGGCGGGGCAAGTTTTGTCAATGTACTGATGGGACAAGATGACAGTAAGCTCATCATGGCAAGCTCACAAGGGTATGGCTTTATTAACACCTTTGCTGATCTTGATACCAATCAAAAAGCGGGCAAAAATGTGATTAATTTTGATGACGCCTGTAGTTTAATAACCCACCAAATTGGTGAGCAAGATACGCTAGTTGGCGTGGTCAGCTCGGCAGGGCATTTGCTGGTATACCCATTGACTGAGTTACCGATGATGAAAAAAGGCAAAGGCAATAAGCTGATTGATTTAAAAGACGGTGACAGTGTGGTCGCCATCACCACATTTGCCGAAGGGGATAGTTTGTCATTGGACAGTGGTAAACGCACGTTGACGCTCAAACCGATGGATATTGCCAATTTTATGGGTACACGCGGTCGACGCGGTGCACTCCTGCCAAAAGGGTTTCAAAAGGTGAGTGGGATCAATAGAATTATTTCATAATTTTTATTTTTTCATACATCAATTGATGTTATAATTTATAAAAATCCAAAGGGTAATTAAGTATGTTCCAAATTTCTCAGTATGAACTATTTCCTGAAATTGATGAGATAAATCACGATACAAAAATTATAACTAAATCTCAAGCCGTTGAAATATTAAATGAGCGGTTTGGTTTCGAGCCACAGTTAGTTTTTGATGCTATAAAATCAGCAGACAATAATTTTGATTATAAATCAAATTTAAATCCTGCAAGTGGCATATCTCGTTGGGGTGATATTAATGAATCGATTGCTCAACAATTATTACTTTTGGGTTATAAACATGAACGTTTAAATGGTCAACCTACTCTTATAAATGAAAAATACAAAATTCAATTAGTAGTAATGTCAGCAAATAAATCAATAGGAAACATAGATGCTCCTATTTCTTCAAATTGCCCGAAAGGTAGTGAAACCGAAACAAAAATTAAATTAAATCAGCCTGACTGTGAAATTGAAACTTGGTTTCTATATTATCCCTCAAGAGGACATGCTATTTATCAATCTGATAGCCCAGAACTTATATTTGAAGTTGCTAAACCCACTTCTGTATATGTGGTAAACGAAGATAAGATTTTCCCTATCAATCATGAGTCCCGTTTAATATTTACTCAAGATGGTGAATCAACTTCATATATTAGTGAATTTGCAGATGAATCGATTAATGAAGATTCATTTGATATTGGATATAAAGTTACAGGTAGTGATGAATAATTTAGCAAATTTAAGTTTTAGTAAATATCGTTTAAAAGTTGCAAAAGACCTTAGAGGTTTATCAAACAAAGATTTATCTAATATTCTTTCATGTACAGAAGTAACAGTTTCAAATTATTTAAATGAAAATAAACCCTTTGTACCTGACTTTGAAAGAATTGTCTTACTAAGTGAAAAATTAGGTTTGCCTTTTAGTTTCTTTCAATCTAATTATGATAAAAGAGTTAGTGATGAACAGATTTTTTATCGTTCATTTAATCGTATTAAAGCTCAATATCGTAATTCCGCCCGTGCATATAGCGAGTTTGCTATACAAACATTAGAATTTTTCGATAATAAAATTTCTAATTTACCTAAATTCAAAGGTATTAATGTTGATATTGATAACTTGATTGATGACCCAGAGAAAACCGCACTTACATTGAGAGCTGAGTGGAAGCTGGGAATGTTACCTATTAAGAACATGATAGGTGTTTTAGAGTCGCATGGTATAGCAGTTTTTAGACTTCCTTTAGAAGTCAAAGAAGTAGATGCCTTTTCATTTTATCATGATGGCAGACCCATTATTTTTTTAAACACATTTAAATCACCTGAAAGACAACGATTTGATGCTGCTCATGAATTAGGTCATATAATTCTACATAGTGATGATGTTAATGTTCTTCAAAATATGAAAGAAAAAGAAAATCAAGCTGATAGATTTGCAGCTAGTTTTCTTATGCCTAAAGATTTATTCATTAGCAATGCACCAAATAATTTATCATTGCAAAATATGATTCATTATAAACATTATTGGAAAGTTTCATTGGTTGCACTAAATTACAATCTACATAAATTAGGTTTATTAAGTGAATGGAAATATCGCGCTAATACTATCGAGTTTAGTAAAAATGGCTATTATAATTCTGAACCTGAGTCTGTTGAGCGTGATGAACCAATTTTACTTAATAAAATTATTGATATTTTACTTAAGAAAGAAGGACGTAATTTTCATCAACCATTAGATTTCGGATTTCAAATTTTCGATGAAATTACTTTCAAATTAACCAGCAATAAAATTCGTCCAAAACTAAGAGTGTTAACTTAAAAATCACAATCCGACCTATTTTTAAATTAATATTAGTTAAGTCACAAATTATTCAAGTTTATCATATAGGTTATTTTTTTAAATAATAATAAGCGCGTAATAATTCAACACAAAAACCGTATTTAACCGTTGGCAGAAAATCGCTATGCTCTGCCAACCCTCTCATCAAAATTAATCTTCCTATGTACGACTCCGTATTCCAAGATATCAAAACCCATATCGTTAGCTTCACAGGCTTAGAGCGAGATGCCCTGCATATTTACGTTGGCATTGGGGTATTTCTTATCACAAGTCTACTTTTTAAAAATCACCGCTACCGTTGGCTTATTGCCTTATTTGCGGTGATTGCTGCTGCCAGCATGGGTGAAGTGCTAGACAGACATGACCAGCTTATAATCGACAAGCATTGGTACTGGCAAGGCAGTGTGCATGATATAGTAAACACCTGCTTTTTCCCCACCCTTTTTACCTTGATACTTACCTTTACCCATTTTTTTGAGCGGAACTCTGAGCGAAATACTGCCCAAACTCATGGTTCAAAACGTTAATTGAGTATCAACTTTTAGCAAACTTTTGGTTCAATCTTGGCAAACTCAGCGATTCGGGGTAAAGTAACCTCATTTTTCACAGTATTTTTAAAATCCCGGTACTTTTAAAATCACAGTATTTTAAAAGTACCGGGATTTTAAAATCACAGTATTTTAAAATTAGTTCTCTCGCATATATGGACAGCCAACCCCTTATGAATCCGCAATTACAGCTTTTGCACCCTTATCCGTTTGCCAAGATGGCAACCTTGCTACAAGGCATCACCCCAAACCCAGACTATGCCCCGATTAAACTGGGTATCGGTGAGCCGCAGCACACGCCACCACAGTTTGTGTTAGACGTCATCAAAGACAATTTGGCTAAAATCCAAAATTACCCCTCCACCAACGGTTTGCCCGAGCTGCGCCAAGCGATTGCCGATTGGGTTCAGCGCCGTTTTCAGGTCAAACAATTAAATGCCGACACCCAAGTGTTACCGGTGATGGGTACGCGTGAGGCGCTATTTAGTTTTGTACAAGCGGCGTTTAACCGTGAGGATAGCAAACGACCTTACGTGGTGATGCCAAATCCGTTTTATCAGATTTATGAAGGGGCGACGCTGCTCGCTGGTGGACAGCCGTATTTTGTCAATTGTACCGCCGACAATAATTTTGTCGGTGACTATGACAGCGTGCCAAGCGAGGTTTGGGAAAAGACTCAACTGGTCTTTGTGTGTAGTCCAAACAACCCAACTGGCTCGGTGATGGATATGGCGCAGTGGCAACGACTTATAGAATTGTCAGATAAATACGGCTTTATCTTAGCCAGTGACGAGTGCTACAGTGAACTATATTTTGACGTACCACCAATTGGACTACTTGAAGTCTGCGCCAAACTCGGACGCGATGATTTTGCCAATTGCGTGGTGTTTCATTCGCTGTCAAAACGCTCCAATCTACCTGGCATGCGCTCAGGATTTGTGGCAGGTGATGCCAAGCTACTAGCGCCGTATGCCCAGTACCGCACTTATCAAGGCTGCGCGATGCCGATTCATCATCAGCTGGCTTCGATTACCGCGTGGCAAGATGAAGCCCATGTGGAAGAAAACCGCAAACTATATCGCCAAAAGTTTGATTTGTGGATGGACAAGCTGTCAGACAAATTACCGCTACGCCGTCCTGATGCCGGTTTTTATTTTTGGTTGCCGGTACAAGATGATGAGCAGTTTGTCAAAGTAATTTATGAACAGCTAAATATCCATGCGCTCGCAGGGCGTTACCTGTCTCGCGATACGCCCCCATACCAAAACAACAGCGGTAACGCTGGCAAAAACCATGTGCGCATGGCATTGGTTGCAGATAT